>NZ_JAQMHU010000007.1:0-140045 GCF_028307415.1 Curtobacterium uvaldense | reverse complement strand
CCACGGGACTCCGTGGCGCGAGCCGCTTCCGGTTGTGCGGAAGCGCGAGGCGCGGCGCCGCGCGCGGCGCCTCGCGCTGCCGCGCGTCAGTCGCGCCGGGCGCCCTGCGCGGCGTGCACCGTGAACACGGTGGGCTCGCGGTACCCGGCCGAGGCGAAGGCGGACGTGACGGCGTCCGTGATCGCGCCACGGGCCTCCCGGTCGACCAGCGCGATCGCCGCACCGCCGAAGCCGCCACCGGTCATGCGTGCGCCGACAGCGCCGTGCGCCATTGCCGTCTCGACCGCCAGGTCGAGCTCCGGCACCGAGATCTCGAAGTCGTCGCGCATCGACGCGTGCGAGGCGACGAGCAGCTCGCCGATCGCGCGCGGACCCTGCTCGCGGAGCGTGCGCACCGTGTCGAGGACGCGCTGGTCCTCGGTCACGATGTGCCGGACCCGTCGGAAGGTCTCGTCGTCGAGGAGCTCCTGTGCGCGGGGCAGGTCCTCGACGGCGACGTCGCGGAGTGCCTCGACGCCCATGGCCGCAGCGCCGCGCTCGCACGAGTCGCGCCGGGCCTTGTAGCCGCCCGTCGCGTGGGCGTGCTCGACGCGGGTGTCGATGACCAGGACCTCGAGCCCGTTGGCCTCGAGCGCGAGGTCGACCACGGCGGTGTCGAGTGTGCGGCAGTCGAGGAAGACGACCGCGTCCTGCTCACCGAGCAACGAGGCGGACTGGTCCATGATGCCGGTCGGGGCGCCGACGGCGTGGTTCTCGGAGTACTGCCCGACGCGGGCGAGTGCCTTGCGGTCGAGGCCGAGCTGCCACAGGTCGGTGAAGGCGAGCGCGACGCCGCACTCGATCGCGGCGCTCGACGACAGGCCGGCGCCGACCGGGACGTCCGACTCGATGAAGACGTCGAAGCCGGTCTTGTCGGACAGGTCGGCTCCGGCCTGCTCGCGGAGCGCCCAGGCGATGCCGAACACGTAGGCCGACCAGCCGTCCATGTTCTCCGGCGACAGCGCGTCGAGCGAGAGCTCGTGCACCGCGTCCGGCTCGAAGGCCGACGCGACCCGGATCAGCCGGTCGTCGCGCTGCGCGATCGACGCCACCGTCCGGCGGTCGATCGCGAACGGCAGCACGTAGCCGTCGTTGTAGTCGGTGTGCTCACCGATCAGGTTGACGCGGCCGGGCGCGGAGTACCGCACCGCCGGCTCGTACCCGTAGACCTGCTGGAACGTCATGCGCGTTCGATCCCTCCTCGGATGAACTCGGCCGCCTTCTCGGGCACGAGGTCCCCGATCCAGGCACCCATGGCGGCCTCGCTGCCGGCCAGGAACTTGAGCTTGTCCGCCGCGCGACGCGGGGACGTGATCTGCAGCATGAGCCGCACGGTGTCCCGCGCGGTGTGCACCGGCGCCTGGTGCCACGCGGCGATGTACGGCGTCGGGGTGTCGTAGAGCGCGTCGAGCCCGCGGGTGAGCCGCAGGTGCATGTGCGCCAGCTCGTCCTTCTCGGCGTCGGTCAGGCCGGCGAAGTCGGGGACGTGCCGGTGCGGCAGCATGTGGATCTCGATCGGCCAGCGGGCTGCGAACGGCACGAAGGCGGTGAAGTGCTCGCCCTGCAGCACCACGCGCTCGGAGGCACGCTCGTTCGCGAGGTGCTGCTCGAACAGGTCGGGACCGAAGCGCTCGATCGACGCGAGGAGCCGCTGCGTGCGGGGCGTGACGTACGGGTACGAGTAGATCTGCCCGTGCGGGTGGTGCAGCGTGACGCCGATCGCCTCGCCCCGGTTCTCGAACGGGAACACCTGCTGGATGCCGGGCATCGCCGACAGCGCCGCGGTGCGGTCCGCCCAGGCCTCGACCACGGTGCGGGCGCGTGACTCGCTGATGGAGGCGAACGAGCCGCTCGTCTCGGGGGAGAAGCACACGACCTCGCAACGACCGACGCTCCGGAGCTGGCGGTTGAGCCCGACGTCGGACAGCGATTCGAGCGACTCCGGGCCGTCCTCGGCCTCGAGCAGGGGTCCGAACGAGGGCGAGCGGTTCTCGAACACCGCGACGTCGTAGCGGCTCGGGATCTCCGACGGGTTCGCGGCGGTCTGCGGCGCGAGCGGGTCCTGGTCGGCCGGCGGCAGGAACACGCGGTTCTGCCGGCTCGCCGCGATGGACACCCACTCGCCGGTCAGGACGTCCTGCCGCATCCGAGCCGTCTCCGGTCGGGGGTCGAGGACACGCTGGTCGATGCTGCGCTCGGCGGGCAGCTGCGTGTCGGCGTCGTCGAAGTAGATGAGCTCGCGGCCGTCGGCGAGCGTCGTCACGCGCTTGGTGATCACCGACCCACCCTACCGCGCTCGTGAAGCGTTGCGAAAGGCTCCGTAAGTGCGCGAAACTCGTGTCGTGGACGACGACCTCTCCTTCCTCGCCGGGTCGCTGCCCGCGCCGCTGCGGCAGGACCGCATCGTCTCCATCGTCGAGGGCGCGCCCGGTCTGGTCCGGACCGCCGCCCTCGCGGCGGCGCTGGGCACGAGCGAGGTGACCGTCCGCCAGGACCTCGCCCTGCTCGACCAGGAGGCCCGCATCCGGCGGGTGCGCGGCGGTGCGGTCCGCCTCGGGGTCGGTTCCACCGAGCGCCCCTTCGAGGAGACCGCCGTCGAGCACCAGGTGGCGAAGGCCGCGATCGGCCGCGCTGCGGCCGACCTGGTCCGGTCGGGTCAGTGCGTCGTGCTCGACGTCGGCACCACGCCCGCGGCGGTCGCGGAGGCCCTGGTGGCGCGGTCCGACCTGGTCGACGTCACCGTCGTCACGAACTCGCTCACCACCGCACTCGCGCTCGAGCGGGCGGTCCCGCGCTTCACCGTCGTCGTCACCGGTGGCACCCTCCGGCCACTGCAGCACTCCCTCGTCGCGCCGTTCATGGGTGCCGTGCTGCCGATGATCGCCGCCGACCTGGTGTTCCTCGGGGGGACCGGACTCGACGTCGGGCACGGCCTGACGAACGTGAACCTGCCCGAGACCGAGGCGAAGCGGATGCTCGCCGCCGCGGCCCGGCGTACCGTCGTGGTGGCGGACGGCTCGAAGTTCGGCCGGGCCCACCTCGGTGTCGTCCGTCCGCTCGAGGACATCGACGTCGTCGTCACCGCCGGGGTCACGGCGGACGCGGTCGCTCCGATCCGGGCGGCCGGCGTCGAGGTGGTCGTGGCGGACGAGGACGGCCGTGCAGCACCAGACGGAAGGAAGTCGCAGCCATGACCGCAGCAGCACCCACCGGAGGGCAGTACCACCTCCGGCACGCAGGACCGGACGGGGTCGTCGAGGCCGTCGTCACCGAGGTCGCCGCGGGGATCCGGGAGCTCCGGGTCGCCGGGTTCGACCTGACCGAGCCGTTCCCGGTGACGTCGCTGCCGCCGGGCGCCGACGGCATCGTGCTCGTGCCGTGGCCGAACCGCGTCGCCGGTGCCGTCTGGGAGCTCGACGGGAAGCGGCAGCAGCTGGACGTCTCCGAGCCCAAGTACGGCAACGCCTCGCACGGGTTGCTGCGGTTCTCGCCGTACCGCGTGGTGTCGCAGACCGGGTCGTCGATCGAACAGCAGGCGACGATCCACCCGCAGCACGGCTGGCCCTTCACGCTCGAGACCCGCGTGCACCACGAGCTCGTCGACGACGGTGTCCGGGTGACCCACACCATCGTCAACCGCTCCGGCGTCCGCGCTCCGTTCGCGGTCGGCGCGCACCCGTACCTCCGTGCGGGCGACACCCCCGCCGAGGACCTCGTCGTCACGCTCGACGCCGCCACGGCGTTCACGGTCGACGAGCACAAGATCCCGGACGGCACGGTGTCCGTCGAGGGCGCGCCCTACGACCTGCGGTCCGGACAGCGCGCCGGGGACGCCGACCTCGACACCGCGTACCGGGACGTCGCCGCCGACGAGCACGGCGTGCGCCGCACGTCGCTGCACGGCCCGGAGGGCGACGGCGTCGAGCTCTGGCAGGACGAGTCGTTCCCGTACGTGCAGGTCTTCACGTCCCGCGAGTTCCCCCGCGGCGACGGCACCGGGCTCGCCGTGGCGGTGGAACCGATGACCGCGCCCGCGAACGCCCTGAACTCCGGCGAGGGCCTGCGCTGGCTCGAGCCCGACGAGTCGTGGACCGGCACCTGGGGCATCCGCCGCGTCTGGTCCTGAGCGCCGCGGTCTCGCCTGGGACCGCTCTGCCGGATCCTGACCCGGACCCGGACCCGGACCCGGCCGGACCCGGTCGTGGTTCCTGGTCGCGAGACATGCCGCTCAGGTCCTCGGCCAGCGGCACGTCGTGCGACCGGAACGATCTCGGGCGGCGCGTTGTGCGACCAGGACGGCGGGCACGAGACCTGCGAACGCGAGATGCATGCGCAGCACGTGAGCGACCACGAGACCTCCGGACACGACGAAGGCCGCCCCGTCCGGGGCGGCCTTCGTCGTACGTGCTTCCGGTGCGTCAGGCGCGGCGCATGCGCAGCGCCTCGACCGCGAGGGACTCCGTGCCGTAGCGCCCGATCTCCTGTGCCCAGGCCGGGTCGTCGCCGCGCAGGGCCGTGTACTCCTTGCCCTGCCGGCACACGTAGCCGAGGACGGCGGTGGCGGTGGCGACCTCGACGAAGTCGGTGCGGATGTGCCGCGTGGTGACGCGGGCGTTCCGGCGGAGGGTGTCGAGGAGGAGCTGGTTGCTCATCGTGGTGTTCGTCGCTGCGGCGAGCTCGACGATGCGGCGCGCGTCACCGGTGGTGCTGGCCTGCGTGGCGTCGATGGGCTCGGTCACGGTGTACCCCGTTCGTTCTCTGGTGCTGCGGTGCTGTTCGGTCCGTGGATCAGGACCGGGAACGACACTATCGGCGCTGTGCAGGCAAACCGCTGAACAGGGTCTGGACTGTGCACAAGACGCACCATGAACATCCTGTGACGGAGTTGTACCCCGGTAGGCGTCTCACGAGAGAGGAGGTGGGCCCCGTGGGGCTCGAACCCACGACCCTCGGATTAAAAGTCCGGTGCTCTACCAACTGAGCTAGAGGCCCTCACCCGCAAGGCTAGCGGGTGAGGGCCTCCAGACGAGAACCAGTGCTGTCGGTCAGCTGCGGCGCCCGGTGAGCGTCCGCAGGAGCCACATGACCACCGCGATGACGAGCAGCACGATGCCGACCCACAGCAGGAACTTGAGGCTCGCGGTGAAGCCACCGACGAACAGCAGGACGACCGCGATCACGGCCAGGATGACGAGCAGGGCGTTCATGGAGTCTCCTCTTCTCAACGTCCGGGAGGAGTGCCTCCCTGCCGGAGCACGGTACCCGTGCGCGCCCCGTTGCGTTCGTGGCGAACGGGGGACGTGGGCGTCGGCGGCCGCGCCTACACTCGCCGGGTGCCTCGCGATCACCACCGTCCCGTCCACTTCACCGACCAGGAGTTCGCCGCGATCCAGGGCGGCGAGGACCCGGCACTGGTGAACCGTGTCGCGCACGAGACGGCGAACGCGCTGCTCCACCGCGTGCGGCAGGACCCGGACCCGGCGGTGGTCGAGCGTCTCGTGACGTACACGGACGTGCACGGCATCGATGCGATCGCCGAGCTGTGGGCCCGCGTGGGCGCGCACACGCTCCCGGGGGCACTGTGGCGCATCTACCTGGTGCGGGTCGTCATCCGGCAGAACCCGGAGGAGATCGCGTACTTCTTCGAGCGGGGCACGGAGCGGATCGGCACGATCGACGAGGCCGTCGCGGGTGCCGAGCAGCCGACGGGTCCTGCGGAGATCCTGACCCTGGCGGACCACATCCTGCACGGCCTCTACACGGGGGACCTCGCGGTGGCGCTCGACCGCGGCGCGGCGTTCTGCCGGCTGACCGCGGCGGGCGCGACCTCGGTGGCGGACGACGCCGACCTGACCGCGGGGGACCGCGCGAGCGAGCTGACGCGTCGGGCGCTGCGCTTGACGGAGCTCGCGGCCGACCTGACCGAGGCGGCGGCGCTCTGGCGTCGCGACAGCCTGGACTGAGCGAGGGGCGGGGCGGATCGACGCCGCGCCTCCAGACCGGCTACCGCCCACGCCGGATCGCGCCCCCGCTCGGACGTCACACGCCTGAGCACACGGGGCGACGTCCGGGCGAGGGCGGGGCGCAGCGACAGACCGCGACGGCGGACGGCGACGAGCAGGGCCTGCGACGGTGGACGGCCTGACCCGACCGCCCCCGGACATGCGAAGACCGGGCCGCAGAAGCGCCTCTCGGCGCGAGGCCGCTCGAAGCGGCGAATTTTGGAGCCCGGGGCTTGCTGCGGCCCGGCGAGATCGATCCTACGAGACACGTCCTGTGCACGTGGCCGTGTTCACTCTCGGTGGACACGTTGCGCGGTCGGGCGCGTCACGGACACTCGCAGCCGCAGCGCACGCAGCCGCAGCGCGCGCAGCCGCAGCGCGCGCAGCCGCGCAGACGTGCCGTGCGTACATCCGCACCCTGCACACCGGGCGGGCGGACGCGCAGCAGGCGACCAGCAGACACGAGCCGGACACAGTTCCTGCACCCGGGACGGGCACGTCGCCCAATCCGCTCGGGCGACGGTGCCGAACAGTTGGTGTGACGCTCCTCGCGGACGTCACAGCGAGGGCCCGCTCGACCCGGTCCGGTACCCGCCGGTCAATTCCCTGCGGGTCGTGCGGCCCTCGCCCAGACTCCACCGCCGCGAGGATCCGAACCACCCGAACCCGACCTGCGAAGTGATTGCACATGTCGGAACCGATGCCACCGAGAGGGGGGAAACCTGCAATGCTTGCGCTCGTGGAACACGACACCGAGGCCTGGAGCTCCACCGAGCCCACCCCCGTGTCGCCTGACGATCTGCTCGCCCGCGTCGCCTCCGGCGACCAGGCAGCCTTCTCCGACCTCTACGACGCCCTGTCGGGTCGTGTGCTCGGTCTGGTGACGCGACTCCTGAAGGACCGCGCCCAGTCCGAGGAGGTCACGCAGGAGGTCTTCCTCGAGGTGTGGCAGCAGGCCACCCGCTTCGACCGTTCGCGCGGCACCGCCGCCAGCTGGGTCCTCACGATGGCCCACCGACGAGCGGTCGACCGGGTCCGGGCATCGCAGGCGTCGCACGACCGGGACACCAAGATCGGCATCCGCGACCTGGAGTCCGGTTTCGACCAGGTCTCCGAGTCGGTCGAGATCCGGATCGAGCACGAACGCGTCAGCCGCGCGCTCGCCAAGCTCACCGAGTTCCAACGCCAGGCGGTGCAGCTCGCGTACTACGGCGGCTACTCGCACAGCGAGATGGCCGAACGGCTCGGTGTCCCGATCGGCACCGTCAAGACCCGTCTCCGTGACGGGATGATCCGACTCCGAGACGAGATGGGGGTGACGTCATGACCGAACGCCACGACGACCCTGCCCTGCTCACCGGGTCGCACGCCCTGGACGCCCTCTCGGACGACGAGCGCGCGCTCCTCGAGCACGCTCTGACGACGTCGCCGGAACTGCAGGCCGAGACGGACTCGCTCCGCGAGACCGCGCTGCAGCTCGCGTACGCCGTCGAACCGATCGACCCTCCGGCGTCGCTCAAGGCGTCGCTGATGGCACAGATCGCACGGACCCCGCAGGCCGCGCCGACGGACCGCACGGCGCCGGTCGCCGGCCTGGAGGCTCCGCTCGCCTCCGCCGCGTCCCCCGCGCCCGTCGTCGGAGCAGCTCCCGCCCCGGCGCCGGTCGCCGAGACCGGGAACGTCATCGGTCTCGGAGCGGCTGACGCCGCCGGGTACGCCGACGGTGCGGCATCCGCGAAGGCCCGCCGCCGCTGGTTCCAGCGTCCGGCAGCCGCCCTGTCCGCCGCCGCCGCCGTCGCCGTGGTGTTCCTCGGTGTCGGGCTCGGCGTCGGCACGAACTTCGGCCAGACCGAGGGGACCAGCCCCGGGACCACGCAGGCCTCCGGCACGCTCGACTCGATCTACGCCGCGTCCGACTTCCAGCGCACGACCGCGAAGGTCCCCGGTGGGGGCTCCGCGACCGTGGTCTGGTCGCACGACGTGGGCAAGTCCGCGGTGATCCTCGACGGCGTCGAGCAGGCGCCGCAGGGCAAGACGTACGAGCTCTGGTACATCGGCTCCGAGGGTGGCGAGATCGTCCCCGCCGGTCTGGTCGACAGCGCCCGCAACGGCGTGCACACGGCGGTCCTCGACGGCAAGCTCACGCCGGGTGCGGCGATCGGCATGACGGTCGAGCCGGAGGGCGGCTCCGACCAGCCGACCTCGACGCCGCTCATGGCCGTCCCCACGACCCAGGCGTAGCACCCGCAGGGACGAACGGCGGGCGGCGGATCATCCGCTGCCCGCCGTTCGTCCGTGCGGGGCAGTGGAGCGCACGACGGAGGCCCGGTGCCGTCCGTGGCGGACGTGCACCGGGCCTCCAGGCCGACCGTCAGGAGACGGACCGGGCGCCGATCACCCGAAGCGACCCGAGACGTAGTCCTCGGTCGCCTGCACCGACGGGTTCGAGAAGATCGTCGCGGTGTCGTCGAACTCGATGAGCTTGCCGGGCGCACCGGTCCCCGCGATGTTGAAGAACGCGGTCTTGTCGCTGACGCGCGACGCCTGCTGCATGTTGTGCGTGACGATCACGATCGTGAAGTCCTTCTTGAGCTCCTCGATCAGGTCCTCGATCGCGAGGGTCGAGATCGGGTCGAGCGCCGAGCAGGGCTCGTCCATGAGCAGGACGTCCGGCTGCACGGCGATCGCCCGGGCGATGCAGAGCCGCTGCTGCTGCCCACCGGACAGGCCCATGCCGGGCTTCTCGAGGCGGTCCTTGACCTCGTTCCACAGGTTCGCGCCCTGCAGCGAGCGCTCGACGACGTCGTCGGCCTCGGACTTCGAGACGCGCTTGTTGTTGAGCTTCACGCCGGCGAGCACGTTGTCGCGGATCGACATCGTGGGGAACGGGTTCGGACGCTGGAACACCATGCCGACCTGCCGGCGGACGAGCACGGGGTCGACGCCCTGGCCGTAGAGGTCGTCGCCGTCGATCTTGACGGAGCCCTCGACGTACGCGCCGGGGATGACCTCGTGCATGCGGTTCAGCGTGCGGAGGAAGGTGGACTTGCCGCAGCCCGACGGGCCGATGAAGGCGGTGACGGTGCGGGGCTCGATCGTCATGTCGACGCCCTCGACGGCCTTGAACTTCGAGTAGTAGACGTTGAGGCCGTCGACCTCGATGCGCTTGGACACGTGGTTTCCTCCGGGGTGGGTGGTCGTTGCCGCTCCGCTGACGCGGTGCGCGGGCGGGCCGTGCTGGCCGATGCTGTCGGCCGGAGCGCGGGCGCTCGGTGCTAGCGGGGGAGCTTGGGGGCGAAGAGTCGGGTGATGAAGCGGGCGAGCAGGTTGAGCACCATCACGATGAGGATGAGCACGAGTGCCGCGGTCCAGGCCCGGTCGACGAACGGCACCGGGTTGGCGCCCTGCTGCGAGTACTGCGTGTACGCGAACACCGGCAGCGTCATCATCGGGTCCTTGAACAGGTCGTAGTTCATGCTCGCGGTGAAGCCGGCCGTCACGAGCAGCGGCGCGGTCTCGCCGATGACGCGCGCGATCGACAGCATGACGCCCGTGGTGATGCCGGCGAGGCTCGTCGGCAGCACCACCTTGAGGATCGTCAGGTACTTCGGCACGCCGAGTGCGTAGGACGCCTCGCGGAGCTCCATCGGGACGATCTTCAGGACCTCCTCGGTGGAGCGGACGACCACGGGGATCATCAGCACGCTCAGAGCGATCGAGCCGACGAGACCGAAGCGGGCACCGGGGCCGAGGAACAGCGCGAACAGCGAGTAGGCGAAGAGACCGGCGACGATCGACGGGATGCCCGTCATGACGTCGACGAAGAAGGTGATGCCCTTCGCGAGGGCGCCCTTGCCGTACTCGACCAGGTAGATCGAGGTGAGCAGGCCGATCGGCACGGAGATGAGCGCGGCGAACAGCGTGATCTCGAGCGTCCCGACGAGGGCGTGCAGTGCGCCGCCGCCCTCGGAGATGACGCCGCGCATCGACGAGTTGAAGTACTGGGCGTCGAAGCGGGCGAGGCCGTCGGCCAGGACCGTCCAGAGCAGCGACACCAGCGGCAGCACCGCGATGACGAAGGCCGTGACCACCAGCGAGGTGATCAGCCGGTCGACCGCCTTGCGCCCGCCCTCGACGATGCGCGAGACGACGACGATGAGCACGTCGAACAGGACGGTGCCGAGGAACAGGGCGGCGACGACGTTGAAGTCCTTCACCGCACCGCCTGCGTTCAGCAGGGCGAAGACCGCGACCAGGGCGACCCAGGAGCCGACGAGGAGGAGCCACGGCACGGACTTGTGCAGCTTGCCGTTGGCGTAGACGTTGCCGGCGGTGCCGGTCTGACGGAGGGCGAGGGACATCGGGCGTGACCTCTCAGGAGACCCGCTTGCGCACGATGTAGCGCGCCAGCATGTTGATGACCAGGGTGATGACGAAGAGGATCAGGCCCGACGCGACCAGTGCGTTCAGGGCCGTGCCCGACGCCTCGGCGAACTGCAGGGCGATGTTCGCCGCGATCGTCGAGGGGTTGAGCGACGTCAGCATCTGGAAGGTGACGTTCGTCGAGACCGACAGCACGAGGGCGATCGCCATCGTCTCGCCGAGCGCACGACCGAGGCCGAGCATGATCGCCGACACGATGCCGGACTTCGCGAACGGCAGGACGGACAGGCGGATCATCTCCCAGCGCGTGGCGCCGAGGGCGAGCGCGGCCTCCTCGTTGAGGGTCGGCGCCTGCAGGAAGATCTCGCGCATGACCGCGGTCATGATCGGGATCGCCATCACCGCGAGGACGATCGACGCGGTCAGGATCGTGCGGCCGGTACCGGACACCTGGCCGGAGAACAGCGGGAACCAGCCGAGGTACTCGTTGAGGAAGCCGTAGAACGGCTTGAGGAGCGGCGCGAGGACCACGATGCCCCAGAGGCCGTAGACGACCGACGGCACCGCGGCCAGCAGGTCGATGACGTACCCGAGCACCGGCGCGATGCGGCGCGGTGCGTAGTGCGAGATGAAGAGCGCGATGCCGAGGGAGAGCGGGACGGCGATCACGAGCGCGATGAGTGCCGAGTAGACGGTGCCGAAGACGAGCGGACCGACGTAGACCCAGAAGTTCGAGGCGTTGTTCGGCAGCTCACCGACCTTCGCCGAGAAGGCCGGGAGGCTCTGCCACACCAGGAAGGCGGCGACGAGCACGAGCACGAAGAGGATCAGGCTGCCGGCGACCACCGAGGCGGTCGAGAACACCCGGTCGCCGACGCGGACGACGGCCTTCGGCTTGGCGGGGGAGACGGTGGCCCCTGGCTGGGCCGGTGCGGTCGTCATGGGACTCCTGTCGGAGGGGAGGCCGGGCTCGTGGAGGAGCGGCCGGGGGAGGCGACGGGGTGGTGCTGGTGGGGCCGGGCGTACCCGGTGGTGCTGGTGCTGCGTCCGGGCCGGACGGGCGAGAACCCGGACGCCGGTCAGGGTGGGTGGGACCGGCGTCCGGGTGCTCAGCGGGCCTTACTTGATGGAGGCGACGGCCTTCGCGGCCTTCTCCGACAGGTCGGAGGAGAGGGCGGCCGACTTGGCCTCCTTCGCGGCGGCCTCCTGCGCGTCCTGCGTGACGACGTAGTCGAGGTAGCCCTTCACGAGCGCACCCTTGTCGGCGTCCTTGTACTCCTGGCAGGCGATCGCGTAGGAGACGAGGACCAGCGGCCACGCACCCTCGGCGGTGTCCTTGCGGTTGATGTCGATCGCGAGGTCGTTCTCCTCACGGCCCGAGACCGTCTCGGAGTCCGCGACGACCTTGGCAGCACCCTCGGCCGAGATCTCGGTGGCCTTGTCGCCGACCATGAGCTTCGCCTTGTCGAGGTCACCGGCGCCCGAGTCGTCGATGTAGGTGATGGCGTTCGAGGCGCTGGCCATCGCCGAGGCGACGCCCGAGGTGCCCTTGGCCGAGTCGCCGACCTGGTAGGGGAAGGTCTGGCTGGGCTCTTCGGTCCAGACGTCCGACGCGTTCGCCGAGACGTACTCGGAGAAGTTCTGCGTGGTGCCCGAGTCGTCCGAGCGGTGGATCACGGTGATGTTCGAGTCCGGCAGGTCGACGCCCTTGTTCAGGTCGGCGATCTCCGAGGCGTTCCACTTGGTGATCTTGCCCGAGAAGATGCCCGCGATGGTCTTCGCGTCGAGCGTCAGGTCGGAGACGCCGTCCACCTTGTAGGCGATGGCGATCGGGGAGATGTAGACCGGGATGTCGATGGCCTTGTCCGTGCACAGGTCGAACGAGCCCGAGAGCTCCTCGTCCTTCAGTGCAGCGTCGGAGCCGGCGAAGTCCGCGGCACCCGAGATGAAGTTCTTGCGACCGGCGCCGGAGCCGTCCGGCGAGTAGTTGACCGTCACGCCGGAGGCGACGTTCTGGAAGTTCGCAGCCCAGGTGGCCTCAGCGGTCTGCTGCGCCGACGAGCCGGAGCCGGTCAGCGTGCCCGAGAGCTTCGAGTAGTCGGTGCCCGAGCTCGAGGTCGGCGCTGCGGCGTCGCCGCTGCCGCTCTCGTTCGCCGCGCAGGAGGACAGCACGACGGCGCCGGCGATCGCGATCGCTGCGATCGAACCGATTCGCTTGATGTTCAACAGGGGTCCCTTCGGGAATGTCAGTGCAGGCGGGACCGCTGCTGGTCCCTCGGGCCGGTGCTGACCCGGGAGCGACTGTAGGGACGCGAGGTGACGGGGATGACGCTCCTCGGTGAACGGGAGGTGAACGAGGGGTTGTCCCGGCTCGGGTGCCGGACGACCGAGCCGTGGTGGGTGCAGGATCGGGTCACCGTGCGTGGGTGAGACCCATGCAGGTGCATCGGTTCACGCGGCGGCGGCGCGGGTCGGATCGCCGCGCCGAGCGCTGGTCCGAAGGGTCTTCGTCGTGGACTGTCCGGAGGCGCGGCTCACGACCGTCGCGGAGCCCGGCCTGGAGGCGCGGCTCACCACCGCCTCGGTTCTCGGCCTGGTGTTCACCGAGCGGACGGTCGTCTCCGCCCCGGTCGACTCAGGCCGGGACGGTGTTGCGGTGCGTCTCGACGGCGACGAGCTTCTCGCCCGCGATGTGGAGCACGGCGAAGTCCCCCACCGAGAGCATCGCGGCGCGGCGCAGGTCGAAGCGACGACGGTCGTCCGCGGTCGCGGAGGCGATGCGGGCGATGATGTCCGGCAGCACCGGACCGTGGGAGCAGAGCACCGCGGACTTGGCCTTCGCGATCCGCTTCTGCACGACGCCCTTGACGTCGGCGGCGCCGCGGTCGTGGGCGTCCTGGCTGATGTCCGTCGTGCTGGAGACACCGACCTTCGTGCGCGCGGAGAGCGGCTCGACGGTCGCGAGGCACCGCGCCGCCGTGCTGCTGACGATCTTCTTCGGACCGAACGCCGCGACGGGTGCTGCGACGGCCTTGGCCTGGGACCGTCCGACCGGCAGCAGCGGGCGGGTGGCGTCGGGGCCGTCCCAGTCCGAACCGGGCACGGTCTTCGCGTGCCGGAGGGCGATCAGCGCGAAGGTCCGGTGCTCACCGGCCGCGACGCGGTCGGCGAACCGGTCGAGGATCGCCACGTCGCGCTCGTACGTGAGCCGTGCCCGTGCCTGGTCGACGGTCACCCACTCGATCGCGGCGACCTCGTCGTTCGGACGGAACTTGCCCGCGCGGTCGTACTCCTTCGATCCGACGCGGGCGGCCCAGTAGTGCACGACCTTCTCGCGACCGCTCGGGAGCACGTACTCCGCCGTGCCGAGCGGCGCCCCGAGGTGCACGCGGTACCCGGTCTCCTCGTCGATCTCCCGGACGGCGGTCGTCGGTGTGCTCTCGCCGGGGTCGACCTTGCCCTTCGGCAGGGAGACGTCCTGATGGTGGTCCCGGTGGACGAGGAGCACCAGCGGTACTCCGTCCCGTTCGCGCCAGACGACCGCGCCCGCCGCGACGACGGGCCCCGTGGGGCCGCCGCTCACCGAGCCGAACGCTTCCGGGCCGAGATCTTCCGCATGAGCACATTCTGCACGTCGTCGAGCGGGCGGCCGTCCGGGTCGGTGGAGCGGCGCGTCCACTCGCCGTCGGACTCGAGGTGCCACGAGCTCGTCGTCTCCGCCATCGCCAGGTCGAACATCTCCTCGACTTCGGCCACGTGTGCCGGGTCGGTGAGCCGGACCAGAGCCTCGACGCGACGGTCGAGGTTGCGGTGCATCATGTCCGCCGAGCCGATGAACACCAGCGGGTCGCCGTCGTTGTGGAACGTGAAGGCACGCGAGTGCTCGAGGTAGCGGCCGACGACGCTCCGGACGCGGATCGTCTCGCTGACGCCTTCGATGCCCGGCTTGAGCGAGCAGATGCCGCGCACCCACACGTCGACGGGCACACCGGCCTGGCTCGCCAGGTAGAGGGCGTCGATGATCTGCTCGTCGACCATCGAGTTGACCTTGATCCGGATGCCGGACGGCTTGCCGGCGCGGGCGTTCGCGGCTTCGGTCTGGATCCGCTTCACGAGCCCCTTGCGCAGGTGCAGCGGCGCGACGAGCAGGCGCTTGAACTTCTTCTCGATCGCGTAGCCCGACAGCTCGTTGAACAAGCGGGTGAGGTCCTTGCCCACCGTGTCGTCCGCGGTGAACAGCCCCATGTCCTCGTAGATGCGGGACGTCTTCGGGTTGTAGTTGCCGGTACCGATGTGGCTGTAGTGCTTGAGCGTGCCACCCTCCTGCCGGATGACGAGCACGAGCTTCGAGTGCGTCTTCAGTCCGACCAGGCCGTAGACGACGTGCACACCGGCCTTCTCGAGCTTGCGCGCCCAGGTGATGTTGTTCTGCTCGTCGAACCGCGCCTTGATCTCGACCAGGGCCAGGACCTGCTTGCCCGCGGCGGCGGCGTCGATCAGGGCCTCGACGATCGGGCTGTCGCCGGACGTGCGGTACAGCGTCTGCTTGATCGCCAGGACGTTCGGGTCGGCGGCCGCCTGCTCGAGGAACGCCTGCACGCTCGTCGCGAAGGACTCGTACGGGTGGTGCACGAGGACGTCGCGCGAGGCGATGGCGCGGAACAGGTCGGGCTTCGTGTTCGGCTCACCCGGCTGGAACTGGACCGGCGTCGTCGGGACGTGGCGCGGGTAGTGGAGGTCCGGGCGGGCGATCTTCGCGATCTCGAACAGCCCGCCGAGGTCGAGCGGCGACGGCAGGCGGTAGACCTCCTGCTCGGTGATGTCGAGCTCACGCACCAGCAGGTCGAGGGTCACCGGGTCCATGTCCTCGGTGATCTCCAGGCGGATCGGCGGACCGAAGCGCCGCCGGAGCAGCTCGCGCTCGAGCGCCTGGATGAGGTTCTCGGCCTCGTCCTCCTCGATCTCGACGTCCTCGTTGCGGGTGACGCGGAAGACGTGGTGCTCGAGGACCTCCATCCCCGGGAACAGGTCGTCGAGGTGGTTCGCGATGAGGTCCTCGAGCGGGATGAAGCGCATGCGCCCGGATCCGTCGTCGGGCAGCGCGATGAAGCGGGAGAAGTTCTGCGGCACCTTGAGGCGCGCGAACTCCTGCCGCTGGGACTTGGGGTTGCGGACCCGGACGGCGAGGTTCAGCGACAGCCCCGAGATGTAGGGGAAGGGGTGTGCCGGGTCGACCGCGAGCGGCATGAGCACCGGGAAGATCCGCTCGTTGAAGTACTCACGCATGCGCAGCCGGTCGGCCTCGTCGAGGTCGGACCAGTGCTCGACGTGGATGCCCGCGGCGTCGAGGTCGGGCTTCAACGACTCGATGAAGGCGGCGGCGTGCCGGTCCTGCAGCTCGTGTGCCTTCGCCGCGATGTCGCGCAGCACGTCGCTCGGTGCTCGCCCGACGTTGGTCGGGACCGCGATCCCGGTGTCGATGCGACGCTTGAGGCCCGCGACGCGCACCATGAAGAACTCGTCGAGATTGGACGCGAAGATCGCCAGGAAGTTGGCGCGCTCGAGGAGTGGCTGCGTGCGGTCCTCACCCAGCTCGAGCACGCGCTGGTTGAAGCGGAGCCAGCTCAGCTCGCGGTCGAAGTAGCGGTCCGAGGGCAGCGACTCGTGCTCGATCTCGACGACCTCGTCGAAGTCGTCGAGGTCGGGAGCGACGGATTCGCCGTCGAGCTGCGGTTCGGTGTCCATGCCGACATCCTGCCACCAGCCCCCGCTGCCCGGAGGAGCACAGGTGGCCGCTGTGGAAACCGAGCGTGAACGACCCGCCTGTGCAGGGGCGTCTGCCTGTCGCGCCGGTCGTACCCCTCGAAGTGGGGGAGGAAACGTCACGATATACGGACGGTGACATTGCCGGGCTTCGCGGGTATGGTGGGCGGCGTTCAGGCCTCCGGGGGGATTCCACTGCGCGGGGGTGCAGGTACGAAGAGAATGAGGTTGACCATGTCGCGTGTCCTTTCCACCGAGCAGGCGAAGTCCGCCATCCGACAGATCCAGTCCATCGTGAACGGCGGCTTCACGGACCAGATCTCGCAGCTCGACGCCCAGGGGCGCATCCTGTCCGACTCGAACGTGTGGGACGGCCCGCTCGCCTCGACGTTCCGTGGGTCGACCTGGCCCGAGACCAAGGCTGCCCTCGACAAGGCGAAGACCGAGCTCGAGCAGCTCCGCACGCAGCTCGACAAGATCTCGCAGGACATCTTCACCGCGGGTGGCGGCGCGTAAGCACCCACCCCACGCCCGGTCCGCCGTCTCGGTGGGCCGGGCGTTCGCGGTCGGGGGGCCGACCGCACCACGAGAACGACCAGAACGAGCTGCAACACATCCGGGGGATGCACCATGGCCGACCTGCACGGCAACGAGCCCGTCGAGTTCGACAACGCGACGGCTGATGCGCTGATCCACGCGCTGAACGGTTCTGCTGAGTCCATCGACGGACAGAGCGGGAGCCGCACGTCCTACGTGACCACCGCGGCGCAGGAGTTCCGCGGGCACTTCTCCGACCTGTTCGCGAGCAACTCGGACAAGGCGCACAACGACGGCAGGACCATCGCCGACAACCTGCGGACCGTCGCGACATGGGTGCAGCAGATGAAGGAGGCGGCCGAGCGCGAGAACGCACGCCGCAAGAAGGCCCGCGACTGGTACGAGGAGCACGAGGACCGGAACTTCATCGAGTGGCTCGGCGACAGGTTGCACGGTGCGCCCCAGCCGCCGGAGGTCCACCACGAGGCAGCTCCGACGTTCCGTCCCGCTGACGGCCCGAGCACCGCGCGCGACACACCGGCCCCCGGCTCGGGTGGTGGTGGCGGCGGTGGTACCTCGTCAGCGCGCCCGGCTGATCTCCGTGCGTTCGCAACCGGCACGCGTTCCCTCGACCAGGCGCTCGAAGGGAAGCCGGCGCAGCTGCGGGGCAAGCTCGCCGAGTTCGCCGCGCGTTGCTCGTGGGGTCACATCGACGCGGGCGGACTGGTGAACGCGTTCGACAAGTGGCTGCAGGCGAACGGCCAGGACGCCACCTGGGCCGACACCGTCGCGGACGCCTTCACCGCGGCCGGGGGCGAGGGCAACGTCTCGACGGTCGCGGACTCCGCGCTCGCCGCGGCCCTCGCCGCCGCCGGTGTCTCCGAGACCCGCCAGGACCTGCAGTTCGAGCCGCCGTCGGCGTACGGCGCCCAGCCCACGACGGGCTTCTCGATGGACCCGGTCAACACCACGACCGGCAACTTCCTCGAACCGGAGCTCGACCTCGGGTTCACCGGTGCCTCGGCCTCGCTCGAGGTCACCCGCATGTACAACTCCCTCGACGAGCACGTCGGGGTCTTCGGCCCCGGCTGGTCCTCGATCCTCGAGACGCGCCTGCTCCTCGACGACGAGGGGGCGACATTCGTCGGCGCCGACGGCCGTCAGATCCGCTTCCCGCGTTCCGGCGAGGGCTGGGACCGCGGTGTCGGCGAGAACCGCTGGCTCGCCGCCGAGCGCGACCTCCTCGTCGTGCGCGACAACGCCGGGGTCCGGATCGACTTCACCCCGTCCGGTCTCTGGACCGGGCAGCGCGGCGGAGTCGGGACGGCGGTCCGGGTCGTCCGCGACGCCGACGACCTCGTCGTCCGCCTCGAGCACGAACGCGGCCGCTGGGTCGAGATCGAGCACGTCGACGGACGCGTCGCGGTCCTCCGGGCGTCCGACGGCCGACGGGTCGAGTACGGCTACGACGACCACGGGCGGCTCGTCAGCGTGACCGAACCCGTCGGGACCCGCCGCTACGTGTGGAACGACGACGACCTCATCGTCACCGTGACATCGGCTGCCGGGGTCGTCGAGGTCGACAACACCTACGACGACCAGCGCCGCGTGGTCGAACAGGTCAGCCCGCACGGCCGAGCGGTGCGCTTCGCCTACCTGCCCGGTCGCGTCACGGTCGTGTCCGACCACGACGGTTCGCGCGCGAACTCCTACATCGCCGACGCCAAGGGTCGGCTCGTCGGGGTCATCGACTCCGACGACCGACGGCAGTCGATGAGCTACGACCGGCACGGCAACCTCGTGTCGGCCACTGAGCGAGACGGCTCCGTCACGGTTCACGCCTACGACGACCGCGGTCGGAAGACCCGGACGGTGACCCCCTCCGGCGGTGACATCACCTACGGCTACGACGACCAGGACCGGGTGACCACCGTCGTCACCGAGGCCGGGGCGGTCGTGTCCTACCAGTACCACGGCGACGACCGCGACCCGTCCGTCATCGTCGATCCGGTCGGCGGCCGCACCGAGCTCACGTGGACGGACGGGGTCCTCACCCACGTGGTCGACCCGACCGGGGTCGTCCTCGACCTCGAGCACGACGACTTCGGCGAGCTGGTCGCGACCACGAACGCGGTCGGGGACACCGCCCGGATCGAGCGCGACGCCGCTGGTCGTCCCGTCGCCGCGGTCAGCCCGTCCGGTGCCCGGACCGAGTACCGCAGGGACGCGGCGGGGCTCCTCGTCGAGCGCCGCGACCCTGACGGTGCCGTCTGGCGGTACGAGCACACGGCCGGTGGGCGCGTCGCGGCGGTCATCGATCCGCTCGGAGCTCGCACCAGCTTCGAGTACGCGGCGAACGGCGAGCTGGCGACGACCGTCGACCCCCTGGGTCGGCGGGTCACGCGGACGTTCGACGACCAGGGGAACGTCGCCGCCTTCGCCCTGCCGGGTGACGCGGTCTGGACGTTCGCGCACGACGGGTTGTCGCGCCTCCAGGCCGTCACCGACCCGACGGGCGCGACGTGGCGGCACGAGTACGACGCCAACGGCGGCCTCGCCGCCACCGTCGACCCGACCGGCGTCCGGCAGGAGATCGCACGGGACGTCGCGACCGGCGTCGCGACCCTGCGTGATGCGTTCTCCGCGACCACGTTCCGTTTCGACGAGTTCGGGCGACCCGTCGAGCAGACGAGTGACGAGACCGGTTCCGAGCTGGCGACGTACGACGCAGCCGGACGGCCCGTCGAGCTCGTCGACGGCGAAGGCGGCCTGACGCGCATCGAGCGCGACCTGGGTGGGCGGGTGACCGCGATCGTCAGCCCGTCCGGCGCCCGCTCGACCTACGAGTACGACGCGTGCGGGCGTCCGTCCGCGGCCGCCGACGCCACAGGAGCGCGGACGACGCTCACGTACGACGCGGACTCCCGCGTCGTCGCCCGGACACTGCCCACCGGCGAGGTCGAGGAGACCACCTACGACGCCGTCGGCCGCGTGGTCGCGCAGACGACGGCGGGATCCGGCACGAGCCGGTACCGCTACGACCGGGCCGGGAGGCTCGTCTCCAGCCACGACGCACGCTTCGGTCACCGACGGTTCCGCTACGACGCTGCAGGGCAGCTCGTCGAGGCCGTCGACGGGCTCGGGGGCGCCACCCGCTTCGCCTACGACGGGCGGGGCCGGCTCACCGAGGTCACGGACCCCGCCGGCGGTGTCACGCGGCGCCGGTACGACGGAGCAGACCGCGTGGTCGCGGTCGTCGACCCGCTCGGCCGTGAGACGACGGCGCGGTACGACGCGGCCGGTCGCCAGGTGGAGCAGACCGACCCTGAGGGGCGCACCACCAGCTGGACCTTCGACGCTGCCGGCCGCTCGACGAAGGTCCTGGTCGACGGTCAGCTGGTGAGCGAGACCCGACGCGACGCCGTCGACCGCACCGTCGTCGTCACCGACCACACCCGTGGAGCGGGTCGGACGGTCGACCACGAGCTCGAGTACGACCGCCGCGGGCTCCTCGTTCGACGGAGCCGGGGTGGGCGTTCCGTGCGGTGGGAGTACGACGCCGATGGCAACCGGACTGCGCGGATCGACCCGACGGGTAGGCGAACAGAGTGGCGCCGTGACGCAGCGGGACGTGCGGTCGCGGTCGAGCGGAAGGGTCTCGCTACCGCCGCGTTCACGTACGACGCAGCCGGGCGGATCGTCCAGGCGTCGACCGGCGACGTCGTCCAGTCGTGGTCGTACGAGCGGGGTGCGCTGGTCGCCCACACGACGACGACGCCCGATGGCGCGTTTGTCACGCGCATCGAACGCAACGACCAGGGCCGGATCGTCGCGCTCGACGGTCCGGGCGGTCGTGTCGAGTACGCGTACGACGACGCCGGGCAGCTCGTCCGTGCCGGGAGCTCCGCGTGGGAGTACGGCGACGGTGGGCGGCTGCTCCGCGAGGTCGTCGACGGTGCTGCGACGACGTTCGAGTACGACGCTGCCGGGCAGCTCACGGCCTCCGTCCGAGGCGAGGAGCGGACGGAGTACCTGTACGACGGGCTCGGTCGACGGATCCGTCGTACCCGCCCGGACGGGTCGACCGAGAAGTACGCCTGGTCCGGCCTCGGGTCCCTGACCGCCGTCGTGTCGCGGGACCGTTCGTACGGTGAGACCGGTCGGGTCGAGATGTGGACCGACGTGCTCGGGGAACTCGCCGAGGTCGGCGGCGCCGAGGTGTGGTGGGACTCCGCCGCGCCGCTGCCCGCGATGGTGTCGATCGGCGGGAAGAACGTGCTCGACCTGCCGGGCGGCGCGGTCGCCGTGGGCGATGCCTGGTCGATCGCAGGCTGGCGGAGCGCTCGTTCCACGGACCCTTCGGACCCGTGGGCGGTGCTCGCCTCGGTTCAGGGAGCGGCGCTACCCACCGGCGTCTCGCTCACCGCGGACGGAGGGCTGTCGATCGCCGGGCTGGAGTGGCTCGGGGCGCGCGTGTACGACCCGGCGGCGCGGGGCTTCCTGTCGACCGACCCGATGGCGCCCGTGCTCGGTGGAGCGTGGTCGGCGAACCGGTACTCGTACGCCGGGAACGACCCGATGCACGCGATCGACCCCCTGGGGCTCCGACCGGCGACGGACAAGGACCTGGCGGCGTACCGGGATGCGAACCAGGGCGTGATCGGCGCAGTCCGAAACTGGGCCGATGAGCACTCGGATGTCATCTCTGCCGTCGCCATCGGAGTCGGTATCGGTGCGTCCATCGCGCTGATGTGCACCCCTGTCGGTCCTCTCGCCGCGATTGCGGTCGCGGCTGCCGGTGGCGCCGCCTTCGCTGGAGGAATCTCGATCCAGACGAACAAGGGCAAGGACGGCAAGGTCGATTGGGGGAAAGTTGGAGTGGACACAGCGATCGGCGGGTTGCTGGGTGCCTTCGGTGGAGCTGGTGTCGCGGCCGGCGCTCGGGTTGCACAGACCGCATCCAACGCCGGCCGAGTAGGGAGAGCGGTCGTCGCCAACATGTCAGTGAACGGCGGCGTTGGAGCAGTGGGATCTGGGGCGTCTTACTCGATCTACAATCAGGACAACTTCTCCTGGCGCGGGCTGGCGGGGAGCATGGTTGGCGGAGGTATCTCGAGCAGTCTTGGCGGCATTGCGGGGCCGACGGGCGGAACCTTGGCGAAGATCGGGCAGCCTGACGCGGCTTCAGCGGCGGCAGCGCGCATCTGGAGCGCAGGCATTGGTGGCGGTGGCAGCATGCTCGGCGGCTGGGCTGGCGACAAGGTTGGGGGCGAAGAGACAACCGGTTTCGATCTCCTCTGGGACGGCTCGTGGGGAGTGGCGGGAACATTCGTGCCGGGTGGTCCCACGCAATCATCGACGCTGAACCAGTTCGGACGCTTCGCGCCGAGTACCGTGGAAGGCGTGTTCAGTAATGGAGCCAATGCAGTGAGAACTTGGACTTCAGCGGGTGTTGGGGCCACCCTCGGTGTCGGAAGCGACGGCATGCGGGAAGCTCTCAAGAGCGTGGGCGGGCCGTGACGAACAAGCGAAGCCGTCCTAGAGCTGACGGTGGTGGCGTTCGACAGCCACGGGGAGTGCTGGTCACTTGCGGAGTGCTCGTCGTTGTCGGCACTCTGATCCCTCTCCTCTTCGCTGGTAGGGCTGCTTCCCAGGTGCTCGTGTACGTGCTGATCGGTACTTTCTTTGGATGCCTTGTCGGCGGTTTGAGCCTGCGCTTCCGTCCCGTCACGATAGGTATGCCGATAGTCGTGGTACTGATCTTCGTGGCGCTCTTTGTGTTCGAGCGTCTCGACGGGCTTTGGGCCTTTTCAGTACCGCCCTACTTGTTCGGATCTTTCGCTGCCGCCAGCGTGGGCTCGCACCTGCGCAGCCAAGCCAGGACGGCGCGGGAGCGTCGACTGACTGATCGCACTTGATTTGGAGTCGGGATGTTCAAGAAGACACCGAAGCGGGATGATGGCATTCCGGAGGCTGAGGTTGTCCCCTGGTCGACGTCGGAGGTGCGACTGAACCTCGTCAGAGAGGGTGCCAGACGAGGGCGACCGAAGTGGTTCGTCCAGGTCGAGTGCGGCGGTGTTTTCGGGCGTTTCCTCCGTTCAGATCTCGAAGCGCTTCTCGCTGGGCAGAAGCGGGTTATTGAGTCGCTGACGGAACAGCCGCTCCTGTACTTTGCATCACCAATTGATCTAGCTCCCACTTCTTTCGCGATGGAGTCGATGGCCGACGTGGCGCAAGACTCGGTCGCCCTTCTGGTCGAGTCCGAAGACCCACGTCCGCTCGCGGTATTAACGGCACCCGAAATCGACAAGGCCCGCCGATGGCTAGCGGTGTGACCGCGATCGCGCTGGGAACCGCTCCATCCCTCTTGGGGCCTTCGGTTGTCGGAGGGCGGAGCGACTCGGCCAAGAGTGGCACAGTCCTTGGTGTTCTCGCACAAGCGGCATTTCTTTCTTGCTCGGAAAGGCGGGCCGATCAACAATATCGACTGCGGCTCATTGGTGGGATCAAGCGCCGCGGATGAAGGAGTGAAGATTGGGTGGAGCGGCGATGCAGGGGGATATCTCGCTGAGACCGGGAACGGAGCAGCAACTTCGGCCTATTTCGGCGCCGACCCGAGCCTGCGTCGGCTGACCGGACGTGAGAAGCGCGGCCCAGTCGGCGGATTGAACGTCCCGACGGGGATCGCGGTACTTCCTTGATTCCGGACGCACTCAACGGAGTCGTGTCGGATGCGCAAGGGCCAAGATTCGTGCAGCTTCAAGGGCAAGGAGCCAACTGAGAGGTGGGAGTGCACGAGACACTCGGGGATTCATCGCAGGAGCGAGGTTGGAGGTCGAGGCCGAACGGGAATGCCGTTCGCCTGGTCTTGTTCGGAGTATTCGTCGTAGGCGCAGTCTTCTCGCTCTTCATTGGTCCGGCGTTGTTGACCAACTTCGATCGCTCGCATCGTACGGAAATTCGTTGCCACGTTGACGGAGCTGACGGGCGCGCAGCAAGGCCATCAAATCGCGGCGTCGGTGGCTCGATTCCGCAGGTGACGATCAGAACCTCGGATTGTGGCGACCTGATCTTGCGCGAGGGTGTGACGCGCGCAAACTCGGCTGATCTTGTCAAACAACTCAAAAGGAGCTCTGTCTTCGATATCCAAGTTGGAGAGGGTAGCTGGAAGTTACGGGGCGTGCTTGACGCTCTCCATCGCGATCCGACGGCGTTCAGTTTCTCGCCGGTTGACTGATGAGTAATCTCCCCCGGCTTCTCCGGCCGCTCAGCGGATCGGCACGCAGTTGAAGCCGGGGCAGTGGAGCTATGATTGGGGCGTTTCGAGGTGCAAGGATGAACCATGCTCGGCCAGTGGTTGGGAAGCGGGTCAAGGTGTTCGCCGTGCTTGCCCTTATCGTGCTGGGGCCTCTCGCCCTCCTGATCGGAGGGTCGTTGGCTCTTGTTGCTCATGACAAGTCGCACCTCATCTCGATTGACTGCACAGTCACGAGTGCAGAGTCAGCTGCCGGCTCTACGCGTTCGTCGAAGGGGATCGGCAGTTCCACGAACCAGGTCTTCATCAAGACGAACTGCGGAGAGTTCGTTCTCGAGGCTGGCGTGACTACTGCCAACTGCGCTGAGATAGCAAACGAGCTTGATCGCGGAGGCCGTTACGAATTCGATGTCGGCGAAGAATCCTGGAGGTTGCGGAGCTTCCTTGAAGCCGTCGGCATCGCTCGCGTGGTGTACGGGTACGAGCCCGTCTTGGGGAGCTGAGCGCCTTCAGCTGGTGTTTCTGGACCGAATCTTCGGCGGTCCTCGGGTGCTTCGCGGGCCGATCGGCAGTCTCGAGTGAGATTCATGGACCGGGATCAAATGCCGAGACAAAGGAATGAAGACTGGGTGAAGCGGCGATGCAGAGGCTGTGGATCGCGGGGTGAGGGCGGCCGTGGAGGACTGATGGAAGAACCGAAGGCTGAGTCGGGACCGGCAAGACGGGTGGGATGGCGCTTCTACCGTGCCCTCGGACTCGTCGTCGTCGTCGCCTCGGTTGCGCTGGTCGGCCCGTTCGCGCTGAGTTGGATCGACGCCGCCATTCGTGTGCAGATCATCTGTTCCGTAGAGGCGGCAGAACCGCTGAAAGGAGGGAGTGTGACGAGGGCGGGTTCGGGCACGTCGTTCAATGAGATCGAGATCACAACGAGTGACTGTGGGAAACTCTTGCTGCGTCGGGGGGTGACAGCGGAAAACGCTTCGGAACTCGCTGGGCAGTTGATGAGCGGAGGCAATTACCGATTTGAGGCCGGGCAAGGGTCCTACGCTATCCGCTCCGTGCTGCGACTGATCGGACGGGATGTGACAGTGGAGCGACCAGTTCAAGTCCATTGATCACGCCTGACCAAGGCGTCGGCTACTCCTTGGCTGAGATCGCTCGGCCGGCACAGCGCTCTACTCGCCGATGGTACCGCCAGCGGCGTTGTCGGCGGTCTGGCCGGTCCAGCAGGTGAACACTCGGGCAGAGGCTGTGGCCCTGACTAAGGACCTTCTCAGTAACGGGGCAGTCGCGGAGACGATTTGGCTGGCACTCACCGGAGGGGGTCATGCGCTCGGCTCGGTGACGCAGAACCTCGTTGGTGGTGAACGAGTTGATGCTGGTAGGGCACTCACATCGGGCGGCATCGGTATGAGCGCGGGCGCATTGACGGACGCTTTGCCCTGCAACAAGATGCACGGAGTTGGTACGAATGGGTCACCGGTCCGGAGGTCAGCAATCGGCGCACGCTCCCGTCATGAGCAGCTGAGGCGGTCGTCGTCGCCCGGGTTCAAGAGGGAAACTGACGTGAGCGACTGTCGTGCGGAACATGCGATTCGTGAGACCGATGGTGGTCCGGTAGCCGGAGTGGCGAATTGAGAGCGAGGGGTGCGTGTCGCACAGCAGGCTGAATGGTGGCCACTCCTCACCGAGCGTGCTGTCGGTCGTCAGGGGGCGACTCGTCTTCGCGGCGGCAGTCCTGGTCATACTCGCGGTGGTGGCCTTCTTCTTTTTCGGGCGGCAATGGATCGCGGCATACGACGAGGATCACCCGGTCACCTTTGACTGCGTGATCTCGAGCGCGAAAGCTTCCGCAGTTTCTACGCACTCCGGCCGCGGTGTGGGTTCGTACACAGAGCAGGTAGACCTCCACACGTCGAACTGTGGGCATCTCGTGATCCGGGACGGCATCACGAGTGAGAACAGTGCTGCTGTCGCATCGACCTTCGAGAGGGGCAAGAGGTACCGGATCACCTTGGGTGAGGCCTCGCTGAGTCTGCGTACACCGTTGTCCGTGCTCGGGGCGGTGCCAGAGGTTCGGGGATGGGAACGAGGATGAGAAGAGAACGGGTCAGGAAGGCGCAGGTGAGGCGCGCGTCGGGGGCGAAGCGAGGGAACCGATTCGTCTTCGGGATGCTCGGGGTGATCGTCCTCGGAGTCGCTGGGCTCCTGGTAGCAGGGGAAGTGTTCAGGCACTACGACCGGGAGCACCCCATCTGGGTGACCTGCGTTGTCGAATCGGCGTCTCCCGCTACGGGTGGATCGACGTCAGGACGCGGGATCGGGGCCACGTACGATCAGGTCGAGATCGCCACGGATGGCTGTGGACCACTCGTGCTGCGCCGGGGCGTCGACGAGGCCAACAAGGAGCGTCTGGCTGCAAGCTTCAAGCGAGGCACTGGTCACCGGTTCGCGGTGGGCGCTGCTTCCTACCGGTGGCGTTCGGTGCTGCACTTCTTCCGGGCGCCGGTGATCGTGACGGATTCGGCACCACTGCCCGAAGAGGGTCGAGGTTGACAGACAGACAGGTGCGTCGCGAGGCGTCGGAGCCTCGACGCTGGGGATCGCCATGGTGCTGACGTAGTTGACCGTGCCGGAACGGGAGCAGGGTCGGAGCCACCCAGCCTGATACGTTGGATGCAGGCGCCGGCCCTGCCGGCGCCTGCACATCGAGTACCGCGCACAGGGGGCGCCGGCGCTCGAGGGGGCGTGTACGACCGGCCGCGGGGCGGCAGGAGCACGGAACTTCGGGGACGTCCGGCGCGCGAGTGCTGACCGCGAAGGACCATCATGACGACGCCGAACAACGGGCAGCCCGGCGACTGGCAGCCGAACGCGCAGCAGGCACCCGGCTCCCAGCAGCCGAACCAGCAGGCACCCGGCTTCGGGCAGCCGGACCAGCAGACGCCCGGGTACCAGCAGCAGCCCTACGCCGGTACCGGCGCGGGTGTCCCCGCCTGGCAGCCGCCGACCCCGGAGAAGAAGGGGAAGAGCGTCGTGCTCCGCATCCTCATCCCGGTCGTGTCCGTCCTCGCCGCTGTCGGTGCCTCCGTGGGCGTCCGCGCGCTCTTCAACGCCAACGCCGAGCCGTCGCCGTCAGCTCTCGCGACCGAAGCGGCGAAGCAGGTCAACGAGAACTACACGTTCCCGCTCGAACTCGACGAGGTCACGCGGTGGGACGGCGTGACGGCGGACGGCGCGGAGCTCGACTACGCCTACACGATCGACTCCTCGGTCGATCCGGCGAGCCTGACCGCGGCGGACCTCAAGTCGTCGGTCGTGTCGAACGTCTGCCAGAAGAAGGAGTCGCGCGACCTGCTGTCGAAGGCGATCGTGATGCGGTACTCGTACGTCTTCGAGGGCACCGACCGCACGATCGACTTCTCGGTCACCAGCGCCGACTGCTGAAACCCGAGCGGGAGGACTGAGGAGGGGTGACTCCAGCACGGCGAGTCTTCCACGTGCTCCTCGCAGCGGTGGCCTTGACCAGCAGTGCGTTCGTCGAGGTCGGGCACTTCCACGTCACGGGCGGGGCGTTCGCCGTCGTCGCCGGCCTCGGGCTCGCCTACGGCGCGGCGCTCGTCCGCGTCGGGGCGGCGGGCTGCCTCGTGCCGACGGTGCTGTTCCTCGGGAGCTTCGTGGTGCTCGGCGTCCTCGTCGAGCATGCGTCGGACTGGGGGCCGCTACAGTACGGGTGGCTGCCCGCGGTGCTCGCCGGCGCGTTCCTCGCCAGGGTGCTGTTCCCGAACGTCGGGGCGCGGCGGCGCAAGGAGACGGCGGGCCGCGGGCTGCGCACGGCCGGCGGGGAGTGGCTGCGCGAGCTCGGCCCGATCATGCTGTGCATGGGGGCGTTCTGCGTCGCCGCGATGGGGGCGCTCCTGCACAGCGAGGGCGATGAAGCGCTGCGCTACGACGATGCACTCCGGCGGTCCGGTGTGGTCGTCACCGGCGAGGTCGTCCACGTCGAGCGTGCACACTTCACGGGCTACAAGGGACGCGGTCGGACTGAGTACACGCCGGTCACGCGGCAGTCGTTCGAGGGTGTCGAGTACGAGACGGCGCTCGACGAGTACACGGTGACGAACGACCAGGACTACTACCGCGTCGGGCAGCGCCTGCGGATCATGGTGGATCCGGACGACCCGACGACCGCAGGCATCCGATCCGCGGAACTCCGCGAAATGTTCGTCGGCAGGGTCGACCGGGGCCGCGGCTTCGCGTTCACGGCCCTGCCGCTGCTGGCCGCGGGGGCGCCGCTCCTCGCGGTGCAGACCATCGAGGGCATCACGCGGAGGATCCGCACCAGGCACACCCGGCGGTGGGCGAAGGCCCGGCAGCAGGTACTCGCCATCCGACGGCGCGCGCGCCGTCGGGCCGCCGGAGTCGCGTCAGCCCACCGCGCCGGTGCCTTCCCGCCGAGGGACTCGCGGCCGCCTAGGGAGCCCCGCTCGCCGGCCCGGTGATCACGCGACCGTCACCGGAGCAGCAAGCGACGGGGCGAGGCGACCGACCTGACAGAGCGGGCCGTCCGGAGGACCTGCACCGCGCCTCCAGTCCGGGTCGTGCAGATCAGCGGACGACGGTCAGCGCGGCAGGCCGCTGACCCACGCGCGGAACGTGACAGCGTCGCTGTCGCGGAGCACGACTGCTGGTGCCTCCTGCGCGTCGTACAGGAGCGCGAGGCTCTCCGCTGGCAGGCCGGCCAACTGCCGACTCCCGAGAGACGTCGGGGCGACGAGCGCAGGGCTGGCGAGGAACGCGAGGGGCTGCGAGTCGGACTCAGCGACCGCCATCCGGCCGTCGATGAGCGCCCGGACCTCGGCGGGCTGTAGCACGACGACGTCACCGCCGACGAACAGGCGGATGACCGGACGCACGCGACCGCCGGAGCCGAGCGGGACGGTGGTCCAGTCGGCGCTGCACGCGACACCGCGCCAGGGTGGGATCGAGACGCCGTTCGACCCGAGCGCTGCGGGGGCCGCCGCGCGGGGACGGACGACGCGCTCCTGCAGGTACGCCTCGAGCTCCGCGTACCCGCGGGCCAGCCCCATCACGTGGAAGAGTCGCTTCCCCGTCGCGTCACGTGCCTGCAGGCCGCCGTACTGGTTGGCGATCGGCAGCACCGCCGCGATCTCGCTGAGGTCGACCCGACGCTCCTGGTGGAGGCCCTGGCGGACCAGCAGGTGGTCCTCCATTGCGAGCACCCGGGTCCGGCGCATCGAGCGGGAGAGCACGATGCCTCCGATGCCGGCCAGCAGGAGGACGATCGCAATGACGACGAGGCTGGGTTCGACACCGGTCGAGATCGTCGTCGCGGCGCCGAGTGCCAGCAGGGCTCCGACCACGAGGAAGACGATGCCGACGACCCGGATGAGGACCCACTGGAAGGTCCGCAGGCGCACGGTGACGATCGCGCCTTCCTCGTTGGGCAGCGACTCTCCCCGCTCCCGACGGCGGCGATCGCTGCGCTTGGTCGCCGCCGTCACGGATGTCGTGATGACGAACGCCGCGACCATCGCGATGCCCACGGACGTGATCGTGATCCACATGTGCCGTCCCCCTCGTGCTGCGGCCCCTGGACCGAGTGGCCGACCGCCACGTTCACGACGGTCGACCACTCGATCATGCATCCCCGACCACCATTTGGCGTTCGGCGATCCCCCCAGGGCAATGTGCAGAGTATCAATTCCAGGAGGAGCTGCAAGTTCGTATGTCGCCGTGCTGTGGCTCGAACGGGGGTGGTCTCCTCCTGTGGAGGACGGAACCTCACGGTATTTCAGCGGTTAGGATCGATCACGCAGTCGATTCTTGAGGGGGACGATCGTGATGTTGACGCGCGCCGGGGGAACCGGGAACCGGCAGGGGAGCCGCATCGGGGGAGTGGTGGCCGTCACGGGCGCACTCGCGCTGGTGCTCGCAGGGTGCACCGCCGACCAGGACCAGGTGACGGATCCGTCACGCGTGCTGCAGACGGTGGACACGACGCTCACGACGAACGGCGCCGTGAACGCGATCTCGGACACGACGATCTCGGTCGCCGGAGAGCGCTCGTCCTCGAAGACCGTCGACCACGACGTGCAGGACGCGGCGGGGGACCTGCCGCTGCGGATCACCACGCAGTACACGACCGACAAGCGCTCCGGGACCGACCTCGCCGACCTCGACGGGTACTCGGGTCGCGTCGAGATCGACGTCACCGTCGAGAACCTCACGGTCCGGTCGCAGAACCTGTCGTACGACGTCGCAGGATCCTCTCGTTCGACGCCGGCCCTGGTCGGCGCACCGTTCAGCGTCGCTGCCTCGACCGTGCTCGACGGCGTCGCGCCGGACCGCATCGTGACCGAGTCCGTCGACGGTGGCGCCGCCACCGACGGCGTCGTGAGCACGAACCCCGCCGGTGACGCCGTCGTCCAGTGGGGACGGCTGCTCGCTCCGCCGACCTCGGGTGCGAGCAGCACGCTGCACCTCGTCGCCGACGTCCGCGACTTCTCGACGCCCGCGATCGACGTCGCAGCGCAACCCGGGCTGACGACCGACCTGTCGACCAGCGGCGTGATGAACGGGGCGTTCGGGTCCGAGACGGACTCCGAGCTCGCCCTGCAGCGCCGGACGATCGACCTCATCGCACAGGTCAACGAGGTGCTCGCCCGTGCCGGCGGCACCATCACCGAGGTCCGCACGAACCTCGAGTCGACGTCCGAGACCCTCGGTGTGCGGACGGCGGAGCGGCTGCAGGAGAGCAGCGCGTCGCTCGCAAGCACGATGCAGTCGCTGTCGGGGGAACTCGGTTCGCTCAACGGCGACCTCGGCTCGACCGTGCAGGCCACGCAGTCGACGGTGCTGCAGCAGCTGCAGCAGACGACGGGCAGCCTCGACGCGCTGCTCGGGGACACCTCGGCCAAGGCACCGGCGCCCGTGTTGGACGGCGAGGGGTGCGCTGCGGTCCCGCAGACCGGGGCGGCGGGCTCGAGCGTCTACGGCAACCTCCTGCGCGTCTCCGCGCAGCTCGAGGGGTACGCCGACGCGAGCGAGGCGTGCAAGCAGCAGGTCAGCGCCCAGCTCGCCGCCGCCGTCGGGCCGGAGCAACCGGACGAGACCACCTGTGCGATCAACGACAACGTCGACTCACTGACGTGTTCTCTCTTCACTTCTTCGAAGTCGATCAATCAATCGCTCATCGGTCTTGTGAAGGCTGGGGACGACATCGCCACCGTCTTGCGCGGACAGAAGTTCGAGGAGGCCTCGGGCAGCGTCGTGAAGCTGGAGACGACTCTCGATGGCCTGTCGAAGGCGCTCGACGATTACCAGACCGGTGCCGACGCGTCGACCCTTGGAAAAGCGCTGGATGCTCTCGCCGAGAGTTCCACCGCCTTGGCTTCGCGCTCCGACGAACTGCAGGCCGCGCTGAAGTCGGTCCACGACCAGGCTGATTCGGCTCGGTCGCTCATCGACGGGGTCGGTCTGCCTTTCTCAATGGAGCGTCAGAACGCAGCAGTTGCAGATCAGCTGTGCTTACTGGCGGCGCTGAACCGCATTTCGGAGGAAGATGCAGCGCGCCTGCGCGGCTACCTCACAGCAGAACCTTGTGCAGGGGCCGAGCCGGACACGACCTTGAGCCCGGGTCCAGGGTTCGACACTCCGCTGGACGCGCGTCTCGAAGACCAGGCGAACCGCTGGCAAGAAGTCGCCGACGGCACGAAGTCCGAGGGAGCGGCACAGGGAACGGTCGGCGCGTCGGTGAGCGATCTCCGATCCGATCTCGACCAGCTTCGCGCTGCCATCCGGGATGTGCGCGATGCGTCGGCAACTGGTGGTTCGAACGTCGACAAGACCGTGCAGGACCTTCGCGAGGGCATCCAGCAGGCCCAGTCGGAACGCGCGACTGTTGCGAAGCAGCTCGAGTCCGCGCAGCAGACGCAGCTCGACCTGGCGAATCAGGTTCAGGAATCGTTCGCAGATGCTTCCGACAGCTCGACAGCCGCGCTCGCGGAGGCGCTGCGATCGCAGGTGCGAGTCGTCAGCGAGGCATCCGCGACGAGCCGGAAGGCCGTCGTCGATGCGTTCGACAAGTCGATCGCCGGCCTGCGCACCACCTCGGGCGAGGTCACGAGCGACTCGAAGGGCACGATCGACGAGCAGAAGGGCTCGCTGCAGGAGCAGAGCAACAGCCTCGCCTCGTCCGTGGACGAGCAGACCGCGGCGAGCCTCCAGCGCATCGACGCGAGCACCAGCGCCTCGGTCCGCGACGTCGAGGGTGCCAGCACGCTGCTCACCGGCGACCTCAACCGCGTGATGCTCGACCTCGGCGACCGCGAGGTCAACGGCTCCGGCATCCTCGGCGCGATGGCCACGAGCGCAGCGAAGTCCGACTCCGCCGACTACCAGCTCGCCCTCGCATCGCAGAACGCCTCCGGCTACGCCAACGTCCGTGCCGAGGACGTCGCGGGCATCCTCCTGCAGCAGCAGCAGTTCCGCGCCTCGCTCGACCGGGCGGCGAAGCTCCCCGCCTTCCGTCTCGACGTTCCGTCCAGCGCGACGTCGACGACGCTCTACGCCTTCCGGATCGGAGCCGAGCGATGAGCCACGTGCAGGACCACTCGACCGAGGCGGCCGCAGCGGAGCCCGCGGAGACCGCAGCGCCCGACGCCGCCCGGACCCGGAAGCGCCGCCGCACCGCGATCATCGTCGCGGTGGCCGTTCTCGTGGTCGCCGCCGTCGTCACCGCGCTGCTCGCGGTGCGTGTCTCGGCCTCGACCCCGGCCGAGGCGGTCTCCGCGACGGCACCGGTGCCGATCAGTGTCTCCCACGTCCCCGACGGCACGAAGATCGGCGTCGTGGTCACCCTCGGCGACGGCGAGGGTGCCCAGTGGGACGACGCCGCGCAGGGTGCCCTGGTGGCGCAGCGTCGCCTGGAGCTCGGCGGCACGGACGTGCAACTCGTGACGAAGAACGACGGCGGGTCCGCCGACGGCGCACGGAAGGCCGTCGAGGCCCTCGCGTCCGACGGCGTCTCGGGCATCGTCGTGGCCACGTCCGGCGACCACGTCCGTGGGGCGTTCACCGCGGCGGCCGACGCCGGCATCCCGGTCGTCGCACCGTACGCGGCCGGCGCGGACGACGCCTGGTCGACCGCGCCGTCGACGGAGTCCGTCGCGACGGCGCTGCAGGACGCGCTCGGCGACGCCGCGTCGCCGCTGCTCGTCGACCTGGGCGGCGGAGCGCCGTCCGGAGTGCGGTTCGCCCACGTCGTCGACGCGACGAGCGCACCCGACCTCGGCGCTCTCGCCACCACCGTCGCGCAGCGCACCGGCGCGGCGGCGGGCTCCACCGACGCCACGACGGCCGACGACCAGGCTGCAGCCGAGCAGGCCGGAGCCGAGCAGGACGGGGACGAGCAGGCGGCACCCGACTCCGACGCCGTGGTCGTCAGCGGTCCGGCCGGACGACAGGGAGCGCTCGTCGCCGCCCTCCAGGAGGCCAACGTCACCGCTCCGGTCGTCCTGACCCCCGAGGCCACCAGCCCCGCCTTCGCGGCTGCGCTCGCCCAGGCGGGCGGCAGCCTCAGCGGCGCCTTCCGCACCGTCGGGGTCGAGACCGACGACGCCCGTGCCCTGTCCTCGGACGCCGAGGGCCGCGCCATGTCGGCGTTCCTCGGCGGCGTGCGGGTCCTCGCCGACGACGCGGACGCGAAGAACCTCACGGGCGACCGGTCGTTCGCCTCGGTGGCGACCGTGGCCGACGCCCGCAGCCACGACGCCGTCGTGGCGCTCGTGACGGCCGTCGGGACGGCCCGGAGCACGGACGCCGCCGCGGTGTCGGACGCGTTGGCCCGGCTCGACCTCGGGGCCGGAGACGGCCTCGCAGGCCCGGCACTCGACTTCGGCTCGCGACAGGCCCTCGGCGATCCCGCCGGCGTGCTCGCCGCCTCCGCGCAGGACCTCGGGCTCCGCCCCGCCGCTGCGACCGAGGACGACGGGGCCACGCCCGCGCTCGTCTGGTTCTCCGACTCGACCGACTGACCCCGTCCCACCTGCACCACCCGCACCGCCGCACCACGCCCAGGGAGGACCGCCCATGCGCCTGCTGATCGAGCTCGACGACCGCCGCGAGACGATCGAGGCCGACGGGTGGGCGGAGTCCTCCACGCTGGGAGACCTCGTCGCGGCGTCGCTCGGCACCCCGCTCGACCCCGGCACACCCCTGGCGGTCGACGGTCACCGGACGAGCTCCGACACCCCGTTGCGCGACCTGGTGCTCCTCGAAGGGTCCCGGGTCGCCCGCACCACCGAGGAGCCACCGCGCGCCGTCGACGGGTGGAGCGTGACCCTGGCGGGCGGCCTCGGGGCGGGCGTCGTCGTCCCGGTGCCGCGCAGCCGTCGGCTCGTCGTCGGACGCGCTCCGCAGGCGGACGTCGTGCTCCCCACCGAGAGCGCGTCCTGGGAGCACTGCACCTTGGAGCGCGAGGACGACGGTGTCCGGGTGCGCGACTCCGGGTCGACGAACGGCACGGTCATCGCGGGGGAGCGCATCGACGACGAGGGCGTCCTGCTGACCGGGACCACGAGCGTCATCGTGGGCGGCGCGGTCCTGCTGCTCCGTCCCGAGCTGCCGGAGACGACCGTGCCGGCAGCGGGCACGTTGCCCAACCTCACGCCGGCCGCCACGGCGCCGTTCAACCGACCGCCCCGGCCGGGACGGCTCACCGACACCGAGCCGGTGTCCCCGCCGACGCGCAGGGACGTCGCCCCGGCGTCGAAGTTCAGCTGGATCACGGTGGCGGCTCCGCTCGTGCTCGCCGGGGCGATGGTGCTCCTGCTCGGGGACGCCCGCTTCGCGCTGTTCGCGCTGCTCAGCCCCGTGACCGCGATCGGCATGTGGTTCGAGCAGAAGCACCGCCGGGCGAAGAACCTGAAGGAGGAGGAGACGCGCTTCACCGAGGCGGTCGAGACCTTCCGGGGCGAGATCGCCGCGGCGGCAGCCGTCGAGGCGGCCCGCCGGCAGGACCTCGTGCCCGACCCGGCGACCGTCGTGCGTCGAGCGCTCGTCCCCACCACCGACCTGTGGCAGCGTCGGTCGGACGACGACGACTTCCTCAGCCTGCACGCCGGTACCGGTGACGCGCCGTGGCGTCCCGAGGTCGACCAGCGGGCGGCGTCGTCGAAGCTCGAGGACGAGGCGAAGGCCGCGATCGCGGACAGCCGGCTCACGGCGGCGCCGGTCGTCGCCGACCTGTCGGACGCCGGCGTGGTCGGCATCGTCGGTGACCGCGACGGTGCGCTCGCCCTGGCCCGCAGCCTGCTGGCGCAGGCGACCGTGCACTGCGGACCCGCGGACCTGACGGTCGGGGTGTTCTGCGACGCGGGCCGCGAGGACGACTGGTCCTGGGCCTCCTGGCTGCCGCACACGCGCGTCGCGGGCAGCAGCACCGGCGCCCGGTGGATGTCGGCGCAGCGCGACCAGAGCGCCGCCGTCCTGCGTGGGCTGCAGGAGTCGCTCGACGAGCTGCCCACGCCGAACCTGCTCGTCGTCGTGGACTCCGACGTCCTCACTGAGGGCCGCGACGCCCCGGCACGCAGCCTGCTCGGCCGGGGCCGCGCGGTCCCCGGTGTGTCGCTGCGCCCGGGGGAGCGACGCCAGCGGGTGAGCGGCATCGTCATCGCGACGAACGAGCAGCAGCTGCCCGCCGCCTGCACGTCCATCGTCACGGTCGGTGCGGACGCGGCTGCGACGGTCTACCGCCCCGAGGACCGCACGCGGGTCGAGGACGTCGTGCTCGCCGGCCTCACCCCGGACACGGCGGAGCGCGCCGCCCGCGCCGTCGCCCACTTCGACGACCCGGAGCTCACGGTCCCCGGTGCATCGCTGCCGTCGCTCGTCCGCCTGCCCGAACTCCTCGCGCGGAGCGCCGCGGCCCCTGGCGGCACCGCCCGCGCCACCGCCCCGGGCGCGGGCCACGGCGCCGCCGCCGTCGACACGACCACCGCCGAGGGCGTCCGGACCCTCTGGCAGACCAGCACCGGTACCTCGACCCCGGTCGGTTCCTCGGAGTCCGGTCTCCTGGAGATCGACCTGGTGCGCGACGGCCCCCACGGCCTGGTCGGTGGGACCACGGGTTCCGGCAAGAGCGAGTTCCTCCGCTCGTTCGTCGCCGGCCTCGCGGCCCGGAACGACCCCACCCGGCTCAACTTCCTCCTCGTCGACTTCAAGGGCGGCGCCGCCTTCGCCGCCTGCGAACGGCTGCCGCACACCATCGGCACGATCAGCAACCTCGACGAGCAGCTGGCAGACCGAGCCATCCGCGCGCTCGAGGCCGAGCTCGAGCGTCGCCAGCGGGTCTTCGCGACGGCCGGCGCCGACATCGACAACCTCGACGCCTACCTGGCGACACGGCCGACCGAGCCGATGCCGCGCCTGCTCTTCGTCGTCGACGAGTTCGCCATGCTCGCGAAGGAGTTCCCGGACGTCCTGACCTCGCTCGTCGCGATCGCTGCGGTCGGCCGGACGCTCGGCGTGCACATGGTGCTGGCCACCCAGCGGCCGGCCGGCGTCGTGAGCGAGGACATCCTCGCGAACACGAACCTCCGGGTGGCGCTCCGCGTGCAGAGCCGCGAGGACTCGACGAACGTCATCGGCGTGCCCGCCGCGGCGGGCATCGGCCGCCAGCAGACCGGCCGCGCCTACGTGAAGCTCGGGCAGGACGACATCACCCCGGTGCAGACCGCCCTGGTCACCGGCCGCGCGCGCGACGAACGGGTCGAGCAGCCGGTCTCCGTCCGCCCGACCGACGTGTTCGGCGTCCCGGCACCGGCGCCCGCACCCGGGCCGAGTGCGTCGGACGGCACCGACCTCGACGTCCTCATCGAGGCGATCCGCGCCGCGAACGACGCCGCCGGGTACGCGGCACCCCGCCCCATCTGGCCCGAGGCGCTGGGAGCCCGGGTCGACCTGGCAGACGTCCCGGAACCGTCCGACGGTGCCCGCCGCTTCGTGCCCGTCGCGCTCGCCGACGACCCCGACCACCAGCGCCAGGTCGCCGGCGGCTGGGACCTCGACGAGGGCAACCTCGTCCTGATGGGCATCCCGGGCAGCGGCACGAGCACCGCCCTGTCCGCCCTGGCCCTGCGTCTCGCGCGGACGACGAGCCCCGACGACCTCGACCTCCTCGTCCTGGACATGGGACCGGGGGACCTGGCACCGCTCGCGCAGCTGCCGCACACGACGGCCTACGTCGGGTCCGGCGCCGGGGCGGGCGAGCTGCAGGCCCGCTTCCTCCGACACCTGCGCGCCGACCTCGAACGCCGTCGTGCGAGCCCCGGCGGACGTCGCGCCGTCGTCCTCATCGATGGCCTCGCCGCACTCCGCGACGAGTACCAGGACTTCGAGGGCCAGCAGCTCCTCGACGCCCTGTACCGCGTCTACGCCGAGGGGCCGGCGCTGGGGATCTCCTTCGCCGTCTCCACGACGCGGGCGAAGGCCGTCCCGTCCGCCATGGATGAGGTCACGACCCAGAAGTGGATGTTCCGCCTGGCCGACCCGTACGACTACGCGTCCATCGGGGTCCGTCCGAAGGACGTCCCACCGCCCGTGCCGGGTCGGTACATCGACTCGACGACGAAGCTGCAGAGCCACGTCGCGACGCCGTCGGTGCCCCTCGCCGGAGCCGTCGCCGAGGTCGCCGCGGCGTGGCCGGACGCCGCGGCGAAGACGAGCGCCGTCGGACGTCTGCCCGATGCGGTCCGGGTGCAGGACCTCCGGACCCCGGCCCGCTTCGACACGGAGCCGTGGCGCCTGCCGGTCGGCATCGCGGAGGACGACCTCGGCACCGCGGCGCTCGAGGTCTACGACGGCGAGCACGTGCTCGTCGCCGGCCCGGCGCGCTCCGGCAAGTCGACGGTGCTCCTCGCCCTCGCCGACCTGGCACGGTCCGCCGAGGGCGTCCGCCCCGCCGTGTGGGCGGTCTGCGACCGCCGGTCCCCGCTCGCCGACGGCGTGTTCGACCGCCTCGCGGTCGGTGCGGACGAGGTCCCCGCCCTGCTGGCCGGCCTCCGCCTGGAGCGGGGCCCGGTCCTGCTGCTCGTCGACGACGCCGAACGCTTCGACGACGCCGACCAGTCGATCGCCTCGCTGCTGTCCTCCGAGCGGCCGGGCCTGTGCGTGGTCGCGGCCGGCCGGTCCGCCGACCTCCGATCGCTCTACAGCCACTGGACGCGATCGGTCCGGAAGTCCCGCTGCGGCGTGCTGCTGCAGCCCGACGTCGACTACGACGGCGAACTGCTCGGTGTCACGCTGCCGAGACGGGCCCCCGTCGCGCTGACCGTCGGCCGCGGCTACGCCGCATCGGGCGGTGCGGTCCGGCTCGTCCAGACCGCCGCCGCCGGCGCCTGACCGGCGCGACCACCACCGGACGGGAGGCGCATCGCACCGCCGCCACGTGCCTCCCGTCCGGCGGGTCCGCGACCGGGAGGCACGGCACACCGCCGCCACGCACCTCCCGTCCGGCGGATCCGCGACCGGGAGTCGCGGTGCACGCCCGCCGCGCGCCTCCCGGCGTGACCCACGTCACGTCCCGCGACGGCGGACGCCGGTCAGTCGCGGGTGGTGATGCCGAAGGGCGAGCTCTCGAGGTCCGTGAAGTTGCCCACCGTCGCCCGGACGGTGCAGGACGGCGCGACGGACAGCGCGGTCACGACGAGGCCGTCCGAAGACACGGCCAGCGCGCCCGAGCACCCGTCGGCGAAGCGCACCCCGGCCTCCCCGCCGGCGACGTCGGTGAGCATCTCCGACGGCTTCCCGGTCGAGGGGCTGCGGTAGAGGGGGTTCAGTTCGTCGGCACCGCTCGGCCACACGGGTACGAGCGTCACGGGCAGCGTGGTCTGGCTCACCGTGCGGTCGGGCGTGCGGACCTCGACGCCCTGCAGTCGCTGCACGGGGTACGAGGTCCCGGTCACGGCCTGGTCGGTGACGGCCGTCGTGGTCGCGCTGCCCGCCGCGTCGAGCCACTCCTGGAGCCCGGCCTGGTCGGGCACGTCGGACAGCCGCACGGTCGCCTGCACGGTCAGGTCCTCGCCCGCCGGGACCACCACGTCGGAGAGCGTCCAGCCGCAGCGGACGTCGACGCCGGTCAGCGACGGTTGGTTCCGGGCACCACTCGCCTCGTCGCCGGTCCACGTCACCGCGGGACACTCGGACCGCGCTCCGACCCCGGGCACCACCTCGAGCAGCGGGCCGCGGAGCGTCGCGGACTGGGCGGCGTACGTGATCGACAGGTCCACCGTGCCGGCCTGCGGGTCGACGGTCGCCTTGCGGGTCGTCGAGAGTCCGGTCGGCAGCGGACGGTCCTGCTGGTAGGCGCTCGCGGCCTGCGCCGTGCGGGCCGCACTCGGGGTGTCCTTGCCGCCCACGGCGCCGGGGAGCCAGACGACCCCGCCGACGACGAGTGCGGCGACGAGCACCACGCCGAGGGCACCGAGCCCGAGCATGCGGTTCGTGAGCCAGTCCGGGCGCTGCCACCGGCCGCGCGCCGGGGCCTCGGGTTCGCGAGCGGCGGCGACCGGAGGGCGTGCGAGCGGCCGGAAGACCGTCTGCGAGCCTGCCTGCCCGAGTTCGGGCACCGGTCCGGCGTCCTCAGCAGCAGGTGACGGGCCGGAGCCGTCCGCCGGGGGACCGTCGGACGCGGTACCGCCGCCGGGACGGAGTCCGCGCACCACGGTGGCGGGCCGCTCGACCTCGGCGAAGGACTCCGGCTCGGCAGTCGGGGCCAGCGCCGGGGCGTCGGCCAGCTGTCGGGCGAGGCGGCGCAGGGTGGCCGCGGCGTCGGCGGCCGCGGGGCGTGCGGCCGGGTCCTTGGCGAGCATCGTCGACACCGCCGTCCACAGCGACGCGGGGACGTCGAGCTGCGGCGGGTCCGAGGTGACGTGGCGGTAGGCGACGGCGAAGTCGGTGCCCGGTCCGGCGAAGGGGGTGCGTCCGGCGAGCAGCTCGTAGAGCATCACCCCGGCGCCGTACACGTCGGCCGCGGGGCCTGAGCGCCCTTGGCTGATCGACTCGGGGGCCATGTACTGCGGCGTGCCGAGCAGCCCGGTCGTGGTGCGCTGCCGGTCGGCCATGACGGACGCGATCCCGAAGTCCGACACCCGGACGTCGCCCGTGGCGCCGGGTGCCCACGGGGACGCGAGCAGCACGTTGTCGGGCTTGACGTCGCGGTGGGTGACGTCCTGCCCGTGCGCGGCGGCGAGGGCGTCGAGCGTCTCGGCGGTGATCGTCAGGGCGTCCCGGGGCGGCAGCGTCCCGGCGTCGGTGAGCAGGTCGCGGGCGGAGCCCCCACCGACCAGGTCCATGACGATCGCGAGTCGGTCGCCCTCGACGACGAGGTCGCGCACCCGGACGATCGACGGGTGCTGCAGGCCGAGCAGCACGGTGCGTTCGCGGACGAACCGCTCGACCACGGCCGGGTCGGCGGCGAGCTCGGCGCGCAGCAGCTTGGCGGCGACGTGCTCCCCGGTCGCGGTGTGCTCGGTGCGCCAGACCTCGCCGGTCGCGCCGGTGCCGAGCAGGTCGACCAGCCGGTACGACGCACCGAGCGGTTCGCCGCGGCCGTACTGCGCCCGACCCTGCTCCGTCACGTTGCCCCCGACTGCCCCCGGTCGACCCCTCGTCGACCTCGCGTCATGTTACCGGCCGGACCCTGCGGCGTACTGCACGTCGATCGCGTGCTGCGTGAAGCCGGACCGGCGGTACAGCGCCAGCGCGGGCTCGTTGTCGCCCTCGACGTAGAGCGCAGACGCGGTCAGTCCGCGACCGGCCAGCCGGGCCGAGCCCGCGCGCATCAGGACCCCGCCGAGCCGACGCCCCTGCAGGTCCGGCCGGACCGCGACCGCGTAGAACTCGCCGACGCCGTCCTCGACCTTGAGCCAGCACGATCCCGCGAGCGCGCCGGAGTCGTCGCGCAGGAGCAGCAGGTCGTCGCCGGAGAACCACGGCTCGGCCTCGCGGGCGCGCAGGTCCTCGAGCGTCATCCGGCCCTGCTCGGGGTGGTGCGCGAAGGCCGCGGCGTTGAGGGTCAGCCAGGCGTCCTCGTCCTCGGGGTCGCCCGGGCGGAAGGCGTCGAGCCGGTACCCGTCGGGGACATCGGCCCCGGTGGGTTCGTCCGACACCGTCGCCCGGAGCTGCAGCAGGGTCCGTACCGGAGTCCAGCCGTACCGGTCGGCGAGGGCACGGGCGGCCGGGTGGTCCCCGTGCGCCCACGCGAGGCGCGGAACGCCCGAGGCCGCCGTCGCGCCCCCGGCGCCCGGGGTGAGCACCTGCGCGACGAGTGCCGACCCGACGCCCTGGCCACGGGCCTCCGGGGCGACGACGAGTTCCAGCTCGCCGTCCCGGACCACGGCGACCCCGCGTTCGTCCCCGACCACCGCGGCACGGCCGGCGCGCACGTCGACCAGGGTCTGGTCGGAGAACGGCGGGGCCTCGCCCGCGGCGGTCGCGGCGGCGGCGAGCATCTCGACGACGGCGAGCACTACTGGGCCGCCAGCCGGTCGGCCTCGTCGTCGTGCACGTTGAAGCGGTAGCCGACGTTGCGGACCGTGCCGATGAGCGATTCGAGGTCGCCGAGCTTGGCGCGGAGCCGTCGCACGTGCACGTCGACCGTGCGGGTGCCGCCGAAGTAGTCGTAGCCCCAGACCTCGCTCAGGAGCTGCTCGCGGGTGAAGACGCGCGAGGGGTGGGAGGCGAAGAAGCGCAGGAGCTCGAACTCCTTGAAGGTGAGGTCGAGCGGCCGGCCCCGCACCTTCGCCGAGTAGCTCGCCTCGTCGATGACGACCCCGGAGGCCTGGATCTTCGAGCCCGACGGGTTCTTGGCGGCGCGTCCCGTGGTGAGGCGGATGCGCGCGTCGACCTCGGCGGGCCCGGCGCTCTCGAGCACGACGTCGTCGACGTTCCACTCGCTGTTCACCGCGGTGAGCCCGCCCTCGGTCACGACGAGGATGACCGGCGTCGTCGAGCCGCTCGTCGCGAGGATCTTGCACAGCGCCTTGGCGCTCACGAGGTCGAGGCGGGCGTCCACGAACATCAGGTCGCTCTGCGGGGCGTTGACCAGCTGGGCGGCCTCGGCCGGGACGTGGCGGATCCGGTGGCTCAGCAGACCGAGACTCGGCAGGACGTCGCCGGGCGCGGCTGAGGTGAGTACCAGGAGCTGGGCCACAGGACCTCCAGAACGAGGGGACGTCGTGGAGCCATCCTAGTGATGTGTCGGAAGAGGCCCGCCGACCGGCCGGTCGGTCGGGCGTCCCGGTCGGCGAGGCCCTGTCATGATGGAACGCGTGACCGAGCCCGTCCCGCCCCTCGACCAGCGCCGCCTGCGGCTCACCTCCGTGCTGCCGGTCTGGGTCCTCGCCGTGGTCGGTGCGGTGCTCGTGCTGGCCCTGACGCAGAAGGACTCGTTCGCCTGGCTCCTGCTCGTCTTCGTGCTCTGCGTGCTCGTGAGCTTCGTGCTGCAGCTCATCACCGCGACCAAGGACGGGCTGGTCGAGCGGATCAGCATCGCGTCCTCCGGCGCCTTCGTCGTCGTGCTCGTCACGGCCGTGGTGCTGCTGGCGCGCTGAGCCGCGCGACCCGAGACCCGCGACCGCGCGACCTGCGACCGCGCGGCACGCCCCCTGGCGCCGTCAGGCGTCCCGCGTAGACTCGCGGCATGGATTCGCTGCTTGCGCTCGAGCTGTTCTACGTGGGCCTCCTCGGCCTGGCGTCGCTCGCGATCGCGTTCATCTCGGTCGTCGTCGTCGTGAAGCTGTTCAAGGGTCAGCGTTGATCGAACTGCCCGAGGGTCTGGCGCCCGAACTCGTCCCGCTGTCCTGGCTCGTCGGTGTCTGGGAGGGCACGGGCGTCGTCGAGTACCCGGTGGGTGACGAGGACGAGCCCCGCAAGTACGAGTTCGGCCAGCGCGTGAGCTTCAGCCACGACGGCCTGCCGTACCTCAACTACTCCTCGACGACGTGGCTGCTCGACGACGACCACACGCCCCTCGCCGCCGAGATGGGCTACTGGCGCATCGACCGGCCGAACGAGCCCGGTGACCGCGGTCCCGCGATGCTCATGGGCGACGGCCCCGCGCCGTTCAGCACGGTGGAGAGCGTCGAGGCGCTCCGGAACACGACCGACGGCTTCGACGTCGAGGCCGCGATCATCCACCCGACCGGGGTCAACGAGCTCTACGTCGGCCGCGTCAGGAAGGGCCGGATCGACCTGGCCACCGACGCCGTGATGCGCTCGCCGAACGCGAAGGACTACTCGGCCGCGACCCGCCTGTACGGGTTGGTCGAGGGCAAGCTCTTCTGGGCGTGGGACATCGCTGCGCTCGGGCAGCAGCTCACCTCGCACGCCTCGGGGCAGCTCGCGAAGGTCGACTGATGTCCGCCTTCAGCGGGCGCGACGGTTTCGTCGCGACCGAGGCCGGTCCTGCCGCCCACTTCGGCAACCCCGTCGGTGAGCAGCGGGCGCTCGCCTCCGGTCGCGCGGTCGTCGAGCTCGGCCTCGGGGTCGTCACGGTCAGTGGTCCGGACCGCCTGTCCTGGCTCAACTCGATCACCTCGCAGCTGCTCACCGGGCTCGAGCCCGGCGTCAGCACCGAGACGCTCGTCCTCGACCAGTCCGGCCGCGTCGAGCACGCCGCACGGGTGGTCGACGACGGCGAGCTCACCTGGCTCCTCACCGAGCCCGCGGACGCCGCACCGCTCGCGGCCTGGCTCGACTCGATGCGCTTCATGCTCCGCGTCGAGGTCGCCGACCGGTCGGCCGACCTCGTCACGCTCGGCCGCTTCGCGGGTTCGGCAGCGCCCGACGGCGTGGTCGTCGAGTGGGTCGACCCGTGGTCGTCGGTCACGCCCGGCGGATGGGGCTACGCCGCCCCGGAGGCCCATCCCGCCTCCGACTGGACCCTCCGCATCGACGTGGTCACCCCGGACGCCGTGGCTGCGCTGGCAGCGTCGGACACGCCGGTCGCGGGGCTGCTCGCGTTCGAGGCCCTGCGCATCGCCGCGTGGCGGCCCTCGCTCGCGGACGTCGACGAGCGGACGATCCCGCACGAGCTCGACTGGCTCCGCTCCGCCGTGCACCTGTCGAAGGGCTGCTACCGCGGGCAGGAGACCGTCGCCAAGGTGCACAACCTCGGGCACCCGCCGCGCCGCGTGGTGATGCTGCACCTGGACGGCTCGGACGGCGTGCTGCCCGCGCCGGGCACCGCGGTCGAGCTCGACGGCAAGGACGTCGGGCGGCTCACCGCGTCGGCGCTCCACCACGAGCTCGGGCCGGTCGGGCTCGCGGTCGTGAAGCGCTCGCTCGACCCCGCCGTGACGCTGACCCTGACCGTGGACGACGTCGTGGTCACGGCCGCGCAGGAGACGATCGTCCCGCCGGAGGCCGGCGCGACGGCGAACGTCCCGCGCCTGCCCCGGCTCGGAGCCGTGCGCCGCTCGTAGTCGTCGTCGGACGCGGTCCGGCGAGACTCGGCCCCGCGGACGTGTTCGCGCCCGCACGACCGTGGACGTGTCCGCTTGGGCGAGTCTCGTGGCGCGGCGGCCGCTCAGGCGGGAGCGACGGCCGACCACGGGACGCTGAGCTCGCCGAGACGCCAGCGCGTCACCCCGTGCAGTACCGGCCAGCCCCGGTCGCGCATGCCGTGCACCGTCGCGATCCACCGCTGGCGGGGGCCGTACGTGCCGAGCGGAGCGGCGACCGCCCACGCACGGTCGAGGTCGAGCAGGAACGCGTGCACCCGCTCCCCGGGGACGTTGCGGTGGATCAGGGCCTTCGGCAGTCGCTCCGCCACGATGCTCGGCAGCTCGAGGTCGGCGACGCGCAGGGACACCGTGAACGTGTGCGGCTCGTGCTCGTCGAGCGTGACCCAGGACGCCACGCGGCCGACCTCGTTGCAGGTGCCCTCGACGAGTGTCCCGCCGGGCTGCAGGCGGTCCTGCATGATCCGCCACGAGTCGACGACGGCGGATTCGTCGTACTGCCGCAGGACGTTGAACGCCCGGATCACGGCGGGACGGCGGCCACCGGGCGTCGGCGTCTCGAAGCCGCCGAGCCGGAACGTCACCCCGTCACGGGTGCCCGCGTTCGCCAGCGCCACGCGTGACGGCTCGATCTCGATGCCGGTGACCTCGACGTCGGGTCGGACCCGGGCCAGCCGGTCGCGGAGCTCCAGGGTCGTCGTCGGTCGAGCGCCGTACCCGACGTCGGCCACGAGCGGGTCGTCCGTCCGGCGCAGGACGGGGAGCGCGGCGATCCAGCGGTCGACACGACGGAGCCGGTTGTACCCGGTGGTCCCGCGCGTGACGTTCCCGATGGGCATGGACCCCAGGGTACCGAGGCGCACCCGCTCGGTAGACTCGGACGCATGACCTCCACGCTCGTCCTGCTGCGTCACGGCAACAGTGACTGGAACCAGAAGAACCTGTTCACCGGTTGGGTCGACGTCCGGCTCTCCGAGCTCGGCGAGAAGGAGGCGAAGCGTGCCGGCACCCTCATCGCCGAGTCGGGCATCGTCCCCGACGTCCTCTACACGTCGCTGCTGACCCGCGCGATCCAGACCGCCGACATCGCCCTGCTCGAGGCCGACCTGGCCTGGCTGCCGGTGAAGCGCGACTGGCGCCTCAACGAGCGCCACTACGGAGACCTGCAGGGCAAGGACAAGGCCCAGACGCTCGAGCAGTACGGCGAGCAGCAGTTCATGGAGTGGCGTCGCTCGTTCGACGTGCCGCCGCCCCCCATCGCGGACGACGCCGAGTGGTCGCAGGCCGGGGACCGCCGCTACGCCGACCTCGGCGACCAGCTGCCCCGCACCGAGTCGCTGAAGCTCGTCATCGACCGGCTGCTGCCGTACTGGGAGTCCGACATCACGAAGGACCTGGGCGAGGGGAAGACCGTCCTGGTCACCGCGCACGGCAACTCGCTCCGCGCCCTCGTGAAGCACCTCGACGGCATCTCCGACGACGACATCGCGGGCCTCAACATCCCGACGGGCATCCCCCTCGTGTACGAGCTCGACGACGACTTCCGTCCGACGAAGCCCTCGTACTACCTCGACCCGGAGGCCGCCGCTGCCGGTGCCGCCGCGGTCGCCGCGCAGGGCGCCAAGAAGTAGCACCAGCACGACGAACGCCCCGCCGGACACCGGCGGGGCGTTCGTGCACCTCGGGCGGGCCTCAGACGAAGTGGTCGGCGATCTCCTGCACGAGCGCCCCGACGTCGTAGGGGCGACCGGTGTCGACCCGCACGACGGGGACGCCCGGCAGCCCGATCGGTGCGGCCGCGTCGCCGTGCTCGTCCCAGAAGGCCAGGATCTCCGCCAGGTCCCCGTGCACCTCGTGCCGGACGGGCAGTGTGCCGGGCTCGTACCGGTCGCGCAGCCGGTCCGCGGCGGTGACCCGGTCGACCTGGCAGAACACCTCGACGGCGCGCGGTGAGCCGGCGGAGGCGAGTCCGGCCTCCAGACGGTCGCGGTCACGGGACGGCAGCCAGACGGCGTCGAGGACGACCCCGTTCTCGACGGCCTGCGCCATCGACCACATCGTGTCCATCGCGATGCCGCCGAGCTCGCGCGAGCCGATCATCGGACCGACCACGTCGGCCAGGGGTTCCTTGATGCGGTCCTTCGACAGGAAGGGACAGCCGAGCACCTCGGCCAGGGCGGCGCCCACCGTGCTCTTGCCCGAACCGGGCATCCCGTTGACGACGATCGCGACCTGAGCCATGCCACGATCCTGGCAGAACCCGTCAGGCGGGGGAGGCCGTCACCGACGCGGCGCCGGTCCAGTCGCCGGTCGCCAGGTACTCGACCTTCTTGGCGATCGACACCGCGTGGTCCGCGAAGCGCTCGTGGTAGCGCGAGGCCAGGGTCGCGTCGACCGTGTCGATCGGGTTCCCCTTCCAGGTCTCGCCGAGCACGAAGTCGAACACGCTCGCGTGCAGCTCGTCGACGGCGTCGTCCTCGTCGCGGATCTCCGCGGCCAGGGCGATGTCCTCGGTCGCGAGCAGGCGCGTGAGCTTCTGGGCCATCTGCACGTCGTGCGCGCCCATCTGCTTGAAGGTGCCGCGCAGGCCCTTCGGCACGACCTTCTCGGGGAAGCGCTGGCGGGCGAGCTGCGCGATGTGCTCGGCCATGTCGCCCATGCGCTCGAGCGACGAGCTGACGCGCAGCGCGGTCACGACGACGCGGAGGTCACGGGCGACCGGCGCCTGCCGCGCGAGGATGTCGATCGCGATCTCGTCGAGGCTGTTCGCCGCGTGGTCGATCATGGCGTCGTCGGCGATCACCTCCTCGGCGAGGGCGACGTCGGACTCGCTGAACGCCTGCGTCGCACGGGTGATGGCGGACTCGACGAGTCCGGCGATCTCGGTCAGACGCTCCTGGACGTCCTGGAGCTCCTGCTGGAAGACTTCGCGCATGGGGGATGTGCCTCTCTGATGCGTACCGGACGAGTGTCGTCAGCCCAGGTGAACGAACGGTGACCTGCGGCTGAACACCTCACGATCCGGGGCCTCGACTGAGCGGAAGCGGGGTGAACGGCGTCGGAACCCCGCGTGACGATCCCTACACTGGCGGCATGGACAACGCGTGGCTCGTGCCACTGTCGATGCTCCTCGGCGGGGTCTTCGGCGCAGGGGTCGTGGTGCTGGTCATCACGGCGGAGCGCACGGCCCGGGCAGCCGACGTCGCGGAACGGACGCTGCCCGACGGCGTCGCCGCGGTCATCGCCACGATGCACAACCCGGCCGTGGTCGTCGACCCCTCGAACACGGTCGTCGCCGCGTCGCCGCAGGCACTGACCGTCGGGCTCGTCGTGCGGCGGAAGCTCGTGCACGCCGAGCTCGTCGCCCTGGTGGACCAGGTGCGCAGGAGCGGGGAGATGGGGTCGGAGGACCTCGAGCTGCCCCGCGGGCGCAGCGGGGAACTGGTCGGCTACCTGAGCTTCCGGGCGGCGCAGCTCGGCAACCGCTACGTGCTCGTCACGGCCGACGACCTGACCGAGAGCCGCCGCATCGACGAGGTCCGACGCGACTTCGTGGCGAACATCTCGCACGAGCTGAAGACCCCCATCGGGGCGATCGGCCTGCTCGCCGAGACCCTCGTCGTCGCCGCCGACGACCCGGACCACGTGAAGCGGTTCGCCGGGCAGCTCATCACCGAGTCCGAGCGGCTCGGGGCCCTGACGAAGGACATCATCGAGCTGTCGCGGCTGCAGTCGGTCGACACCCTCGAGAACAGCGAGGAGACGTCGGTCGACAAGATCGTGCAGGCGGCGGTCGACGCGAACGAGGTCGTCGCCCGCGCCCGGGAGATCGAGATCGTGCGGGCCAAGCGGTCGAAGCTGCGGGTCATGGGCGACCCGGGGCTGCTGCAGGTCGCGGTGTCGAACCTCATCGCCAACGCGGTCAAGTACTCCCCGGACCACACCCGTGTGGGCGTCGGCGTCCGCTCGACCAAGGGCTTCGTCGAGATCGCGGTGACCGACCAGGGCGTCGGCATCCCGGAGGCCGACCTCGACCGCGTGTTCGAGCGCTTCTACCGCGTCGACCCCGCACGGTCGCGGGCGACCGGCGGCACCGGTCTCGGGCTCGCCATCGTCAAGCACGTCGTCGGCAACCACGGCGGCGACGTCCGCGTCTGGTCGCAGCCCGGCAAGGGCTCGACCTTCACGATCCGCCTGCCCGAGGCGGATCCCGAACTCACCACCGCACTCGAAGAGCAACTGGAAGAGCAGTCATCGTGACCAAGATCCTCATCGTCGACGACGAGCCGGCCCTGAGCGAGCCCCTGGAGTTCCTCCTGCAGCGCGAGGGGTACGAGACCGCCGTCGCCGCGGACGGCGTGACCGCGCTGTCGAAGTTCGACACCGAGAACCCCGACCTGATCCTGCTCGACCTCATGCTGCCCGGGCTGAGCGGCACCGAGGTCTGCCGGCAGGTCCGGACGCGCTCGAACGTGCCGATCATCATGCTCACCGCGAAGGACTCCGAGGTGGACATCGTCGTGGGGCTCGAGCTCGGCGCCGACGACTACGTGACGAAGCCGTACTCGACCCGTGAGCTCCTGGCCCGGCTCCGGGCGGTGCTGCGTCGGCGCACCGAGGACGACCCGGGCGACAGCGGCATCCTGCAGGTCGGCGGGATCCGGATGGACGTCGAGCGGCACACCGTGTCGGTCGACGGGGCGGAGACGCCGATGCCCCTCAAGGAGTTCGAGCTGCTCGAACTCCTGCTCCGGAACGCCGGACGCGTGCTCACCCGCGGGCAGCTCATCGACCGCGTGTGGGGGTCGGACTACTTCGGGGACACGAAGACGCTCGACGTGCACATCAAGCGCATCCGGTCGAAGATCGAGCGCGTGCCGAGCGCCCCGGAGGTCCTGGTGACGGTGCGCGGTCTGGGGTACCGGATCGAGGGCTGACCGGCGACGCACGGGAGGCCCGGTGCCGGTTCTCGGAACCGGCACCGGGCCTCCGGTGCGTTGCGTCAGATCGTCGCGCCCGTCCGGCGCGCGGCGGTCAGTTCGTGCCGCTGTCGCCCTCGGACGAGTCGGTCTGCGAGTCGCCCGACTGGGTGCCAGGAGCCGTGGCGTCGCCGGTGGGCTCGGAGCCGCTCTCCGACGGCGAGGTCTCCGTGCTCGACGGGGTGGCCGACGGGGACGTCGTCGGGGCGAGGGTCTGGTACTCCTCGAGGGCGCTGGTGAGCACCGGGACGTTGGCCGAGACGCCCTCGGCGCCCGAGTACGAGAAGTACGTCTTGACGAGCGAGCCGGGGACGGCGTCGGCGCCCGAGAAGACGAGCTCCGGCTGGCCAGCGGAGCGCGTGCCCTGCGTCTCGGCTCCGGACTGGACGCTGGACTCGGCCTCGCTCGAGGGACCGGCCGGGACGGCGGGATCGACGTGCGAGTTCGCCGGGATCTCGACCGTCTGGGTCACGCCGCCGACCTCGACGCTCATGGTGACGTCCTTCGACCCGGTGTTGATGAAGCTCCCGACGAAGCGCGCGTCCTCGCCGCCGTCGGAGATGAGCAGCGCGTTCCGGATGTCGATCGAGCCGGTGCTGACGTTCACGCCGTCGGTGATCTGCTTGATCTCCTTGGTGTGCGCGGGCGACATGAACTCGCAGCCGGTGGCGCCGAGCGCGATGGATGCCGCAACGGCGACGGACACGAGTACCCGAGCTCGCAAGAGATTCCTCCGGAAGATCACGATGTGGACCAGGCGGTCCGCGTCCATCCTACCGATCGTCGGGGGTGCGGGCCGCCCAGGCCCCTTACCCGAAAGGTCCTTGTGGTAAACTGGGGGTCCTGGGAACGGAGCCTGATACATGCAATTCGAGGTCGGCGAGACCGTCGTCTACCCCCACCACGGGGCGGCAACCATCTCTGAAGTCAAGACGCGCGTCATCAAGGGCGAGGAAAAGGTCTACCTGAAGCTGCGTGTCACGCAGGGTGACCTGACGATCGAGGTGCCGGCGGACAACGTCGACCTGGTCGGCGTCCGTGACGTCATCGGCAAGGAAGGCCTCGACAAGGTCTTCGAGGTCCTGCGGGCGCCCTTCACGGAAGAGCCCACGAACTGGTCGCGCCGGTACAAGGCGAACCTGGAGAAGCTGGCGTCCGGTGACGTCATCAAGGTCTCCGAGGTCGTGCGCGACCTCTGGCGCCGCGACCAGGACCGCGGGCTCTCCGCGGGTGAGAAGCGGATGCTGGCCAAGGCCCGGCAGATCCTGATCTCCGAGCTCGCCCTGGCCGAGAAGACCGACGAGGACAAGGCATCGACCGTCCTCGACGAGGTCCTCGCCTCGTAGCGCGGACCGCCGCTGGACGACACGACGACGACCGCCCTGCTCCCCGATCGGGTGAGCAGGGCGGTCGTCGTCGTCGCAGCCGGGTCCGGCACGCGGTTGGGCATCGGGGACGCGAAGGCGTTCGTCCCGGTCGCGGGCGAACCGATGCTCACCCGCGCCCTGCGCACCGTGCTCACCCTGGCCGAGCCGACCGTCCTCGTGGTCGTGGCACCCGCAGCCCGGCTCGACGAGTGCCGCGCCCTGGTCGCGGCGACCGCCGGACGCGCGGTCGACCTCACCGTGGTCGTCGCGGGCGGTGCTGACCGCCACGCCTCGGTCCAGGCGGGCCTCGACGCCCTGCCGCACAGCATCGAGTGGGTCGGTGTCCACGACGCCGCCCGCTGCCTGACGCCGGCGGCGCAGTTCGACGCCGTGTTCGACCGTGCACGCGCGACCGGTGACGGCGTCGTCCCGGCCCTGCCCGTCACGGACACCGTCAAGCGTGTCGACGCGGACGTCGTGGTCGAGACCGTCGACCGGTCGGCGCTCGTCGGGGTGCAGACGCCCCAGGTCTTCCCGCTCGCCGCACTCCGGGCCGCCTACGCGGGCGCCGAGCGCTCCGAGACCGACGACGCGGGTGTGTTCCGGGCAGCCGGGGGAACGGTCCGCACGGTGCCGGGTGACGCCGACGCGTTCAAGATCACCACGCGGTGGGACCTCGCACGGGCCGAGGCGCTCGTGGCCTCCCGCACCGGTGCGGCAGCCGCGGCGCCCGACGTCCGCGTGGGCCTCGGGGTCGACGTGCACGCCTTCGACGCCGCGTCGCCGTGCCGGGTCGGGCTGCTCGACTTCCCCGGCGAACCGGGGCTCTCCGGGCACAGCGACGGCGACGCGGTCGCCCACGCGGTCTGCGACGCACTGCTGTCGGCGGGCGGCCTCGGTGACATCGGCGGGCGCTTCGGCACCTCCGACCCGCGCTACGCCGGGGCCACCGGTGACGTCTTCGTCCGCGGGGCCGTCGAGCTCCTGCGCTCGGCCGGTCTCGCGCCGACCTCGGTCACGGTCCAGGTGATCGGGAACCGTCCCCGCATCGGTGCCCGACGCGACGAGATGCAGGCCGCCCTGGCCGCGGTCGTCGGTGCTCCCGTCGCGGTCTCCGGCACGACGACGGACGGCCTCGGCCTGACCGGGCGCGGTGAGGGGCTCGCGGCGATCGCGACCGCCGTCGTCCGGCCGCGCTGACCGCTGCCGACCCCCTCCGTCACCCGGCGCGTCCGACGTCCTAGGCTTGGGGCGTGACCGTTCGCCTGTACGACTCCCGCGCCGCAGCCGTCGTCGACCTCGTCCCGCTGGTCGACGGACAGGTGAGCATGTACGTGTGCGGGCCGACGGTGCAGTCGTCGCCGCACATCGGGCACCTGCGCTCGGCACTGGTCTACGACGTGTGGCGCCGGTGGCTGACGTACCGCGGGTACCGGGTGACCCTCGTGCGGAACGTCACCGACATCGACGACAAGGTGCTCGACCTGGCCGCGGGCACCGACGAGCAGTGGTTCGCCCGGGCGTACCGCGTCGAGCGGGAGTTCACCGCCGCGTACGACGCCCTCGGGATCCTCGCCCCGACGTACGAGCCGCGGGCGACCGCGAGCGTGCCGCAGATGCACGAGATCATCGAGCGGCTGATCGAGCGCGGGCACGCGTACGCCGCCGCCGACGGCACGGGCGACGTGTACTTCGACACCGGCAGCTGGGAGTCCTACGGCGCCCTGACGCGCCAGCGACGCGAGGACATGGTCGAGGCCACCGACGCCGACCCCCGCGGCAAGCGCGACCCGCGGGACTTCGCGCTGTGGAAGGGCGCCAAGCCGGGCGAGCCGACGACGGCGACCTGGGACTCCCCGTGGGGGCCGGGCCGCCCGGGCTGGCACATCGAGTGCTCGGCGATGTCGCGGCGCTACCTCGGCCCGGCGTTCGACATCCACGGCGGAGGCCTCGACCTGCGCTTCCCGCACCACGAGAACGAGCTCGCGCAGTCGACCGCGGCCGGCGACCCGTTCGCGTCGTACTGGCTGCACAACGGCCTGGTGACGGTCGAGGGGCAGAAGATGTCGAAGTCCCTCGGGAACTCGATCTTCGCCGCCGACTTCCTCGCGTCCGCCCGTCCGGCCGTGGTCCGGTACTTCCTCGGCGCGGCGCACTACCGGTCCTCGATCGACCACCACGACGGCTCGCTGGCCGAGGCCGAGGCCGCCTACGACCGGATCGAGGGGTTCCTGGCCCGCGCGGAACCCCGGCTGGAGGGGGTCCCGCTCCGCGACGCCCCGGCCGTGCCCGACGCGTTCGCGGCCGCGATGGACGACGACCTCGCGGTGCCGCAGGCGCTGGCCGTGCTGCACGAGACGGTCCGTGCCGGGAACGCCGCGCTCGACGCCGACGATGCGGAAGCGCTCGGGGTCGCGTACCATCAGGTGGCCGCCATGGTCGAGGTCCTCGGCATCGACCCGCGAGCGGCCCACTGGTCCGGTGGTGCGCAGGACGTCTCGGCCGCACCGCTCGCCGCGCTCGTCGACCGCCTCGTGCAGGAGCGCGCCGAGGCCCGTGCGGCACGCGACTTCGCCACGGCGGACCGGGTGCGGGACGACCTCGCAGCCGCGGGGATCACCATCGAGGACACCGCAGCAGGAACACGCTGGAGCATCGCCTGACAACGGCCGTGCCGGACAGGAGAGAGCAATGAAGAACGTCTCGGGGAGCAAGAAGGGTCGGCCCGGCGCCGTCCGCTCCGGCCGCAAGGGCAACAAGCAGGTCGGCTCCGGCGGCCAGGGCGCGCAGGCGCTCGAGGGGCGCAAGCCCACGCCGAAGGCCGAGGACCGGCCGTACCACCCCGCCGGCAAGCGCAAGGCGGCGAAGGACCGGCTCGACGCTGCCCGCGGCCGTCACGGTGCGTCGAGCTCGCCGCAGCAGCGCACCGGTCGGCCGCCGCAGCGCAAGAGCGACGACTCCGAGCTCGTGACCGGGCGCAACTCCGTGCTCGAGGCCCTGCGCACGAAGACCCCGTCGACGACGCTGTACATCGCCGCCCGCATCGAGGTCGACGACCGTGTCAAGGAGATCCTGGCGCTCGCCAACCACCGCGGCGTCCCGATCATGGAGATCATGCGGCCGGAGCTCGACCGCATCACGGGCCACGACAGCGTGCACCAGGGTGTCGCGCTGAAGGTCCCGGCGTACGAGTACGCCGTCGCCGAGGACCTCGCCGAGCGCGCGTTCTCCCGCGACCAGGTCCCGCTCATGGTCGCCCTCGACGGCATCACCGACCCGCGGAACCTCGGCGCGATCATCCGCTCGACCGCGGCCTTCGGTGGCCACGGCGTCATCGTGCCGCAGCGCCGCTCGGTCGGCGTCACGGCGTCGGCGTGGAAGACGAGTGCCGGTGCCGCTGCGCGCACGCCCGTCGCGATGGCGCCGAACCTGACGCAGACGCTCAAGTCGCTGAAGTCGATGGGGCTCTTCGTGCTCGGTCTCGACGGCGACGGGGACGTCGAGCTCGATGCTCTCGAGCTCGCCGACCGGCCGATCGTGATCGTCGTCGGGTCCGAGGGCAAGGGTCTGTCCCGCCTGGTCACCGAGACCTGCGACGCGATCGTCTCGATCCCGATCTCCAGCGCCACCGAGTCGCTCAACGCGGGCATCGCCGCGAGCGTCACCCTGTGGGAGGTCGCCCGGCGCCGTCGCGCCGAGTAGGCGAGCGCTGCGCGGTGGCGCAGCGCGCAGCCACCCGACCACCTGGAGGCCCCCGGGGGGGGGCCCCCGGCCCCCCCCCCCCCCCCCCCCCCCCCCCTCCAGTCCGTCCGGCTACACCGTCGCGCGCCAGTCCTCGACGTCGTCCTCGTGTGCCGTGTCGTCGTCGACGACGGGGATCGGCAGCGTCATGGACGACGTCGGCGGGTTGATGAGCAGCCGCTCGTCGCGGCGGTGCCGCAGCACGTCGTTGATGTACGCGGTCGTGGCCTCGGGCAGGGAGACCGAACGCTCTTCCTCCTGGGACATGAACCAGCGGTGCTCGAGCAGCTCGTGGAAGACCTCGGCGGGCTCCAGACGTCCGCGCAGGTCACGCGGGATCGAGCGGATCACCGGCTCGAACACCCGGGACACCCACTCGTGCGCCACCATCTCCTCGTCGAGCTGGTCCCGCCCGTTCCGCGCCCGGTAGGCGTCGAGGTCGTTGAGCAGGCGCCGCGCCTGGTTCTCGCCGGCGTCGAGCCCGGTCAGCCGGAGCAGACGCCTCTGGTGGTGTCCGGCGTCGACGACCTTCGGCTGGATCCGCACCTGCGAGCCGCCCTCGGTGGTGTGGATCGAGAGCTCCTCGATGTCGAACCCGAGGGCGTTCAGACGCTCGACCCGGTCGTTGATGCGCCAGCGCTCCTTGACGTCGAACTGCTCGGTGCCGGTCAGTTCCTTCCAGAGCGTCCGGTACTGCGCGACGATCCGGTTCGACACGTCCACGGGGTCGGCGTTCTCGTCGAGGCGCCCGCCGGCCTCGAGGTCGAGGAGCTCACCGGCGATGTTGACCCGGGCCACCTCGAGGTCGTTCTCGCGCTGGCCGTTGGAGAGGCCGCCCGGGTAGAGCTTCCCGGTCTCGGCGTCCACGAGGTACGCGGCGAAGGCACCCGCGTCGCGGCGGAACAGGGTGTTCGACAGCGAGACGTCGCCCCAGTAGAAGCCGATGACGTGCAGGCGCACGAGCAGCAGCGCGAGGGCGTCGACCAGGCGTGTGGCGGTCTCCGGTCGCAGGGTCTGCGAGTACAGCGCGCGGTACGGCAGCGAGAAGCGCAGGTGCCGGGTCACGAGCACCGGGTGCAGGGGCTCGCCGTCGGCGTCGGCTCGGTTCGTGATCACCGCGACCGGGTCGACGCACGGCACGTCCATGCGCTGCAGCGTGCGGAGCATCTCGTACTCGGCCCGCGCGACCTCCTCCCCGGTCTCCTTGACTGCCGCGACGTACCCGCTCAGGTGCACGAAGCGCACGAGGTGCCGCGAGATGCCCTTCGGCAGGGCGACGATGACGTCGTCGGGCCAGTCCTCGAGCGGCAGGTCCCACGGCAGGTCGAGCAGGCCGGGGTCGACGGTGGCGGCGGTGATGGCGAGGGAGTCGGGCACGGTTGGCTCCTGGAGGGCGCGGCACCGGACGTCGGGCTCGTGGCGGCGGCACCACGCGCACGGCGTCCGGTGGGTGGAACAGCGGGAGCCCGCGCCCGCCCTGGTGAGGCGGGCGCGGGCTCCCGGGGGAACTGCGCAGACTACGCGCTGACGACTGCCTTGTCGTCGAGGCGCTCGCCCGACTCGGTGTCGAAGGCGTGCACGTGGCCCTGCTTCGGCGTGATGACGATCGTGTCGCCGATCGACGGGTGCGAACGCCCGTCGACGCGGGCGACGATGTCCGTGCGCTGGCCGTTCACGTCGGCGTGGCCGTAGAGGTAGCCGTCGGCGCCCAGCTCCTCGACGACGTCGACCGTCACCGGCAGGCCCTCGCCCGAGGTCGACACGACGACGTCCTCGGGGCGGATGCCGACGGTGATGTTGCCGGAGCGCGCGTTCGACAGGGTGTCGCGGTCGAGCGGGTGGTTCAGCGTGCCGAACTTGATGCCGCCCTCGATGACGTCGGCCGGCAGCAGGTTCATGGCCGGCGAACCGATGAAGCCGGCGACGAAGACGTTGTTCGGCTTCTCGTACAGGTCGCGCGGGGAGCCGACCTGCTGCAGGATGCCGTCCTTGAGCACCGCGATGCGGTCACCCATGGTCAGGGCCTCGGTCTGGTCGTGCGTGACGTAGACCGTGGTGACGCCGAGACGACGCTGCAGCGACGCGATCTGGGTGCGGGTCTGCACGCGGAGCTTGGCGTCGAGGTTCGACAGCGGCTCGTCCATGAGGAACACCTGCGGCTGACGGACGATCGCGCGGCCCATCGCGACGCGCTGACGCTGACCACCCGAGAGCGCCTTCGGCTTGCGGCCGAGGTACTGCTCGAGGTCGAGGAGCTTCGCGGCCTCCTGCACGCGGGTGGCGCGCTCCTCCTTGCCGACACCGGCGATCTTGAGCGCGAAGCCCATGTTCTCGGCGACGGTCATGTGCGGGTACAGCGCGTAGTTCTGGAACACCATCGCGATGTCGCGGTCCTTCGGCGGGACGTCGGTGACGTCGCGCTCGCCGATGCGGATGGCGCCGGAGTTGACCTCTTCGAGGCCGGCGAGCATGCGCAGGGAGGTGGACTTGCCGCAGCCCGAGGGGCCGACGAGGACGAGGAACTCGCCGTCGGCGACGTCCAGGTCGAGGGAGTCGACCGCGGGGCGGGTGCCTCCGGGGTAGAGACGGGTTGCCTTGTCGTAGGTGACGGACGCCATGAGCGTTCGATCCTTCCTTCACCGGCAGGTACGTGCCGGACGATCCGTTGTGAAGCGGTTGCCCGTGGGGGCCCCGGATGGTCGTCGTCGACCATCGGTGCTCATACAACACGAGTTCCCCCGCCAGCGCCAGTGTCCGGTCCGACCTGGTTGGCTGGTCCCAGGAAGGACCACTACGATCGGCGGGTCCGTCCGGCGTACGGGGGAAGGCGAGGCCGTGCGGACGTCAGGAGCAACGTGAGGACCAACGACGCATGACCAACCGCCCCGAGGGTGACGCACGCGCCGCGCGCAACGAACGACGAGAGGCCGCACGGCAGCGTGCCCAGCGAGCACGCACCCAGCAGAAGCGCCGGCAGCGCGGCACACGCCTGGGACTGCAGATCGGGCTCGGGGTCGTGCTCCTCGCCGCGGTGGCGGTCGTCACGCTGGTGCTGGTCGACTCGGTGAAGCCCGCCGGCCCCGGACCGTCCACGATGTCGCAGGGCGGCATCACGATCGGCGAGGGTCTGCGCCCGGTCGGGGCGTCCTCGTCCCCGACGCCCGACGCGACCGACGCGTCCGACCCGGTGCGGATCACCATGTACGTCGACTACCTCTGCGACACCTGCGCGCAGTTCGAGGACGCCAACAGCGAGTACATCGCGAGCCTGGTCGACTCCGGCGCCGCGACGGTCGACATCCACCCGGTCGCCGTGCTGACGAACCGGTCGCAGGGCACGAAGTACTCGCTGCGCGCCGCGAACGCCGCGGCCTGCGTCGCGGACCGGTCGCCCGACCAGTTCTACGCCGTGAACCAGGCGCTCTTCGCGCGGCAGCCCGACCAGGGCACCTCCGGCCTCACCGACGCGCAGCTCGAGCGGCTCGTCACCGGGGTCGACGGCGTGCAGGACGCGGCCGCGATCCGCGACTGCATCCAGGACCAGACCTACGCCAAGTGGGTCGACGAGCGCACGGCCGACGTGACCGGCGGCGACATCCCCGGCTCGTCGCTCGACGAGTTCCCCGGGCCGCCCCTGGTGCTCGTGAACGGCAAGCAGTACGAGCTCACCGCGCCGATCACCAACGACGACTTCCGCACCTTCGTGGTGTCGGCGGCCGGGGCGTCGGACGCGACGCCGTCGCCCACCGCGACCCCGACCCCCTCCGCGAGCGCGTCCGCCGGCTGACGTCGCGACCGGTCGGCGGACCGACGGACGGGAGGCTCCCCACCGGACCGGTGGGGAGCCTCCCGTGCGTCCGGGGGCGGCTCGTGACCCGAACGTGCGTCCGCGGCCCGCGGATCAGAGCTGGGAGCCCGGCACGCTGAACGTGTCGCAGGCGGTGGCCCCGCGCTCGTAGCCCCGCGTGAACCACGCCTGGCGCTGGGCGCTGGACCCGTGCGTGAACGAGTCGGGGTCGACGCGACCCGTGGCCCGTTCCTGGATGCTGTCGTCGCCGACGGCGCTCGCGGCGGACAGCGCGTCGGCGATCTGCGCCCGGGTGACGGGTTCGAAGAACGTCTCGCCGTTCGCGTCGCGGGTGGTCGCGGCCGAGCCCACCCAGGAGCCCGCGTAGCAGTCCGCCTGCAGTTCGACGCGGACACTCCCCGAGGACGCGCCGGTGCCGGAGCGGTCGGTGTCGGCGAAGGTGCCCTCGAGCTGCTGCACGTGGTGGCCCCACTCGTGCGCGACGACGTACATCTGGGCGAGCGGACCGCCGGACGAGCCGTACCGGGACTGCAGGTCGTCGTAGAACGCCGTGTCGAGGAAGATCGAGCGGTCCGGCGGGCAGTAGAACGGGCCGGTCGCCGCCGAGGCCTGGCCGCAACCGGTGTCCGTCGACCCGTCGAAGAGCACGAAGCCCGGCGTCGTGTACGAGATCCCGAGGTCGGCGGCCTCGGCCGTCCAGTAGGCGTCGAGCGACTCGGCCGCGCCCTCCATGCGGCACTCGACCCGCTGGTTCGCGTCGCGGCCGGTGCGGCACTCCTCGGCGGGCTGCACCGTCTCGTCCTGCTGCTGGATCTGGGTGGTGCCACTACCGTCGCCGACGATGCCGCTCAGGTCGACCCCGGTGAACTGCGCGATGAGGAACACCACGATCGCCGCGACACCGACGCCGCCACCACCGATCGCCGCCGTCCGCCCGCGGCGCTTCACCTTCCCGCCGCTGAGCTGCGAGTCCTCGTTGAACGTCATGCCGCCGACCGTACCCGCAGCCGGCCCGCGTAGCGTCCGGTGCGTCGGCACCGCCGACACCTGTCGTACAACAGCACGATCCACCCGGAAGGAAGCAGCACCATGGCCACTCCGATCAGCACCGTCATGAGCCCCGCCCGCTACGTGCAGGGCAAGGACGCGATCACCCGCGTCGGGGAGTTCGTCGCGCCGATCGGGAAGCGTCCGTTGCTCGTCGCCGACGACGTGGTGTGGGGCATCGTCGAGGACGCCGTCCGCACGAGCTTCGACGCCGCCGGGCTGCCGGTCGAGCGGGTCGGCTTCGGACGCTTCGCCACCCCGCAGGCGATCGACGACCTCACCGCGAAGATCCGCGAGACGGACTCCGACGTCGTCGTCGGCCTCGGCGGCGGGTCCGCGATCGACGCCGCGAAGGCCTCCGGGCACCTCGCCGGGATCCGCTGGGCGAGCGTGCCGACCGCCGCGAGCACCGACGCCCCGACCTCCGCGCTCGCGGTCGTCTACTCGGAGGAGGGGGAGTTCATCGAGTACCGCTTCTTCCCGCACAACCCGGACCTCGTGCTCATCGACACGAAGCTCGTCGCGAACGCCCCCGTGCAGTTCCTCGTCGCGGGCATCGGCGACGCCCTCGCGACCTGGGTCGAGGCCCGTGCCGCGAAGCGCGCGAACGCCGACACCATGGCCGGCGGGCTGCAGACCGAGACCGGTGTCGCGCTCGCGGAGCTGTCGTGGGAGCTCCTGCACGACAACGCGCTCCAGGCGATCGAGTCCGTGAAGGCGAAGGTCGTCACGCCCGCGCTCGAGAAGGTCGTCGAGGCGAACACCCTGCTCTCCGGGCTCGGCTTCGAGTCCGGTGGCCTCGCCGCGGCGCACGCGATCCACAACGGCCTGACCGCGGCCCCGCAGGCGCACGGCCTCGCGCACGGGCAGAAGGTCAACGTCGGCACGATCGCGCAGCTCGTGCTCGAGGGGGCGCCCGCCGACGAGATCGAGGACTTCGTCGTCTTCACGACGAGGGTCGGACTGCCGAACACCCTGACCGAGATCGGGCTGACCGTCGACGACCGGGACGTGCTCCGGGCCGTCGCCGAGGCCGCCACCGTGGAGAGCGAGACGATCCACAACATGCCGTTCCCCGTGACCGCCGAGGCCGTGGTCGATGCGCTCGTGGCGATCGAGGGCATCTCGCGCAGCATCCGTGCCGCCCACGGGCTGCCGGAGCCGGAACTGTACCGCGCCCACTGAGCGCGGACGGAGGGGGTGCGAGCAGCATGGCGGCATGGCCGACCTCGATGAACAGCACCCCCTCTTCCTCCTCGCGATGGACCAGCGGTCCTCGCTCCTGGAGCACACCTACGGCGACGAGTCCGGCGAGCCCGCGGACGAGGCCGACGCCCAGCGCGTCCGTGCCGGCAAGCAGCTCGTGTACCGCGGTGTGCTCACCGCGCTCGCCGCAGGGGCCTCCCGTGCACGCACCGGCGTGCTCGTCGACGAGCGGTACGGCGACGACGTCGCCCGGCTCGTCCGCGAGGCCGGGCTGCAGCTCGCGATGCCGATCGAGCGGTCCGGCCGCGACTGGTTCGAGCTCGAGTACGGCGACGACTGGCTCGCGCACGTGGACTCGTTCGACCCCGACTTCGTGAAGGTCCTGGTCCGCGACAACCCCGCGTTCGACGCCGGTGACCGGCAGGCCCAGGCCGAGCGGCTCGCCGAGGTCTCCCGCGCCCTGCACGACGCCGACCGCGCGTTCCTGGTCGAGCTCCTCGTCCCGGGCACCGACGACCAGCAGGCGCAGGCGGACGACTACGACCGCGACGTCCGCCCGGGACTCGTCGTCGAGGCCATCGGGTACCTGCAGGAGCACGGGGTCGAGCCGGACGTGTGGAAGCTCGAGGGCCTCGACCGCACCGAGGACGCCGAGCGCGTCGTCGCCGCCGTGCGCGCCGGAGGTCGGGACCACGTGCAGTGCATCGTGCTCGGCCGCGACGCCCCCGAGGACCAGCTCGACCGGTGGCTGCGCGTCGCAGCACCCGTCGACGGCTTCGTCGGCTTCGCCATCGGGCGGAGCAACTGGGAGGACGCGCTCGACGACGTCGTGCAGCAGGGGCTCGACCACGAGGCGGCCGAGCAGGTGATCGCCGCCAACTACCGGCACTTCGTCGACACGTGGCTCGAGGCGCGTCCCGACGTCGTCGACGGGGTGGACGCCGGCGCGGCCTGATCCCGTTCCCGTCGACGCCGGGTCGGTGTCGGGCGCGGACCGGCGTCAGGTGCGGACGAGCGGCTCCATCGTCGCCAGGTCCGCTCCGATGCCGACGTCGACGAGCTCGATCCGCCCGGCGAGCGTCGCCCCGGGGCCGGTGAGCAGGCCCGCCTTGACCCCGCCGAAGGTCACGGTGACGTCGGCGTGGAGCACGTGGTCGTCGGCCACCGCGCCGGTGTCGACGTCGATGCCGCTCGGCACGTCGACGGCGACGACGAACGGGGCGCGCTGGTCGCGGGCGAGCTCGCGGATCGCGTCGACGACCTGCCGAGCGGGGGAGCGCAAGGGGGTGCCGCCGCCGGCACCGATGCCGAGGATGCCGTCGAGCACGAGGTCGGCTCCCGCGGCGGCCTCGGCGGCGACCGCCGCCAGGCGCTCGGCGTCCGGGGTCGCGGCGGCCCGCAGGACGTCGGCCGCACCGGCGTCGTCAGGGTCCGTCGGGCCGTCCGGGGCCCACGCCGCCGGTTCCGGAGCGACGCGCCAGCGGCGGTCCGGCCGTGCCGGTGGGGCGAGGCGCGACCCGGCGTCCAGCGCCGCTGCCAGGCCCGCCTCGTGGACACGTGCGCCGACGCGCAGCACCGTCACGTGCCTCCCGTCCGACGCCAGGTGCGCACCCGCGAACAGGGCATCACCGCCGTTGTCGCCGCTGCCCACCAGCAGCAGGACCGACCCCGGGCCGTCCTGCGGGCGGACCGCCGGGTCGTCGAGCAGCTCGCCGACGATGCGGGCCAGCCCCGCCGCCGCGCGCTGCATGAGGGGTTCGCCCGCCTCGAGGTGCGGCCGCTCCGCCGCCCGGACCTGATCGCCGCCGTAGCCGTCCATGGCCACCACCATGCCCCGGTAGCCTGGTCGCGCCATGTCACTCGTCCCCGAAGCGCCCCGTCCCCGTGCCGTGATGTCCCCGGACGGCCTGAAGCTCGCGACGTACGACTTCGGCGAGCCGGACGCCCCCGTCGTGGTGGCCGTGCACGGCTTCGCCTCCGGCGCCGTCCTGAACTGGCACGCCTCGGGGTGGACCCGTGACCTCGTCCGAGCGGGGTACCGCGTCGTCGCGCTCGACCAGCGCGGGCACGGTGCCTCGTCGAAGCCGCACGACCCGTCCGCGTACTCGATGGACCTGCTCGTCGCCGACGTCACCACGGTCGTCGACACCTACCTGCTCGACGACGTCGCGTTCCTCGGGTACTCGCTCGGCGCCCGTGTCGGCTGGCACACCGCCGAGCAGATCCCGGACCGGATCTCGCGGGCCGTCCTCGGCGGGATCCCGGACGCCGACCCGATGCGCCGCGTGGCGGTCGACCAGGCGAAGGCGTACATCGCCGACGGCACCCCGGTCGAGGACCGGGTGACGAACGGGTACCTGCAGATGGCGGCGAACGTCGAGGGGAACGACCTCCGCGCGCTCGTCGCGATGGTCGAGGGGATGCGGAACAGCGTCGAGCCGACGCCGGAGAACGCCCCCGCGCAGCCGATCCTGATGGCGGCGGGCAGCGAGGACGGGATCCGGGACAGCGCCGTGCGGCTGGCCGAGGCGGCGCCGGACGCGTCGTTCTTCGAGATCCCGCGTCGGAACCACTTCAACGCCCCCACGTCGCGCGACTTCCGTGAGCGTGCGATCGCCTTCCTGTCCGAGGGACGCTGAGGGGGCGGTGCGCACCCCTGACGGGTACTGGCAGGTCCCCGCTGGCGGAGGAGACCGGGCGTAGCGTCCCGGCCATGGACTACAGACTCCTCGGCAACAGCGGGACATCGGTGTCGACGCTGACCCTCGGCACCATGACGTTCGGCAGTGAGGCCGACGAACCCACCTCCCACCAGATCCTCGACACGTTCGTCGCAGCGGGCGGCACGCTCGTCGACACCGCGGACGTGTACTCCGGCAACGAGTCCGAGCGCATCATCGGCCGGTGGCTCGCCGCCCACCCGACCGAGGCGCAGCAGGTCGTCCTCGCGACGAAGGGCCGGTTCCCCCAGGGTGACGGCCCGAACGACCTCGGCCTGTCCCGCCGTCACCTGCGCGTCGCGCTCGACGCCTCGCTCGAGCGGCTCGGTGTGGAGCACATCGACCTCTACCAGATGCACGCGTGGGACGCCCTGACGCCGATCGAGGAGACCCTGCGCTTCCTCGACGACGCCGTGTCCGCCGGCAAGATCGGCACCTACGGGTTCTCGAACTACCTCGGCTACCAGGTGACGAAGGCCGTCTACGAGGCGAAGGCCCACGGCTGGGCACCGCCGGTGACGCTGCAGCCGCAGTACAACCTGCTCGTGCGGGACATCGAGCACGAGGTCGTGCCCGCGTGCCTGGACGCCGGCATCGGTCTGCTCCCGTGGTCGCCCCTGGCCGGCGGCTGGCTCTCCGGGAAGTACCAGCGCGACGAGGCTCCGACGGGCTCGACACGTCTCGGCGAGAACCCGCAGCGCGGCATGGAGGCGTGGGAGGCCCGCAACGGCGACGAGCGCACGTGGAAGGTGCTCGACGCGGTCTCCGCGGTCGCCGACGCGCACGGTGCCTCGAAGTCGCAGGTCGCCCTCGCCTGGCTGCTCGCGCGGCCCGCGGTGACGAGCGTCATCCTCGGCGCCCGGACGGTCTCGCAGCTCGAGGACAACCTCGGCGCTGCCGACCTCGTGCTCACCGACGACGAGCTGCAGGCCCTGACGGACGCGAGTGCCCCGCGGGTCGACGACTACCCCTACGGCACCGCCGGCGTCGCCCAGCGCGAGCGCCGCATCACGGGCGGACGCTGATCGCGGTCCGACACTGATCGCGGTCGGACGCGGAGCACGGCCGTGCGCGTCGGGCATCCGCCCGGCGCGCACACAGCGGGGACGCAGTCCGACCGGCCGGTTCCTGCACATCCGTGCGGGTTCGCGTGGATCGGACCGGAACCGTGGACACGTCACCGGGTGCGGTGACACCATCGAGGGACGACCGGCTGGTTACCGCGTCGAGCGCTCGGAACGCCTCCTGATCCGCGTTCCGCGCGCCGGAGGGCCCGGGACGTCCATCGTCCGGGCCCTCCGTGCTCCCGCCGGAGGGCGTCGGCTCCCGCCGTAGGATCGTCCGGTGCCCAGTCGACGCCACGCCCTCGTGCTCCAGGACCGCCGAGCGGTACGGATCGTCGCCCTCGTCCTGCTCGCCCTGGCGGCCGCCTACCAGTGCTTCTGGCGGATCGCCGACGAGAACATCGGCGGCGACGAGTCCACCTACGTCCGCGCCGGCTTCGCGTACGTGCACGGCGCGTTCGACCAGAACCGCGAGCACCCGCCGACGGCGAAGTACCTGTTCGGGCTCGCGCAGCTCGTCGGCGGCGAGGGGGCCACCGCGCCCCGGGTCCTCGTCGCCGCCCTCGTCGTCCTCGGCGCCGCCGTCATGTTCGTGTGGCTCCGCGCCGAGGTCGGCTTCTGGGCGGGGTGGACCGCCGCGGCGCTCTGGACGCTGACGCCCCGGGGTGGATCCGGTGCGCGGCTCGACCGTGTCGCGCTCCTCGACCCGGTGATGGTGTTCTTCGCCCTGGCCGCGCTCTTCGCCGTGTGGACCTGGACACGGACCGGCCGGTGGTGGTGGCTCCCGCTGTCCGCGGTGCTCATGGCCGCCTCGGTGACGTCGAAGGCGTCGACGCTCGTACTGGTGCCCGTGTTCCTGCTCGCCCCGCTGCTGTTCCGGCAGTGGCGTCGGCTCGTCGTCGGCGGCCTCGTCTGGGCCGTGGTCTTCGCGGTGACGGTCGTCGCGCTGTACGCCCCCATGGGCATGCGGTCGGCGGTGCTCTACATGCTGGCCTTCCAGGAGGGGCAGAACGAGAACGGCCACCTCGCCGTGATCGCCGGGCAGACCCACCAGTTCGCACCGTGGTGGGGGAACTGGTGGTTCCTCGCGCAGGGCGTCGGCCTGCCGGTGCTCGTCGTCCTGGCCGCCGGGGTGCTGCTCGCGGTCGTCGTCCGTCCGGACCGGCTCGTGGTGTTCCTCGCCGCACCGCTCCTGCTGCTCGTCGCGTTCTACACGGTGGCGGCGAAGATCGCGCTGCCGACCTACTACAGCGCGTGGACGCCCTGGATCGTCCTGCTCGCCGCGGTCGGACTCGGTCGGCTCGCGGTGCTCCGCCCCCGGCCGCTGACCGGCGCGCTCGCCGCACTCCTCGTCGTCGTCGCGCTCGTCGGCAGCATCCCGACCGCGCGGGCGGTCTGGCAGACACGCCCCGAGGGGGTCGCGCGCCTCCTGCCGCTGCTGCGGAGCGAGGGCATCCGGGACGGCCGCATCTTCTTCGGCGCGATCACCCCCAGCGACTACGACCAGTACGTCGGTGCGCGCGGCGTGCGCGACGTCGACGATGCACCGTTCGAGGCGATCGTGGTGGGCCGCGACCAGCGCTTCCCGCTGCCGCAGGAGGTCACGGACCTGCTGCGCGACGAGCGGTCGTCGTTCGAGCGGGTGCGCCTGGACCGCATCGTCGTCTGGATCCCGGACGGCGAGATCGAACGGGACGCGGACGGCGAGCTCGACGTGCGGTGACGACGCGCGACGGCTCCGCCTCGGGCTGCACGAGGAGCCGTGATCTGGGGCCGGCAGCGGGACTCGAACCCGCAACCCCCGTATTACAAGTACGGTGCGCTACCAATTGCGCCATGCCGGCTGACGCGCCCATCCTACCGGCGGACGCGTCGGGGTCTCATTCGCCCTGCTCGGAGAAGTTCAGCGACAGCGAGTTCATGCAGTAGCGGTCACCCGTCGGGGTGCCGAAGCCGTCGGGGAACACGTGCCCGAGGTGCGAGCCGCAGTTCGCGCAGCGGACCTCGGTGCGGACCATGCCGAGGGACTTGTCCTCGATGAGCTGGACCGCCTCGGGGCGGACCGACTCGTAGAACGACGGCCAGCCGCAACCGGAGTCGAACTTCGTGCCGCTCTGGAACAGCTCCGCGCCGCACGCCGCACAGGTGTACGTGCCGGCGCGCTCCTCGTCGAGCAGCTCACCCGTCCACGGGCGCTCGGTCCCGGCCTGCCGGAGCACGGCGTACTGGTCCGGGGAGAGCTCCTCGCGCCACTGGGCGTCCGACTTGTCGACGTTGTACGCCATTGCTTCCTCCTGCTTCCGGTCGGGGCTCGATGGTGATGCCCGACCCCTTCAGTAAACTCGCGACGATGTCCGAGCATTCCGTCCGCCACGCCCGCTGGACCCGCCTGACGACGGACGAACTGTACGGCATCGTGCGGCTGCGGAACCGCGTCTTCGCCCTCGAGCAGCGGGTCACCGCCGACGACTTCGACGGCCGTGACCGCGAGCCCGACACCGAGCACTGGTGGTTCGGAGCCGACGACGATCCGGTCGGGTACCTCCGCCTCGTCCGGCCCGCCCCGGACGAGGACCACCCCGCTGCCAGCGAGCCGCCGGCCTGGGTGATCGGCCGGGTCGCCACCCACCCCGACCACCGGGGGCAGGGGATCGCCGGACGGCTGGTCGCGGGGGTGCTCGAGGCGCACGGTCACGAGCCGTTCGTCCTGCACGCCCAGGAGTACGTCGCGAGCCTCTACGAGCGGCACGGCTTCGTCCGGTTCGGTGCGCCCTACGACGAGGCCGGCATCCGTCACGTCGGCATGCACCGCCCGTGACCGGCACGCGCGAGCGGTACGCCACCTACGCGGCGCGCATCGCTCCGGCCTCGCCGTCGTACGCGGCCTGGGCACGCTCGGTCGACGACGACCTGGTCGCGCTCCTCGACGCGGTCCCCGAGCAGCAGCGGCAACCGGAGTTGGTCTTCGCCGTCGCACGTCGGCTGGGTGCCGACCCGTCGGACCCCGGAGCGCTCCGTGCGCTCGGCCGGGAGGCCCGTGCCGCGTTCGTCACGGCGCTCGCCCTTTCCACGGTGCAGGCCAACGACCCGCGGCGGCTCGGTCCCGTCGTCCCGCTGTTCGCGGCGCTCGCCGCGGCGGACCCGCGGCCGCTCGGCCTCGTCGACGCCGGGGCCGCCGCCGGGCTCTGCTCGATCCCGGACCGGGTGACGCTCGACCACCGGACCGGGGACGGCACGGTCCGGGTGCACACCGCCGTCGCCGAGCCGTCGGTGCACCTGACGGTCGACGCCAGCGGCGCGGTCCCCGAGCCGGCCGGCACCCCGATCCGGATCGGCGCGCGGGTCGCCCTCGACCCGAACCCGATCGACCTCGCCGAGCCCGGTGCGTTCGACCGGCTGGTCGAGGCCGTCCCGCCCGAGGCGACGGACCGCACCGCCCTGATGCGCGAGGCGGCGCGCGCGACGCTCGTCGTGCCTCCCGTCCGGATCCGTGGCACGCTGCCCGGCGACCTCGACCGTGCACTGGACGCGTTGCCGGACGGCGTCCGTCCCGTGGTGCTCACCACCGGGACCCTCGTCTACGTGCCGGGCGCCGACCGCCAGCGCGTGGTCGACCGGCTGGCAGAGCGTGGCGTGCACTGGGTCGCGGTCGAACGGACGGGCATCCTGCGCGGGGTGGCCGCGACGCTGCCCGACGACGTCGACCCGGCGGACCCGGACGCCTTCGCCACGGTGTCGCTCGACGGTGTGGCGACGGCGGTCTGCGACCCGTTCGGCGTCCGGGTGCGGTGGTTCCGGCGGCCCGGAGCCTGAACCGGGCTTCGCGACAGTCCAGCCGTGTGCCAGGGTCGGACCGCCGGGCACCCCTACGATGTGCGAGACCCGTGACCGAACCGTGACCGGAAGTGCCGTGACCGCCCTCCCCACCGACGAGCTCAGCGAGCTCGACCAGCGCGTGCTCGCGTTCGAGCACGACCGGGCGCGGCACGACCGCACGAAGGAGGCGGAGATCCGGGTCGAGTTCGACATGTCGCCGGCGCGCTACTACCAGGTGCTCAACCGCGTGATCGACCTGCCCGCCGCACTCGCGCTCGACCCCCAGCTGGTCGGTCGGCTGCAGCGGCTCCGGCACGCACGCACCCGAGCACGAGCGGCGCGCGCGTTCGTCGCCCCCGCGCCCGATCCCCGTGAAGAGGAACGATGACCGAGAGATTCCCGCGAGACCGGTTCGACGACGTCACCGACGGCCCCCGGGTCGGAGCGCACCGCGGTGCCCGTCGTCGTGGACGCGGGTGGATCGCGTTCGCCTGGGGCGCCCTCGCGACCGGTGTGCTCGTGCTCGTCGGTGTCCTCGTGCTCGCGCTGCTGAACGGCAGCTACTCGTTCCCGGGGTCGACCTCGTCGCCGCGCCCCTCGTCGAGCTCCTCGGCGTCGGCCGCGCCGTCGGAGACGCCCTCGGAGTCGCCGTCGGCGCCCGCGTCCGAGGAGCCGAGCGCTGCGGAGCCCTCGGCGCAGGGCGCGACGAGCGTCGTCGTGCTGAACGGCACGACGACGACCGGTCTGGCCGCCCGCGCCAGCAGCGCACTGACCACCGCGGGCTGGCAGGTCGCCTCGACGGGTGACGCCGGGACGACGGGGACGACGACCTCGGTCGTGTACTACCAGCAGCCCGAGCAGCAGGCCGTGGCACAGGGTGTGGCGAAGGCGCTCGGCATCGCGACGGTGGAGCAGTCGGCGGCGTTCCCGAACGCCGACGTCAGCGTCGTGCTCGGCGCCGACTACGGCGGCTGACGCGCGCTGTGTGACGGAGGTGTTTCGGGCACGTTGATTTCTGACGCGATCGGCGTGCAAGAACGTCACACCTCTTGCCTTGCCGCCGTTGTTGCACGAGAGTCATCGCCAGACGGCGATGGCGTCGTCCGCAACTGCAGCACCAGGGAGCAAGAGATCATGGCCAACGGAACCGTGAAGTGGTTCAACGCCGAGAAGGGCTTCGGCTTCATCACCGTGGATGGAGGGGGCCAGGACGTGTTCGTGCACTACTCGGCGATCGACATGTCGGGGTACAAGGTCCTCGAGGAGGGCCAGGCGGTGACGTTCGACGTCGGCACCGGGTCGAAGGGCCCACAGGCAGAGGCGGTCCGTCCCGCCTGAGCCCAGGACCACTCGACGAACGCGCCGTCCCCTCGGGGGCGGCGCGTTCGTCGTGCACGGCGCTCCGCCCGCCGAGCAGCCACCACCCGGGCCTGAGCGTGCCGGGTCCCGGCCGCAACGTGTCCTGGGAAGTCGAGCCGCGCCTCCCGACTGTGTTGCACTCACACCCGGCGAGTGCCAGAATCGGCGTTGGCACTCGCTTGCGCTGAGTGCCAGCACGACCCCCACGCACGACGTCCGGGAGGGACGAGAAACTCACATGGCTAAGATCATTGCTTTCGACGAGGAGGCCCGTCGTGGCCTCGAGCGCGGCCTGAACACCCTGGCCGACGCCGTGAAGGTGACGCTCGGCCCGCGCGGCCGCAACGTCGTCCTCGAGAAGAAGTGGGGCGCCCCCACGATCACGAACGACGGTGTCTCCATCGCCAAGGAGATCGAGCTCGACGACCCGTACGAGAAGATCGGCGCGGAGCTCGTCAAGGAGGTCGCCAAGAAGACCGACGACGTCGCCGGTGACGGTACGACCACCGCGACCGTGCTCGCCCAGGCGCTCGTCCGCGAGGGCCTCCGCAACGTCGCGGCCGGTGCCGACCCCGTGTCGCTCAAGCGCGGCATCGAGAAGGCCGTCGCCGCCGTCTCCGACCAGCTCCTCGCCAACGCGAAGGACATCGAGACCAAGGACCAGATCGCCGCGACCGCGTCGATCTCGGCCGCCGACCCCACCATCGGCGAGCTCATCGCCGAGGCGATCGACAAGGTCGGCAAGGAGGGCGTCGTCACCGTCGAGGAGTCGAACACCTTCGGCACCGAGCTCGAGCTGACCGAGGGCATGCGCTTCGACAAGGGCTACCTGTCGCAGTACTTCGTCACGGACCCGGAGCGCCAGGAGGCCGTCTTCGAGGACCCGTACATCCTCATCGTCAACTCGAAGATCTCCAACATCAAGGACCTGCTCCCGGTCGTCGACAAGGTGATCCAGGCGGGCAAGCAGCTCCTCATCATCGCCGAGGACGTCGACGGCGAAGCCCTCGCGACCCTCGTCGTGAACAAGATCCGTGGCATCTTCAAGTCCGTCGCCGTCAAGGCCCCGGGCTTCGGCGACCGTCGCAAGGCCATGCTGCAGGACATCGCGATCCTGACCGGCGGCCAGGTCATCTCGGAAGAGGTCGGCCTCAAGCTCGAGAACGCGACCCTCGACCTGCTGGGCAAGGCCCGCAAGGTGATCATCACCAAGGACGAGACCACGATCATCGAGGGTGCCGGCGACGACGAGCAGATCGCGGGCCGCGTCCGTCAGATCCGCTCCGAGATCGAGGCGACCGACTCCGACTACGACCGCGAGAAGCTCCAGGAGCGCCTCGCGAAGCTCGCCGGTGGCGTGGCCGTCATCAAGGCGGGTGCCGCGACCGAGGTCGAGCTCAAGGAGCGCAAGCACCGCATCGAGGACGCCGTCCGCAACGCGAAGGCCGCCGTCGAGGAGGGCATCGTCGCCGGTGGTGGCGTCGCGCTCATCCAGGCGTCCGTCGCGCTCGACACGCTCTCGCTCGAGGGTGACGAGGCGACCGGTGCGAACATCGTCCGCGTCGCCATCGACGCGCCGCTCAAGCAGATCGCGCTGAACGCCGGTCTCGAGCCGGGCGTCGTCGCCGCCAAGGTCCGCGAGCTCGAGTCGGGTCACGGCCTCAACGCCGCGACCGGCGAGTACGTCGACCTCGTCGCCGCGGGCATCATCGACCCGGCCAAGGTCACGCGCTCGGCGCTGCAGAACGCCGCGTCGATCGCCGGTCTGTTCCTCACGACCGAGGCCGTCGTCGCCGACAAGCCGGAGAAGAACCCGGCCATGCCGGCCGGCGACCCCACGGGTGGCATGGACTTCTAGTCCCGGTAGCCGGAAGGGCCCCGCACGCAGCGCGTGCGGGGCCCTTCCGCGTGCGGGCGCCGCGGCCCTGGCTCGGTTTCGGTCGCAAGACTTGCCGCTCAGGTTCGACTTCGACGGCAGGTCGTGCGCCCGCAACGACCGCGCGCGGCATGCCGTGCTACCAGGACGTAGGTGCTTCTCCCGCACGGGAGGCTCGGCTGCGGTCGTTCTCCACAGGTGCGCCCGCCTCTGGCTCGGGTGGTGCCGTGCGCCTCCAGGCTACGAGCATGACCACTCCGCGCGCACTGCCCAACGGCCTCGCGGAACGGGCCTTCACCGTCGCACAAGCTCGTCGGTACGGCGAGGGTACGAGCCGCATGCGCCGCGCTGATCTCCGGCGTCCCGTCCACGGCGTCCGCGTGCCTCGTGACCGCGACGCGAGCCTGGTCGACTGCATCGCCCTGGTGCTCCGCCCCGACCAGCGGTTCAGCCACACGACCGCAGTCAGCGTGTGGGGAGCGCCGGTGCCGAGGGAACACCGCGAAGGGTCGCGGGTACACGTGGCGACCATCGGCGGAGCGAGCCTCATGCGGCGTCCGGGTGTCACGGCCCATCGTGTGGCCGACGACGAGACCGTCGAGCAGGACGGCCTCCCGGTCAGCACGCCGGCCCGCGCCTGGGCCGAGTGCGCGACCCTCTTCGACTTCCGAGCGCTCGTCGTCCTCGGCGACCACCTCGTCGGACGGGCGGGACTCGCCAGGATCGAGGATCTCGCGCGTGCGCTCCGTCCCCGCGGGCACGGGGTCGTCCTCGCGCGGGCTGCACTCGAGGCCGTGCGTCCGGGGAGCGAGTCACCCATGGAGACGCTGATCCGCCTCGACGTCGTGGATGCAGGATTCCCGGAGCCCGAGCTCAACCACGAGGTGTTCGACGAGCGCGGTACGTTCCTCGGACGGGTGGACATGTGCTGGCCACAGCTCCGTATCGCGCTCGAGTACGACGGCGACCATCACCGCGAGCGCGACGTCTTCCGACACGATCAACGCCGAGGCAACGGGTTCGCTGTCAACGGGTGGATCGTGGTGCACGCGACGGCTGCCGACGCGGCTCGACCTGCGGTGCTGTTCGAGCGACTCCGTCAAGCGTTCGCCGCCCGTTCCTGAGCCGGTCCGGCAGCTCTGATGTCGCTCGCTCCCACAGGTCCGCGCCGTGCTCCGGTCGCACGACCTGCCGCCTGCGACCGTTCGAGTCGCACGACATGCCGCGTCGGCCGGAGTTGAGCGGCAAGCCGTGCGACCAGAACGGGCGACGGGCGACGGGCGACGGCCGGCGCGTCAGGCGGCCGGGGACTTCGGGGTGGGGGTGTAGTCGCGGGGGAGCAGGGGGAGCCAGACGCGGAAGGTCGCGCCGCCGCCCTCGGTGTCGAACACCTCGACGGAGCCGTTGTGCGCGTGCACGATGCCCGACACGATCGCGAGACCGAGGCCCGAGCCGCCGGTGTCCCGCGCGCGCGAGGTGTCCGCCCGCCAGAAGCGCTGGAAGATCTTCTCGCGCAGCTGCGGCGGGATGCCCTCGCCGTGGTCGATGACGTCGATGTGGGCCATGCCGAGGTCGTCGTCCACGCCGATGCCGATCTCGATCGGGTCGTCGTGCTCGGTGAAGCGCATGGCGTTGCCCATCAGGTTGGTCACGACCTGGCGGATCTTGTTCTCCTCGGCCAGGACGATCGGCGGACGGGCCGGCAGCACGACGGTCGGCAGGGGCGTGGTCTCGTCGGTCGGTACGCCGCCCTCGACGCCCATGGCGCGGTTGCGGCGGGCTCGGAGGCGCGCGATCGTCTGCCGCGAGAACGCGATCGGGCCGGTCGAGTTCGCCGACGGCGGGGAGACGGGCGTCTCGCCGGTGTCGATCTGGCCGAACGCACCCGGGCGGACGGCCTGCGGCACGCTGACGCCCGTCACGGCGTCCTCGACGAGGACCTGGATCTCGCGGTCGGGGTTCGATGCCATGGTGTCGAGTGCCGAGTCGCGCGCGATGGCGACGAGGTCGACCGGGCCGAGCTCGAGCGGCTTCGACTCGTCGATGCGGGCGAGCTGGAGCAGGTCCTGCACGAGCAGGCCCATCCGCTGCGCTTCCTTCTCGATGCGGTCCATCGCCTGGGCGACGTCCTCCTCCTTGCGGAGCGCCCCCATCCGGTAGAGCTCGGCGTAGCCGCGGAGCGACACCAGCGGCGTGCGGAGCTCGTGGGAGGCGTCACCGACGAAGCGGCGCATCTGGTCGATCGTCCGCTCGCGGTCCTCGAACGCGGAGTCGATCCGCTCGAGCATCGCGTTGAGGGAGCGGTTGAGGCGACCGACCTCGGTGTTCGGGGTGTCGGCCTCGAGTCGCTGGTTGAAGTCACCGGCGGCGAACCGGGCGGCCGTGTCCTCCACGTCGCGCAGCGGGTCGAACGTGGCCGTCACGAGGAGTCGGGTCAGCATCGCGCCGAGCAGGATCACCGAGATGCCGAAGCCCAGGAAGATGATCGTGAAGCGGCCGATGGTCTTGTCGGTGTCGGCGCTCGACACGGCGACGAGCACGTACCCGGTCTCCGAGGTGCCGCTCGACTGGTTCTGCAGCGACGCCGGGATGATCTGCGCGCGCCACTCGTGGTCGTGCTGGCTGTCGTACAGCGAGAACCGCTGCGAGCTCTGCGCCGCGGCGGAGAAGTCGAGCGAGCGGATGTCCGGTCGGCTCGAGGCGCGGGTCTGGCAGATCTTGTCGCCGCGGGAGTCGTAGGCCGCGACGTAGGCGCTCTGCGACAGGACGATCGACAGCGTGCAGTACTGCTGGCCGTCGCTGATGTTCTGGCCCTCGAGCTGCTCGGACGTCTGCTTGACCGTGTTGTCGAGCTGCTGCATGAGGTACGTCGAGAGCACCGTCATGGTGCCGAGCCCGGCGACGAGCAGCCCGAGCGCGACGAGCAGCACCGTGATGCCGGTGATCTTGGTGCGGAGGGAGATCCCGTCCCACCAGTGGCTCATTCGCGTGTGCATGCTGCCCCAACGATAAGCGGCGACCGCCCGGTGAAACCGGACGGTCGCCGTGTGCCCGGCGTCAGGACGCCTTGGACGCCTTCAGCATGTAGCCGAACCCGCGCTTCGTCTGGATGATCGGCTCGGTCGAGTACTGGTCGAGCTTGCGGCGGAGGTACGAGATGTACGACTCGACGATGCCCGCGTCGCCGTTGAAGTCGTACTCCCACACGTGGTCGAGGATCTGCGCCTTCGACAGCACGCGGTTCGGGTTGAGCATCAGGTAGCGCAGGAGCTTGAACTCGGTCGGGGACAGCTCGATCTGCGCGTCGCCGATCGTGACCTCGTGCGTGTCCTGGTCCATCGTGAGCTCGCCGGCGCGGATGATCGCGTCCTCTTCGTCGTTCATGGTGCGACGGAGGATCGCCTTGATGCGCGCGACGATCTCGTCGAGCGAGAACGGCTTGGTGACGTAGTCGTCGCCGCCGACGGTGAGCCCGGTGATCTTGTCCTCGGTGTCGTCCTTCGCGGTGAGGAAGAGGATCGGCGACGTGTACCCGGACGAGCGGAGGCGCTTGGTGACGCCGAAGCCGTTCATGTCCGGGAGCATCACGTCGAGGATGATCAGGTCGGGCTCCTCCTCGAGCACGGCGGAGATCGCCTGGGCCCCGTTGCCGACCGCACGGACGGCGAACCCGGCGAAGCGCAACGAGGTCGTGAGGAGGTCGCGGATGTTCGGCTCGTCGTCGACGATCAGGATCTTGGGGCCATCGGTCATGGTCCCATCCTCTGACCGTTCCCTAGAGGTTTCCTGGGAGCGGGTCGTGTGGTGGCTACGCGGCCGCCAGCACCTGGTCGGCGTCGAGGATCGTGTACGCGTACCCCTGCTCGGCGAGGAAGCGCTGCCGGTTCTGCGCGAAGTCCTGGTCGACCGTGTCCCGCGTCACGAGCGTGTAGAACGACGCCGGCAGGCCGTCCTTGTTCGGGCGGAGCAACCGGCCGAGACGCTGCGCTTCCTCCTGTCGGGAGCCGAACGACCCGGACACCTGGATCGCCACGGTGGCGTCGGGGAGGTCCACCGAGAAGTTCGCGACCTTCGACACCACGAGCACGTCGATCGAGCCCTCGCGGAACGCCTGGAACAGCCGCTCGCGCTCGTCGACCGGTGTCGACCCGGTGATCTCGGCGGCATCGAGTGACGCGGCGAGGTCGTCGAGCTGGTCGATGTACTGCCCGATCACCAGGATCTGCTCGCCGTGGTGCTTCTCGATGAGCTCGCGCACCACCGGGGTCTTCGCCGGCGAGGTCGCCGCCATGCGGTAGCGCTCGTCGTCACCCGACGCCGCGTACTCCAGGCGGTCCTGGTGGGGGAGGTCGATCCGCACCTCGTAGCAGGCCGCCGGGGAGATGTAGCCCTGCGCTTCGATCTCCTTCCACGGGGCGTCGTAGCGCTTCGGCCCGATGAGCGAGAACACGTCGCTCTCGCGGCCGTCTTCGCGCACCAGGGTGGCCGTGAGCCCGAGCCGCCGCCGTGCCTGCAGGTCGGCGGTGAGCTTGAACACCGGCGCGGGGAGCAGGTGGACCTCGTCGTAGACGATCAGGCCCCAGTCGAGGGCATCGAGGAGCGACAGGTGCGTGTACTCGCCCTTCCGCCGAGCGGTCAGGATCTGGTACGTCGCGATCGTGACGGGACGGATTTCCTTCGTGGTACCGGAGTACTCGCCGATGTCCTCGGGGGACAGGGTCGTCCGGCGCAGGAGTTCGTCACGCCACTGCCGGGCGGACACGGTGTTCGTCACGAGGATGAGCGTCGTCGCCTTCACGGTCGCCATCGCCCCGGCGCCGACGAGCGTCTTGCCGGCACCACACGGCAGCACGACCACGCCGGAGCCCTGCGCGAAGAAGGTGTCGACGGCCTGCTCCTGGTACGGCCGCATGTGCCAGGACGCCGTGTCGAGGTCGATCGGGTGCGGCTGCCCCGGTGTGTAGCCCGCGAGGTCCTCCGCCGGCCACCCGAGCTTGACGAGTTCCTGCTTGACCTGCCCGCGTGCCCAGGGCTGCAGCTCGATCTCCGAGGGCGAGCGCTGGTCGCCGAGCAGGGGCTTGATGCGCTTCGACCGGGTGACCTCGGCCAGGACCGACGGGTCCTCGGCGGTGAGGAGCAGGAGCGGCTGGCGCTCGAGCTCCTCGCTCGGGGAGTTCGCGATCGCCGGGGCGTCCTCGCGCTCCTCGCGCCGGATGACGAGCCGCCCGTACCGCGAGACGGTGTCGCGGATGTCGACCGTGACGCTCTGCGGGACCGGGAACTTCGCGAACCGCTCGAGCGTGCCGATCATCGACTCGGCGTCGTGCCCGGCCGCGCGGGCGTTCCAGAGCCCGAGGCGCGTGATCCGGTAGGTGTGCACGTGCTCCGGGGCGCGTTCGAGCTCGGCGAAGGCCGCGAGCTCGTGCCGGGCGTCCTCGGCCTGGGGGTGGGCGACCTCGAGGAGTACGGTGCGGTCACTCTGCACGATCAGCGGTCCGTTCATGACGGATCAGCCTAGGCGGCGCGGCTGCGAGCCGCCGCCCCCGTTGCGCAACGGTGGAGAACCGGCTCGCGGGGCACGGTTGTGCAGGGACGCGCGGCTCAGGCCTCGCTCTCGACCGCGACGACGAGCGACAGCGGCAGCGTCCGCTCCACGTCGACCGCGGTGTCACGGCCGCGGACCCGTCCGGCGGCGACCGACGTCGGCACGATCGAGATCGGTCGCTCCGACCCGTCCGGCATGCGGACGGTCAGTCGGATCGGCGTCTTCCCGCGCACCGCCAGGTCGATCTGCCGCCCGAGCCACTCCTGCTCCGGCTCCGCGTCGCCGCGCTCCGTCGTCAGGCGCAGGCGTTCCACGAGCGCATGGGCGGCCTGTTCCGGCGTCCGACCGGCGCCACCACGCCGACGGCCGGGAGGCGCGTCCGAGGCCACGGGACGGGCGGCGGCCGTCAGCACGGCCGGGTACCGCTGCTCCTCGAGCGCCGCGTGGACCACGTGCGGCGGGTGCGGGGCGGTGAGCGTCGTCAGGTCGGCGCGTTCCCAGGTGAGCTGGCGCAGCTCGGCGTCGACCCCGACCAGGTCGAGCTGGTCCGGCGTCCCGTGCACGACCGCCCCGCGACCGTCCGGCGCGACGTCGACCACGAGGCCGCCGTCCCGCGACGCCACCTGGTCGACGAGGTAGGTGAGGGGCTGCGGCACGTCGGTCGCCGAGAGCCGGTCCAGCAGCGCGAGCAGGTCCTCACGCGTGCTGCCGGCCCGGACCGCCCGCCGCACGGAGTCCTCGGAGACGCGGTACCGGGCGGCCAACCCCGGCGCCTCGAGGTCGGCGACGCTCCGGAGTGCGTCGTCGTCGGCGGGAGTGAGCGGCCCCGGGGCGATGACCGTCAGGTCGTGCTGCAGGTAGACGCCGTCGACGGTCGGCGGCAGGTCGTCGGCTGCGGCGTCGGCATCGCCGTCGAGGACCGCTCGGCCCGTCGCCGTCACCGTGCCGTCGACCGCGAGCCCGAGGACCTCGGCGGTGCCGGCGACGTCGAGCAGGACGGCGTCGAGCCACCGCGCGCCCGCCGGGAAGGCCCAGCGTCCGACGGCGACCAGGTCGTGCAGGTCGTCGTCGGCCGCCCGGAGCACGTCGTGCACGGCCGGGTCGAGCGAGCGCCACCACCGCCCGGCCAGGTCCACCCAGCGGTCCGGCCAGGCCGCGACGAGCCAGGTGCGCCCCTCGGACGACACGGCCCAGCGCCCCTCGCCGGGGTGCGCGAGGCCGGTGCGGTCCAGCAGCGTGAGCCGGTCCGGCACGACGTCCGGGTCGGTGCCGACGCGCTCGCCGAGGGTCCGGGCGAGCGGCGTGCCGATGCCGCCCTTGACGAGTTCGCGGACCTCGCCGGCGTCGACCGCGCGGAGCAGCTCGGCGAGCACCGTCATCGTCGTGAACGCACGCTCCGCGCCGGTCGCGCGGGCGCGCTCCTGGTCGGCCACCTGCTCGTCGGGCGCGGCGGGGCGGACCGGTGCCGTGCCTCCCGGCCGGAGGTCGGCGACCTCGGCGTGGGCGGCCAGTCGTCCGGCGACGGCGTCGTCCACCGCGCCCGCGTCGTCGGCGAGGCCCAGCGCGACCGCCGGGGCGAGCGCGTCGGCGTCGGCCGACCCGTCGCGGAGGGCGAGGAGGGTCGCCCGGGGCAGGTGCTCGAGCGCGGCGTCGACGGCGTCGTCGGTGCGCAGCGCCTCGGCGAGGTCGAAGAAGTCGGCCGCGTGCTGCGGGCCGGACTCGGCGAGGACGGCCGCGGGCAGACGGCGGGCGACCACGAGCCGTTCCAGCTCGTCGTCGGACATCCCCCGCAGCCGAGCGGCGAGGTCGGCGGTGGTCGTCATCGTCCGCCGCTCCGGTCCGCGCGGGTCCTCAGCGGTCCGACCGGTTCTCGCGGGCGCGCTTGGTCCAGGTCAGTCCGAGCAGGACGAGGACCAGCACCATGCCGATCGGCAGACCGATGAGCGGGACCGCCATGATCACCGGCCAGGGCATCGATCCGTTGGCGCTCGGGACGGTCAGCCACATCACGACCATCGCGATGATGCAGAGGAGACCGGCGATGAAGATGCCGCCGATCATGAACCCGAGGACGCGTTCGGTACGATTGAACGTCACCGGGGTGTCCGCGGGTTCGCGCGTGTTCCCGGTGGATCGGGTCGGCTTGGCCATCGGCCCAGGATATCCGACGCACCACGGCCGTTCCACGACCACGAGGAGTCCACGCATGCCCACCGGCAAGGTCAAGTTCTACGACGACCAGAAGGGGTTCGGGTTCATCACCGGCGACGACGGTGAGCCGGTCTTCCTGCACGCGTCCTCGCTGCCGGACGGCGTCACCTCGGTCAAGGCCGGCACCCGCCTCGAGTACGGCGTCGTGCAGGGCAAGAAGGGCTCGCAGGCGCTGTCCGTGCGGCTGCTCGAGCCGGCGCCCTCGCTCGCGAAGATGTCCCGCCGCTCCGCCGACGACATGGCGGTGATCGTCGAGGACCTGGTGAAGGAGCTCGACCGGGTCAGCGGCGACCTGCGCCACGGGCGCTACCCGAAGAACGGCGAACGCCTCGCCGCGATCCTGCGCCACGTCGCAGACCAGTTGGACGCCTGATGGTCGACCACACGGAGCTCGCGCGGAAGGCGCTGCTCGAGGTCACGCCGGAGTCGACGGTCGGCCAGCCGGTCGGCACCGTGGACGAGGGTGACGGCGTCGTCTCGGTCCTGTTCTCGAACCGGATGCCCGGTTACCCCGGGTGGCGCTGGACGGTCTCGATCGCGCAGGTCGAGGGCGACGAGCCCACCGTGCTCGAGGTCGAGCTGATGCCCGGCGACGGCTCGCTGGTCGCTCCGGACTGGGTGCCGTGGGCGGACCGGATGGCGGAGTACCGCGCCGGCCAGGCGGACGAGGACGACGACGAGTCGGACGACGAGGACGACGAGGACGACGACGAGTCGGACGAGGACGACGACCTCGACGACGCCGAGGAGTCCGACTACGACGACCCGGACGACGACGAGGCAGACGACGACGCCTCGAACGACGACGACGACGAGTTCGAGGACGACGAGGACGACCTCGCGGAGTCGGACGACGACGAGCTCGACGGCGTCGACGTCGACGCGGCGGACGACGACTCCGATGACGACGCGGCGGACGACGTCGCCGAGGACCCCGCTCCGGTGCGCTCCCGCGGCTCGCGTCGTCGGGCTTCCCGCGTCCGGCCGACCGACCCCGACCAGGACCTCGAGCTCGATCGGCTCGACCCGTCCGTCCGTGCTGGCGCCTCAGCCGCGCAGCTCGCCGATGACGAAGTCGATCGCCCGCACCAGCTTCGCCACGTCGTCCGGGTCGATCGCAGTGAACGTGGCGACACGGAGCTGGTTGCGGCCGAGCTTCCGGTACGGCTCGGTGTCGACGATGCCGTTCGCGCGGAGCGTCGCGGCGACGGCCTTCGCGTCGATCGACTCGTCGAGGTCGATCGACGCCACGACCTGCGACCGGTGGGCGGGGTCGGTGACGAACGGGGTGGCGTGGTCGGAGGCCTCGGCCCAGTCGTAGATCGTCGACGACGACGTCTTCGTGCGGGTGTCGGCCCACGCCAGACCACCGGACTGGTTGATCCAGTCGACCTGGTCGTCGAGCAGCAGCAGGGTCGCGAGCGCCGGGGTGTTCAGCGTCTGGTCGAGCCGCGAGTTGTCGACGGCGTTCTGCAGGGAGAGGAACTCCGGGATGTAGCGGTCCGAGGCGGCGATGCGCTCGACGCGCTCGATCGCGGCGGGGGAGAACAGGGCGAGCCACAGCCCTCCGTCCGAGGCGAAGTTCTTCTGCGGTGCGAAGTAGTAGACGTCGGTCGCGGTGACGTCGAACGCGGCACCACCGGCGGCGCTCGTGGCGTCGACGACGGTCAGCGCGCCGTCGTCACCCGCAGCGCGGACGACGGGCGCCATGACGCCGGTCGAGGTCTCGTTGTGCGGGTAGGCGTAGACGTCGACGCCCTCGACGGGCTCGAGCGCGGCGAGCGAGCCGCCGGGTGCCTCGACGACGTGCGGGGTCTCGAGCCACGGGGTGTCCGTGGCCTTGGCGAACTTCGAGCCGAACTCGCCGAAGGACAGGTTCTCGGCACGACGTTCGACGAGCCCGAAGGCGGCGGCGTCCCAGAACGCGGTCGAGCCGCCGTTGCCGAGGACGACCTCGTAGCCGTCCGGGAGCTGGAAGAGGTCGGCGAGGCCGCGGCGGACGCTGCCGACGAGGTCCTTCACGGGCTTCTGGCGGTGGGACGTCCCGAGGATCGTCGCCCCGCGGGTCACGAGTGACTCGAGCTGCGCGCCGCGGATCTTGGACGGGCCGCAGCCGAAGCGTCCGTCGGTCGGGAGGAGTTCGGCGGGGATGACGATGTCTGCCATGCGCCGATCCTAGCGAGCGGTATCCCACCGTCACCGACCCTGGACCGGCCGGACGGGGCGGACCCGACCCGCGCCTCCAGGCCGTGGAGCGCGCCCGTCGGTGCGGTCTTGTCGCACTGCTCAAGTAGGGTGGATCGGGCTGGGCCCAGACATGAGAGGCGGACCGTGACCGATCTCGTCGACACCACGGAGATGTACCTGCGGACGATCCTCGACCTCGAGGAAGAGGGGATCGTGCCGCTGCGCGCGCGCATCTCCGAGTGTCTCGGACACTCCGGTCCCACCGTCTCCCAGACGATCGCGCGGATGGAGCGCGACGGTCTGGTCGTCGTCTCCGGTGACCGCCACCTCGAGCTCACGGGCGAGGGTCGCTCGCGGGCGACGCACGTGATGCGCAAGCACCGGCTGGCCGAACGGCTCCTCGCCGACGTGATCGGACTCGACTGGGCCTTCGTGCACGACGAGGCCTGCCGCTGGGAGCACGTGATGAGCGAGCAGGTCGAGGTCCGACTGCTCGAGATGCTCGGCAACCCCACGGAGTCGCCCTACGGCAACCCGATCCCCGGGCTCGCCGAGATCGGTGGACCGACGGCGGGGCAGTTCCTCGACGGTGTGCAGAACATCGTCGCGGCGACCGACGGCACGGACGCCGTCGCGGTCGGCGTCGTGCGTCGCCTGGGCGAACCGGTGCAGTTCGAGCCCGAGCTGCTGCACCAGCTGCGCACCGCCGGCGTCATGCCCGGCCGTGTCGCCCGGGTGCAGCGCGCCGGTGCGTACGTCGCGGTCCGGGTGGACGGCGAGGACGCCGGCATCGAGCTGCCGACCGAGGTCGCGCAGCACGTCTACATCGAGCGGGACTGACCGTCGGGGCGCCGTCCGAGCCTGAGAATCGGCACAAGGTCACGAGGGTCGATCGCCGCTGATCAGGGGTTCGTGATCGTTCCGTTACCGAACCGTCGTTTCATCTCGACAAGGTAACGGCCCCCACGTACACTCGTCGAGTCCCCGGGCCGCCCACGAGGCCCAGGACCCGTGGCAGGACGTCTCGAACCCGTCTCCTGCCTCGATCGGAAACGATGACGAACGGATGGGGTCCGCCCCTCCGCCCTGACCCAGGCGGAGACGGTGACGAGACGCCGGAGACACCACCCTTGACGCAGACCGGTTCCGCCGCGGACGACCAGACGCCCGCCAACCCGACGAACACCGCGAACGACGCCCCGCTCACCCGGCGGGCCGCGCGCCAGACCGAAGCCCCCGCCCGTCGCATCACCCCCGTCCGCGACGCACCGCTCCCCGGCGGCCGTCGCGCTGCGCAGGCCGCCCGCGCCGCCGAGACCGCCAAGGCGAGCAGCTCGGCCCGCAAGCGCCGGTTCCTCGCCCCCGTCGTGCTGACGGTCGCCGCCGGCATGTTCGGCACCGTGGCCGTCGCCCCGGCCTTCGCCGCGACGCAGCAGACCGGTTCGACCGCCGCCGACGCGCAGCGCCAGGTCCGCACGACCCAGGCACAGCAGTTCTCGGTGTCCGACGCCGTGGCCCTCGCCGGGACGTCGCGTGACGGCTACGGCGCGACCGCCCAGTCCACCCTCGACGCCGAGGCCGCGCAGAAGGCCGCCGCCGAGCAGGCCGCGGCTGCGCAGGCCCAGGCCGCAGCGACCCAGGCGGCGCGCGCGCAGACCGCGAAGCAGTACTCGTCGTACAGCGGCCCGTCCGCGAACGAGATCGCCACCACGGCGGCCGCCGCGAACACCCCGTTCTCGCTGCCGGCCGTCGTCGCCACCGCGAAGCAGTACATCGGCACCCCGTACGTCTTCGGCGGCGCGGACCCGTCCGGCTTCGACTGCTCGGGCTACATCATGTACGTCTACGCGCAGTACGGCATCAGCCTGCCGCACTCGGTCCCGCTGCAGGACGCCGCGGGCACCACGATCCCCGAGTCCCAGGCGCAGCCGGGCGACGTCGTCATCTTCAACGACGGTTCGCACGACGGCTTCTACATGGGCAACGGCATGATCATGGACGCGCCGAAGCCCGGTGGCTCCGTCTCGATCCGCCCGATCTGGACGAGCAGCTACCACATCGTGCGCTTCGGCATCTGACCCGAGCACCCGCACGACGGTGACGACCCTGGTGTCGTTCCCGTGAACACTCCCGGAAACCGGTCCGCACACCCTCGTGTCGGGCCGGTTTCCGACGTACCCTGGTGCTGCACCGGTCCGATCCGGCCCGAACACGGGAGACCTCATGTCAGCGTTCCGCACGACCCGCACCACGGGTCGGCGCGCGCTCGTGGACATACGGTCGACCGCCCCCTGCGTGCACCATCACGCCCCTGTCTGACGAGAGCACTGCCCATCCGGGTGGTGCTCTTCGTGGTTCAGGGCGTGGTCACAGGTCGCGGTCCCCTGTCGACGTCGATCGACCCGACGCACCCGCAGCGCCTGGAAGCCGTCCAGGCACCGTCGGAAGGGAACCCATGCGCACTCTCGTCCTCAACGCCGGTTACGAGCCCCTCGCGGTGATCTCGGACCGACGGGCCCTCGTGCTGGTCATGAACCAGAAGGCCGCCGTCATCGCCGCCGACCTCGACCACCCGGTCTCGGGGTCCTCCGCGAGCTTCGATCGTCCGTCCGTCATCATCCTGACCCGCTACGTGCGGATCCCGCACGCGAGACTCGTGCCGGTCTCGCGACGCGGGGTCCTGCGGCGTGACGCCAACCGCTGTGCCTACTGCGACCGGCACGCCACCACGATCGACCACGTGCAGCCCCGGTCGCGCGGCGGCCAGGACTCGTGGGAGAACCTCGTCGCCTGCTGCCTGGCCTGCAACAACACGAAGGGCGACCGCACCCCGCAGGAGATGGGGTGGCGGCTGCGCTTCCGGCCGAAGGCGCCGCACGGTGCGTCCTGGGTGGTGCGGGGGATCGAGCGCCCGCAGTCGGAGTGGGACGAGTACCTGGTGGCCGCGTAGCGCCGGCCCGGCGTCGCGACGGACGGGAGGCGCGTGGCGGGGCCGCCCCGTGCCTCCCGTCCGTCGCGTAGTCTGGCCGCAGTGATCCGCTCATCGCTGTGACCCAGCTGCTTCGTCGCCTCGTCCAGGAGGCGGTGGTCGCGTGTGCCCTGCGGGTGGACTCCTCGGGAGTCCCCGCCGTCGCCACCTCCACCTCGACACACTGGACGACCACCGATGACCTCTTCCTCGTTCCCCGGACCCGACCGCGCCGACCTGCGCGCCGACTGCGGGTCCTGCGCGGCCCTCTGCTGCGCCGCGTTCGGCTTCACGCGGTCCGCTGACTTCCCCGTCGACAAGGCGCCGGGCGACCCGTGCCGGAACCTCGCCGACGACTTCTCGTGCACCGTCCACGAGTCACTCCGGCCACGCGGGTACCGCGGCTGCACCGTCTTCGACTGCGCCGGTGCCGGACAGCGCGTCACCGGACAGCTCTACGGTGGCGTGGACCGGCACCAGCGCCAGGACGTGCGGGTCGAGATGTTCGCCGTCTTCCGTGTCGTCCGACAGCTCCACGACCTCCTCTGGTACCTGGCCGAGGGCGCGGTCCGCAGGTTCCAGCCCGAGGCGTCGGCAGCGTTGGTGGAGCGGATCGAGGACGCGATCGGGCAGGGGCCGACCGTGGTCCTCGGGCTCGACCTGGTCGGGCTGCACGAGGAGGTCCGCGCGGTCCTGGTCGAGGTGAGCGCCGAGGTGCGGGGCGGGTACGCGACGGTCCTGCCCGCGGTCCTGTCGCCCGGGGCCGACCTGATGGGTCGGCGCTTCCACGGCGTCAGCCTGTGCGGAGCGGACCTCCGCGGCGCGTACCTGATCGGCGCTGACCTCTCGGGGGCCGACCTCGACGGAGTCGACCTGCTCGGCGCGGACCTGCGTGGTGCGCGCGTGCACGGGGCGGACCTCTCGGGCTCCCTCTTCCTGACCCAGATGCAGGTCAACGCGGCGCAGGGCGACGAGCGCACGCGGCTCCCAGTTGACGTCGTCCGCCCGTCGCACTGGGGCAGCGGCGGCGCGTAGCGTGCGAGCCATGAGCGAGACTCCCGTGATCGACGACGCCACGATCGGGGACCTCCGTGTCCGACTCCGCGCCACCCGCTGGCCGGACGCGCCCGCCGGCACCGGGTGGTCGCTCGGCGTCGACGTGGACGAGCTCCGGCCGCTGGGCGAGTACTGGGCCGACGGGTTCGACTTCGACGGGCACCGGGAGCAGCTCGCCGCGCTGCCGTCCGAGCGGCACGTCGTCGACGGCGTCCGAGTGCACGTGCTCCATGCGCGATCCGGCCGTCCCGACGCCCTCCCGCTGCTGCTCGCCCACGGCTGGCCGGACTCCGGATGGCGGTACCGCAAGGTCCTGCCGATGCTCGTCGAGGCCGGGTTCGACGTCGTCGTGCCGGACATGCCCGGGTACGGGTTCTCGGACGCGCCGCCGCGCGTGCTCGACGCCCGCGAGGTGGCCGGCATGTGGGCGACACTGATGACCGTCCTCGGGTACGACCGGTTCGCGGCCTCCGGCGGGGACATCGGGACGCACGTCGTCCGGTACCTCGCACTCGACCACCCCGACCGTGTGGTCGCCGTGCACCGGATCGACGGCGGGCTGGCGTGGCCCGGGATCGACACCACGGAGCTGTCCCCGGCGGAGCGGGCCTTCGTGCAGGCGACCGAGCGGTGGCGGACCGCCGAGGGCGCCTACGCGGTGATGCACCGCACGAAGCCCCAGACCGCCGCCGTCGGGCTGACCGACTCACCCGCGGGTCTCGCTGCGTGGATCGTCGAGAAGCTCCGGTCGTGGAGCGACTGCGGCGGCGACCTGTGGTCGGTGTACACGCGGGACGAGGTCCTGGCGCTGCTGACCGAGTACTGGGCGACGGCGACGATCGGGTCCTCCATGCGGATGTACCACGCGAACGCGGCGATCCCCGCTACGCAACTGCGTCGACGGGTGGAGGTGCCGTCGGGGTTCTCGGTGTTCCCGGGCGACATCGTGCGGGCTCCGCGGGAGTGGCTCGAGCGCACGACGAACCTCGTGCACCACCACGAACTCGACCGGGGCGGGCACTTCGCGCCGTTCGAGCAGCCGGAGCTGTTCGTGGACGAAGTCTGCGCGTTCCTGGAGCCGTACCGCCGCTAGAGTGGACGGGCCAGCCTCTGTAGCTCAATGGAAGAGCAGTTCCGTCCTAAGGAAACGGTTGGGGGTTCGAGTCCCTCCAGGGGCACCACGTCGAGATCGATTGCTGGGTTTCGCTAGAACCTTGAAAGCGGACGGGACGATCGGGCGAGCAGCAGCCATGCTTCATGGGAACTGTGATCAACATCCAGCGCATCACTCATGCGACATGAGCGCGGCCTTGTTTACTGAGCCATACTGGCCGTCTGACTAAGGGGGAGTTTTGACGAGCATTGACAACCACCGCCAAACCATTGCGGCAGCTGTGTTTCAGGTGCGACTGGGCGATTTCAAGGCGAGCGAAGTAGCGCTGACAGCCGCTATCGAAGACGTTGTGCGAAGTGTCCTCGCCGGGCATGCTCCAGCAGGTGCAGCTTCCGCTGAGTTCCGCGCAAGCGCCGAGAAGCACTTTGTGTTCTTCACGTCTGATAGAAGTTCCCTCGAATATGACGATGAGAACCTGATGTGGCAACTTGAAGCGGACATCGAGCACTTGCTCGGTCAGGAGATGTACGGCCGCCTGCGAGGAGCAAGCGTCGCGTTGTGAGCTGACTGACTCACTTCGTGGCGGTGCCGTCGTCAGGAGTCAGATGAAGCAGGCCCTGTGGCCTCGCGGGCAGCCGTCGCAGTCAATTCTCCACAACCGTCGCCCTGGACGGTAGCCCGGGCCCAGCGCCCCGTACGATTGACCCCGTGTCCAAGGTCCTGAGCAGTCTCCCCGTCGGCGAACGAGTCGGCATCGCGTTCTCCGGAGGTCTCGACACCTCCTGCGCGGTCGCCTGGATGCGCGAGAAGGGAGCGGTGCCCTGCACGTACACGGCCGACATCGGCCAGTACGACGAGCCGGACATCGACGCCGTCCCGGGTCGCGCGAAGGAGTACGGCGCCGAGATCGCCCGCATCGTCGACGCGAAGAGCGCCCTGGTCGAAGAGGGCCTCGTCGCCCTGCAGACCGGTGCCTTCCACATCCGCTCCGGCGGCAAGACCTACTTCAACACGACGCCGCTCGGCCGCGCGGTGACGGGCACGATGCTCGTCCGCGCCATGAAGGAGGACGGCGTCGACATCTGGGGCGACGGCTCCACCTACAAGGGCAACGACATCGAGCGGTTCTACCGCTACGGCCTGATGGCCAACCCGCGGCTGCGCGTCTACAAGCCGTGGCTCGACACCGAGTTCGTCGAGGAGCTCGGCGGTCGCAAGGAGATGAGCGAGTGGCTCGTCGCCCGTGGCTTCCCGTACCGCGACTCCACCGAGAAGGCCTACTCGACCGACGCGAACATCTGGGGAGCAACGCACGAGGCGAAGAGCCTCGAGGAGCTCTCGAGTGGACTGGACATCGTCGAGCCGATCATGGGCGTCGCCGCCTGGCGTGACGACGTCGTGGTCGCCACCGAAGAGGTCTCGGTCCGCTTCGAGGCCGGCCGCCCGGTCGCCATCAACGGCGTCGAGTACGCCGACGCCGTCGCGCTCGTGTACGAGGCGAACGCCATCGGTGGTCGCCACGGCCTCGGCGCGAGCGACCAGATCGAGAACCGCATCATCGAGGCCAAGAGCCGCGGCATCTACGAGGCGCCGGGCATGGCCCTGCTGCACATCGCCTACGAGCGTCTGCTCAACGCGATCCACAACGAGGACACCGTCGCGGCGTACCACAACGAGGGTCGTCGTCTCGGACGTCTGATGTACGAGGGCCGGTGGCTCGACCCGCAGTCCCTCATGCTGCGCGAGTCGCTGCAGCGCTGGGTCGCCTCCGCCGTCACCGGTGAGGTCACGCTGCGCCTGCGGCGTGGTGACGACTACACGATCCTCGACACCACGGGTCCGGCGCTGTCGTACCACCCGGACAAGCTCTCGATGGAGCGTGTCGGCGACGCAGCGTTCGGTCCGGACGACCGCATCGGGCAGCTCACGATGCGCAACCTCGACATCGCGGACTCGCGCTCGCGCCTCGAGCAGTACGCGGCGGCCGGGCTGATCGGCGGCGCGACGGGCGAACTCGTCGGCGAGCTGCAGTCGGGCGAGGCCGAGGAGATCCTCGGCGGAGCCGTCGTGTCCAGCGAGGACGAGGCACTCGGTCGCGCGACGGACGCCGCGTCCGAGGGCGCCGCCTTCGACTCCGGTACCGACTGACACACACCGCACCGACACGAACGGGAGCCCCTGCCGCGCGCAGGGGCTCCCGTTCGTCGTCCGTGGCGTGCGTCGGGAGAGGGCGTGTGGCTCTTCCGAGCCGCGTGCACACGCGTACTTCGACGTTGCGCGCGTCGAACGACGTGCGCGGTGTCGTCCTGTGCGCCTGCATCGGTCGCGGGTGCATCGGCCGACATCGCGCGGGTCGATCGACAGGTGCTTCGGCGCGGGACGTCCCGTGCATCGGGAGTAGGGGTGGGGTCGTGCGACATCACCGTCGTCGTGCGACAGCGGCGGTGTCGTTTCGGCCGATCCGGCTCGAGCAAGGTCGATTCGTGCGACATCACCGTCGTCGTGCGACAGCGGCCGCGTCGTACGACAGCGCCGCGCTGCCGCGACCAGCCGCCGACGCGCCCACACGACGGACGGGAGGCGCGGTACCGACCGGCACCGCGCCTCCCGTCCGTCCCGTGGGACCCGCTACCGCCGCTCGGCGGTCTCCGGCCGCTTCTGGCGCCACGGCTCCGCCGGCCGGTCCGGACCGCCCCACACCTGCACGGCGCCCCAGGCCGCCGCGAGGAGCGGCACCGAGATGATCGCGCCGGTGATGCCCGCGAGTACGGTGCCCGCGGTCAGGCCGATCAGGATCACCAGGCCGTGCAGCTTGAGCGTCTTGCCCATCAGCACCGGCTGCAGCAGGTTGCCCTCGAGCTGGTTGACGAGCACCACGATGCCCACGACGATCAGCGCGGCCACGGGGCCGTTCGCGACGAGGGCGACGAGCGCGGCGAGGATGCCCGCGGCGGTGGCGCCGACGATCGGGATGAACGCGGTGATGAACACGACGACGGCGAGGGGGAGCGCGAGCGGCACCCCGACGATCGCCAGCCCGACGCCGATGCCGATCGCGTCGACCGCCGCGACGCTCGCCGTGCCGCGGACGTAGCCGCCGAGGGTCTGCACGACGCGGTCACCGACGCGGCGTGCACGCTCGTACCGGGCGCCGGTGAACGGACGGAGCAGGAACTCCCAGATCGCCGGCCCGTCCTTGAGGAAGAAGAACAGCACGACGATCATCAGCACCAGGCCGGTCAGGAAGTTCGCGGTGGCCGACGCCCCGGCCAGGGCGCCCGACCCGAACTGCGAGCTGGTCAGGAAGTCCTGGACGCCGTTCACCACCTGGTCGACCTGCTGGTCGGAGATCGAGAACGGCAGGTGCGCGACGGTGTCCTGCAGCTGCTGGAAACCGCTGATCGCCGACTTCTGCAGGTCGGGCCACTGCGAGATGACCGCGACGACGATCAGCCAACCGACGAGGCCGAGCACGACGAGGACGCCGAGCAGGACCGCGAGGGTCGCGAGCACCGAGGGCACCTTGTGCCGTCGGAGCCAGGACACGACCGGGTGCATGGCGGACGCGATGATCAGGGCGAGGAGCACCGGGATCGTCACGACGCTCAGGGTCGCGGCGGCGTACACGATGCCGATCGCGATCACGAGCACGACGATCACCTGCAGGCACCGGGTCGCGAGACTGCCGAACCCGTCGGTCCACTTGCGGGCGAGTGGTCCCGGTGTCGCGTCGGACGTGGCGGGGTGGTTGCCGAACAGGGGCATGAGGCTCCTCGGTGGTGGTGCGGAGCCTCCACGCTACCGACGCAGCCGACCCGCGGTCCCGACGCAGCCGAGCCGCGGTCCCGACGCAGCCGACCCGCGGTCCCGACGCAGCCGACCCGCGGCCGGGGACGTCCGGGGACGCCGCTAAGCGCATCGACCTGGACGCGCTCCTGTCCCGCTTCTACGCTGGGGTCACCGGGTTCACTCACAGGGTCCCGTCGTCACGATGCCCTCGCGGTCCGCGGGGTCTGGCACAGCGGGACGGCCCGGTCGGATCCGAGGTGAGCAACACCTCGATGAAGGGCTGGTCCTCATGACCGCCACGTACCCGTGCTGCACGCACCTCGACTTCCCGGCGGGGCACACCCGCACCCCCGTCTCCACCTTCGCCGCCACGACCCTGCAGGTGCTCTCGTGACGCCCCGTCCCGTCGAGGACTGGCACCGTCACGGCATGCGCTCGCCCGAGGAGGTCGCCGAGCTGATCGCCGACCGCGTCGGTGGCACCTCGGATGCCTCCGTGCCCGCCGGTCCCGAGCACGACGAACCCTCGTACGCGGACTTCCTCGGCGAGCAGGTCTGACGCGGCCCCCGGACGGGGGCTCGCGCCGTCCTGCCTGCGCGCGGATGATCCTCGGCAGGGGCCGTGTGGCCCGTCCCGTCTCACCAGCGGGACCCGGATCAGGGAGGACCCGACGTGCACGACCACGACACCCATCCGTTCGACCGTCACGTCGGCCCGCCGCACGTCGAACGCTTCCGGCTCACCCGGACCGACGAGATGCTCCGTGTGGTCTGCACGTGCGCGATCGGTGCCGACCACGACAACACCATCCGGCACCCCGCCGCCCCGACGGTCGCCTGAGTCGAACGGGTGAACACCAGCCGCGTGCCTCCGGTGAATCCGGTCGCGCGCGACGGTGCGGCGGGATACTGGTCGGGTGCGTGAACTCCAAGCCACCATCGCTGCGGACCTCGACGTCCAGCCGACCATCGACCCCGAGCAGGAGGTCGCCCGCCGTGTCGCGTTCCTGCGTGACTACCTGACCACGACCGGCGCGAAGGGGTTCGTCCTCGCCGTCAGCGGCGGGCAGGACTCCACGCTCGCGGGACGGCTCACCCAGCTCGCCGTCGAGTCCCTCCGCGCCGAGGGACGCGAGGCCGAGTTCGTCACCGTCCGCATGCCGTACCGGGTGCAGGCCGACGAGGACGACGCGCAGCTCGCGCTGCAGTTCATCGCCGCCGACCCCGGCATCGTGGTGAACATCGAGCACGGCGTCGACGGCGTGGTGCAGGACACCGCGGCGTCCGGCGTCGCGCTCAGCGACTTCGTGAAGGGCAACGTCAAGGCGCGCATGCGCATGGTCGCCCAGTACGCCGTGGCCGGGCAGCGCGGACTGCTGGTCGTCGGCACGGACCACGCGGCCGAGGCCGTGACGGGCTTCTTCACGAAGTACGGCGACGGCGGCGTCGACCTCACCCCGCTGACCGGGCTGACGAAGAGCCAGGGGCGGCAGCTCCTCGAGCACCTGGGGGCGCCGGCTCGCCTGTACGAGAAGGCGCCGACCGCGGACCTGCTCGACGACCTGCCCGGGCAGACCGACGAGGCTAACCTCGGCCTGACCTACGTCGAGATCGACGCGTACCTGCAGGGGCACGACGTCCCCGACGAGGTCGCCGAGGCGATCGAGTCGCGCTACCGAGCGACCGAGCACAAGCGTCGCGTGCCCGCGACGCCCTTCGACAGCTGGTGGCAGCAGGGCGCGTAGCGCCACAGCGCTGGACCGGACGGGAGGCGCGGTGCAGGTCCCGACCTGCACCGCGCCTCCCGTCGTGCGTGCGACCGTGTCGCGTGGCCGGTCGGTCCTGGTGGCCGTCCGGTTCTCCACAGCTCCGGTCGCCGTCCTGCCGCTGCGGTCCCCGCGCTCCTAGGATGGGCGCAACGGAACAACAGATGCGGAATCCCGGTCACGACCGACCGTGCCGGGGCCGCTGGGGGGAATCATGGAAGTCCTGCTCGCACTCGGCGCCGTCCCGCTCGTCATCGTGGGGATCATCGTCCTCGCCGTGATCGCGCTCGTGTACGCCAAGCTCGTCTACCGCAACGCCGGTGCGGACGAGGCGATCATCATCACCGGGAAGCGGTCGCGGAAGGTCAAGAACCCCGACGGCACCGAGACCGTCGAGTCCGGCATCAAGGTCGTCCTCGGTGCGGGTGTGCTCGTCCGACCGTTCTTCGAGCGGGTGGCGAAGATCTCGCTGTCCTCGCGTGCGATCGACATCAACGTGAACGCGCAGGACTCCCGCGGCGTTACGATCGACGTCGAGGCCGTGGCGCTCGTCAAGGTGGGCGAGGCCGATGCGTCGATCCGTGCTGCTGCGCAGCGCTTCCTCGGCCAGGAGAAGAAGATCGACGACTTCGCGCGCGAGGTCCTGTCCGGTTCGCTCCGCGCGTCGATCGGCGCGACCGACGTGTCGACGATCATCCGCAACCGCGACCAGCTCACGGTGGCGGTCCTCGACGTCGCCAAGGACGCCCTGCACAGCCAGGGTCTCGACGTCGACTCGTTCGAGATCAAGGGCATCTCGGACCGCAACGACTACATCAGCGACCTCGGTCGTGCCGAGCGCGCCCGCGTCCGGCTCGAGGCGGAGAACGCCGAGGCCCAGGCCGACCGCGAGGCACGCGAGGCCCGGGCCACCGCCGACCAGGCGATCGCCGAGGCCGAGAACACCCTCGCCATCCGTCGTGCGGCGCTGCAGCTCGACGCCGACCGGGCTTCGGCCGAGGCCGCAGCGGCTGGTCCGCTCGCGCAGGCTCGCGCGTCGCAGGGCGTCGTCGAACAGGAGCAGATCACGGCGCAGAAGCGCGCCGAGCTCCGTCGTGCCGAGCTCGAGTCCGAGGTGAGCGCGGTCGCCGAGGCGAACGCGCGCAAGACCCGGGTGGAGGCCGAGGCTGCTGCGGCTGCCCAGGTCGAGACGGCCCGTGCGCAGGCCGAGGCCCGACGCATCTCGGCCGAGGCGGTCGCCGCCGAGGCCCAGGCCGAGGCTGCCGCCCGCAAGCTCGCCGCCGACGCCTCACGTGCGGAGGGTGAGGCCGCGGCCGACGCCATCCGTGCCAAGGGTCAGGCCGAGGCCGACGCGACGAAGGCCCAGGCCGACGCGCTCGCACAGCACTCCGAGGCCGTGCTCCGGGTGAAGGCGCTCGAGACGCTGCCGAGCATCGCCCGCGAGCTCGCGGCGCCGATGGGCAACATCGACAAGCTGACGGTCGTGTCCTCGGACGGCGCAGGCGCCCTGTCGAAGAGCGTCGTGAGCCAGTTCAGCGAGGTCGACGCGCTGCTCGGCACCACGGCCGGCTTCACGCTGAGCGACATCGTGAAGAGCACGACGACCGGCCAGGCCGCTGCCCGGGCGGTCGCGCGTGAACAGGACGCCGCGCCGGTCGACTGACGGACACTGTCGTGCGCACGGGCGCGGTCGGGTCAGCCCCGGTCGCGCCCGTCGTCGTCCCGGTGTCGCTGCTGGCCGCCAGCGTCCTCGCGCTGGTCCTCAACCGGGTCGCTGTCGGTGGCCGGGTCGCCGTCGGTGACCGGGTCGCCGTCGGTCGACTCCTGCGGCTGTCCCTGCAGCGCGTCCCGCTCGGCGGCCAGACGCTGCTGCCAGACGACGCTGCGAGCGGCGCCCTCGAGCACGTCCTCGACCTGCCCGCCGGTCTTCGCTGCGAGTGCGCCGCTCAGGCCCGCGGTGAGGGTGCCGCCAGCGGCAGCGAGGCGTTCCATGACCTCCTCCTGCCGGGGCGTGAGGGGTTCGTCGACCATGCTGTCCACGGTCTCGCGGATGTTCGCCTCGCTGGCGTCAAGCGAGGCGTCGTCCCCGGCGTGCAGTGCGGCGGCCTCGCCGACGACGACGAGTCCGAGCCGTGCGGCGTCGTCCTCGGGACGGGGGCGTTCGTTCTCGTCGGTCATGGCGGGGACGCTACGCCCCGGCCGATGTACGGCCGTCAGCACCCTGTCCCCCCTGCTCGGGGTCGACCGGTCGCACGGGACGACGAAGGACCCCGGACCGTCACGGTCCGGGGTCCTTCGTGGTGCCGCTCCGACACCCCCACGTCGGTCAGTGGCGCCTGCCGGTGGTCAGCGGCGCGCGCCGCGACCCGCGAAGCGCGTGTAGAGGAACAGCACGATGACGGCACCGATGATCGAGCCGATGATGCCGGCCGGCTGGAAGAAGCCGTCCATCGGGTCGTGCTGGAAGATGAGGAACCCGAGGAAGCCGCCGACGAACGAGCCGATGATGCCGAGCACGATCGTCATGAGGATCGACATGTGCTGCTTGCCGGGGATGATCAGCCGGGCGAGGGCGCCGGCGATGAGGCCGATGATGATGAGGCTGATGATGAGACCGAGCACGGTGTCCTCCTTGGGTCAGACCTGTCGCGGTCCGGGGGTGTCCGCGATCTGGGTCGGCCCCGATTGAACACCGCTCTTCCCCAGCATGTTCACAGCCTGCATGGAGGCGCAGGTACAGGCGAGGGTCACACCGCTCCGGACGACTCCAGCTCCGCCTGCAGCTCGGTGTCCGAGGGCTCCACGAAGTGCTTGCCGTTCGGCAGCACCACGACGGGGATGTTCTTGCGGCCGCTGATGGCCTCGGCCCGGTCGGCGGCGGACAGGTCCGCCTCGACGTCCACGTAGTCGTAGTCGACCCCGAGGCGGTCGAGGAGCGCCTTCGAGCGTCGGCAGTCGCGGCACCAGTCCGCGCCGAACATCGTCACCTTGTCGAACGTCGCATCAGTCATGTCCTCACAGTACGTCCGACGGCCGCGGGACATTCCCGCGTCACCGCCCACGCCCCGACGACGTGTGACCGCGTGACCGCGTGACCGTCAGCCCGCGCGACTCCGCGCCGACCCGCACGCCCTACGATGGCCCCATGCCGCAGCGACCCGACCCCGAGCGGGCCGCATGGGCCGCGGCAGCCGTCCGACGCTTCGCCGCGGCGACCAACCTCCTCGTCGCCGGCCGCACCGTCCGTGTGCTCGGCGGCGACCCGCGTGACGCCGCGGCGCTCGTCGCACTGCTCACCGGGCTCGGTGCACGCACCGCGGCGGACCCCGCCCCCGCGGACCACGAGCCGGTCGACGACGAGCCGATCGACCAGCTCTGGTGCCTCGGCGACCCGGACGAGTCGACCGCTGCCGTCGAGCGCGAGACCGACCGGCCCCGCGGCGCCACCCTCGTGGTGGTGGACGCCGGCCGGTACGCCCCCGCGGTCGACGAGGACGCCTTCGGCCCGGTCGCCCCGGCCCGCCCCGGGGTGCTCGCCGTCCCGACGCTCTCCGACGACGTGTTCCTCGTCTCCACCGGTCGGGAGCCCGAGGACGACCCCGCCGCCGAGGACCGCATCCGCTGGGCGCGCAGGTCGATGCCGGTCGCCCGTGCCGTCGCCGCGGAGCTCCGCGACGGCGGGCTGCTCCGCGGTACCCGGATCGGCGTCGCGATGGTGCTCGAGCCGAAGACGGCCGTGCTCAGCCTGCTCCTGCGCGACGCGGGCGCCGAGGTCGTCGTGTACGCGCACGCCGACGAGACGGACGACGCGGTCGCGGACGTGCTCCGCCGCGCCGGGATGCCGGTCCACGCGGACAGCACGGCCTCGCTCGCCGAGCAGCACCGTCTCGCCCTGGCGATGCTCGACACGCGTCCGCACGTGCTCCTCGACGACGGCTCGCACCTGATCCGCCTCGCGCACCAGGAGCGGCCCGAGCTGCTGCCGACCATGCTCGGCGCCGCGGAGGAGACGACGAGCGGCCTCCGACCCCTCCGCGTCATGGCCGAGCGCGGCGAGCTCGGCATCCCCGTGGTCGCCGTGAACGACGCCCGCGCCAAGACCTGCTTCGACAACCGCTTCGGCACCGGCCAGTCCACGGTGTTCGCGACGCTCGACCTGGTCGACCCGCTCCCGTCCGCCGTGCACCGGGTCCGGCCGGGAGGCACGGTGGTCGTCGCCGGCTTCGGTCCCGTCGGCGAGGGGGTCGCCCAGGTCCTCGTCGCGCTCGGCTTCCGGGTCACGGTCGCCGAGGTCGACCCGGTCCGCGCCCTGCAGGCGCGCTTCGCCGGGCACGCGGTCGCACCGTTCGTCGACGCGGTGCGCGACGCCGACCTCGTGGTGAGTGCCTCCGGGGTGGCGGACACCGTGGACCACACGGTCCTGCGCGCGTGCGCGGTCGGTGCGGTCGTGTCCGTCGCGGGGGGCGTCGACGACGAGGTCGCCCTGTCCGCGGCGGCCGCCGCCGGTGCGGTCCGGACGGCCGTGGCGCAGCACGTGGAGCGCCTGACCTGGCCGGACGGCCACCAGGTGCTCGTCCTCGCCGGGGGCAACGGGGTGAACACGAGCGCCGCCGAGGGCAACCCCGTCGAGATCATGGACCTGTCCTTCGCGGTGCAGCTCGGCGCCCTCCGGATGCTGCTCGAGCGCGGCGACGAACTCCCGCGCGCCGTCGTGCCGGTCGACCCCGCGGTGGACGAGGCGACCGCCCGCGTCGCGCTCGCCGCGTGGGGGAGCCGGGTCGCTCCTCCCGTCCGGATCGCCGAGCAGCCCGCCGACCGCGAGCCAGACGTGCGGACGCACCGGTTCGGGACACCCCGGTGACCGCGTCGCCGGTCGTGGTGCACTCGGCGCGCGTCGTCGTGCCGATGACGGCACCGCCGATCGCCGACGGGGCGGTCGCGGTGCAGGACGGACGGATCCTGCACGTCGGCGACCGGTCGTGGGTGGTCGACCAGCTCGACGCCGCCGGGCGCACGTGCACGGAGCGGCGCTGGCGGGGCGCGCTCCTGCCGGGTCTCGTCAACGCGCACACGCACCTGCAGTACACCGGCATGTCCGGTGTCGGTCAACGGCAGTACGCGGGTTTCGAGGACTGGGCGGCTGCGTTCAACGTGGACTACGCGCTCCCGCACGACTGGCGGGCGGAGGCGTCCGCGGGCGCCGTCGCATCGATCGCGGCGGGCGTCACGAGCATCGCGGACGTGGTGACCGACATCGAGGCGGCCGACGTCCTGGAGCAGCACCGCCTCGGCGGGATCGCCTACTGGGAGGTCATGGACTGGGAGAACGCGGCGTGGGAGTCCCACGGGCGCGACCAGGTGCTCGACGAGCTCGCACGGATCCCGACCACGCCCGGGGCGGGGCTGTCGCCGCACGCGCCGTACTCCCTCGACGTGGCACCGCTGCTCGAACTGCCGGACATCGTGCGCCAGCGGGGGCTCCGGCTGCACCTGCACCTGGGCGAGGCGGCGTTCGAGGGGGAGCGGGTCTCGCTCGGGCCGGTCCCGGGGCTCGAGGGCGTCGACGGCGTCGGGCACACCGCGGACTGGCACCTGGCGAACGTGCCGTCCTTCCGGGCCATGCGGGCGCTCGGCTTCGGCGCCAGTGCCACCGCGTTCGTCGACCGGCTGGGCGTGCTGGGCCCCGACTGCCACATCGCGCACGGCGTGTACGTGACCGCGTCCGACCGAGCCCTCCTGCGGGCACGCGGGACCACGGTCGCGCTCTGCCCCCGGTCGAACGCCGTCATCGGCCTCGACCCGCCGCCCGTCGCGGACTACCTGCGCGAGGGCAGCCCGATCGCGATCGGCACCGACTCCCTGTCGTCGTCGCCGTCCCTCGACCCGATGGCCGACGTCACCGCACTGCACCGCATCGCCCGCGCCCAGGGGTACGCGCACCGCGACCTGCACGAGCGGCTGCTGGCGGCGGCGACCCTCGGTGGCGCGCACGCGATGGGGACGGCGGTCGGGCCGGACCGCGTCGGACACCTCGCCGTCGGGGCACGAGCCGACCTGGCCGTGTTCGACGTCGACGCCCGGACCGTGCCCGACGCGTTCGCCGAACTCGTCGAGGACGGGGCCGGCCGCGCCGTCGCGACGATCGTCCGCGGCGTCGTGCGGGCCACCGACGGCACCGTGCACCCGCTCGACCCTGAGACCGCCCCCACCCGGGGCCCCGGTTCCGGGGACACCCGGGACCCCGTCCCCCACCACGTCCGTCCCCAGGAGGAACGATGACCGACACCGCACCCCGCCCCGGCATGGTCGCCCGCCGCACCGTCGGCGGCGAGCTGATCGAGTGGCTCGACGTCCCGCAGCGCGCGGCCGCCCTCGGCATGGAGCCGCACCCGGAGGGCGGTTGGTACGTCCGCACGTGGACCTCGCCCTCGACCGTCGAGACCCCCGCCGGCGAGCGCCCCGCAGCGACCCTCATCCACTTCCTGCTGCCCCCGGGCGAGGCCTCCGCCTGGCACCGTGTCGCGAGCGACGAGATCTGGATGTGGCACGGGCCGGACACCGTCGTGCTCGAGCTCGGCGGGTCCGGCGACCGCCCCGAGCCCGGGGACCGGATCACCCTCGGCCCGGACGCCGGCCGGCACCGGCTGCACGACGCCCAGGCCTTCGTGCGCGGTGGGGTCTGGCAGCGCACCCTGCCCGGCGACGGCGAGGTGCTCCTCAGCTGCATGGTGTCGCCCGGGTTCTCGTTCGACGACTTCACGATGGCGGGCGACACCGACGGCGACGCCGCGACCGCGTAGTCGACGGTCATCCGCGTCGCGGTGGTATCCCACGCGCCGGTACACTGCCTCCTGCCCGCTCCACCCCGCTCTGTCCCGCTGACGAAGGCCCTCCCGTGACCCGCACCCGCCGTCTGTCCCTCGCCGTCGCCACCGCCACGGTCGCCGCCCTCGCGCTCGCCGCCTGCTCCGCCGGTGGGAGCAGCGCCGGGAGCGACGGCACCGTCACGGACGGCAAGCTCACGATCGCGACCGGCCAGCCGGCCTACTCGCCCTGGGTGGAGGACGACGACCCGCAGTCCGGCAAGGGCTTCGAGTCCGCCGTGGCCTACGCGGTCGCGAAGGAGATGGGCTACGCGAAGGGCGACGTCGTCTGGAAGCGCAGCACCTTCGACAGCGCCATCGCCCCCGGCCCGAAGGACTGGGACCTCAACGTCCAGCAGTTCTCGATCGACGCGAAGCGCAAGAAGGCCGTCGACATGTCCACGCCGTACTACACGACCACGCAGGCCGTCGTGACGACGTCGGGGTCGAAGGCTGCGAAGGACACCACCGTCGCCGCACTGAAGGGCGACACGATCGGTGTCGCCTCGGGCTCCACGAGCATCAGCTCCGTGAAGGACGTGCTCGGCGTCACCCCGCAGGTGTTCAACTCGAACGACGACGCCGTGCTGGCGCTGAAGTCGGGGCAGATCGACGCGATCGTGACCGACCTGCCGACGGCGTTCTACATGGCCGCCGCACAGCTCGACGACGGCACGGTCTCGGCGCAGTTCCCCGAGGACGGCTCCGGCGACCAGTTCGGCTTCGTGCTGCCGAAGGGCTCCGCGCTGACGAGCAAGGTCGACAAGGCTCTCGAGGCCCTGGAGAGCGACGGCACGCTCGCCGACCTGCAGACGAAGTGGCTCTCCTCGGAGACGAACACCCCCGTCCTGAAGTAGTCCGGTGACCGCCCCAGCAGGTGCCGGCACCCCGGTGACCGCTCCAGCGCCGAGCCAGGTCGAGCTCGAACGACGGCTCTACCGTCGGCAGCGCGGCCGCCGCTCGGTCGTCGTCTCGGTCGTCTCGACGCTCGTCGTGATCGCGGTCGTCTGGCTCGGCGTCGTGAACACGCCCGGCTGGGCCGCGGTGCAGCAGTCGTTCTTCGACCCGCAGACGGCGATCGACACCTTCCCGGCCGTCCTGCTCGGGCTGTGGCTGAACATCCGGATCCTGTTCTTCAGCGCGATCGGCGTCGCCGTGCTCGGCACCCTGCTCGCCGTCGTGCGGGGGCTGCGGAACCCGGTGTTCTTCCCACTGCGGATGCTCGCCACCGCGTACACCGACCTGTTCCGGGGTCTGCCGCTCATCATCGTGCTCTACCTGGTCGGCTTCGGCATCCCGGGGCTCGGCATCTTCCCGCGGCAACCCCCGGAGGTCTGGGGCACCATCGCGATCGTGCTCACGTACTCGTCCTACGTCGCCGAGGTGCTCCGCGCCGGCATGGAGGCCGTGCACCCGTCCCAGCGCCTCGCAGCCCGGTCGCTCGGCCTGTCCCACGCCGGGACGCTGCGGCTGGTCGTGCTGCCCCAGGCGATCCGCAAGGTCACCCCGGCGCTCATGAACGACTTCGTCTCGATGCAGAAGGACGTCGGCCTGGTGTCGATCCTCGGCGCCGTCGACGCGGTGCGGAGCGCCCAGATCGCACAGGCCGAGACCTACAACTTCACGCCGTACCTCGTCGCGGGGCTGCTGTTCGTCGTGATCAGCCTCCCGCTCATCCGGGTGACGGATGCCATCGCTCGACGGCAGCAGCGTCGCGAGCAGATCGGGGGGACGGTGTGAGCGAGTCGGTGGTCCTGGAACTGCGCGGACTGCGCAAGACGTTCGGCGAGCACGAGGTCCTGCGGGGGATCGACCTGACCGTGCACCGCCACGAGGTCATCTGCGTCATCGGGGCGTCCGGCTCCGGCAAGTCGACACTGCTGAAGACGGTGAACCTGCTCGAGGGCATCGACGACGGCGAGATCCTGCTCCAGGGGACGGACATCGCCGACCCCCGCACCGACGTCGACGCCACCCGCGCCCGGATCGGCGTGGTCTTCCAGCAGTTCAACCTGTTCCCGCACATGCGGGTGCTCGACAACGTCACGCTCGCGTCCCGTCGGGTGCACGGCATCGCCCGGGCCGAGGCGGAGGCGACCGCCCGCCGACTGCTCGACCGGATCGGCCTGGGCGACTTCGCCGGGGCGTACCCGGACCGGCTCTCGGGCGGGCAGCAGCAGCGTGTCGCCGTGGTGCGGGCGATCGCGACGTCGCCGGAGCTGCTCCTGCTCGACGAGGTGACGAGTGCCCTCGACCCGCAGCTCGTCGGCGAGGTGCTCGACCTCGTCCGCGAGCTCAAGGAGCAGGGCGCCACGATCCTGATGACCACGCACGAGATGTCGTTCGCCCGGAACGTCGCCGACCGCATCGTGTTCCTGCACCAGGGCGAGGTGGTCGAGCAGGGCGCACCGGCGGACGTGCTCGACCGACCGCAGCACCCGGCGCTCGTCGAGTTCCTGTCCCGCGTCCACGCCTGACCCCGCGTCCACGCCTGACCCGGGTCACACGGCGAGCAGCACCTTGCCGATGACCTCGCCGTCGCGGACCCGGCGGTGTGCCTCCGCTGCCTCGGCGAGCGGGACCACCGAGTCGACGATCGGTCGGAGGCTGCCGTCGGCGACGAGCGGCCAGACGTGCTCGCGGACGGCGGCCACGATCGCGGCCTTCTCGTCGAGCGGCCGGGCTCGGAGCGTCGTCGCGCTGATGGTCGCGCGCTTCCGCATCATCGCGCCGAAGTCGAGTTCGCCCTTCTGCCCGCTGCCGGCGGCGATCACGGCGATGTGCCCGTTCGGGGCGAGCACCTCGAGGTGCTTCGCGAGGTAGTCCGCCCCGACGACGTCCAGCACGACGTCGACCCCGCGGCCGTCGGTGAAGTCGAGGGCGCGCTCGACGAAGTCCTCGGTGCGGTGGTCCACCACGAGATCGGCGCCGAGCTCCCTCGAAGCACGCACCTTCCGCTCCCCGCCGCTCGTCGCGATCACCCGGGCACCGAGCGCCTTCGCCCAGACGACCGCGTGCGATCCCATGCCGCCCGTGCCGCCGTGCACCAGCAGGGTCTGCCCGGGCCGGAGCCCCGCGAGCATCCCCACGTTCGAGTACACCGTGCACGCGGCCTCGGGCAGTCCCGCGGCCTCGACCAGGTCCACGCCGTCGGGCACCGGCAGCACCTGGGCCGCGGGCACGGCCACGAGGGTCGCGTAGCCGCCACCCGACAGCAGCGCGCACACCCGGTCACCCACCGCGAACCCGTCCACGCCGTCGCCGAGCGCGCGGACCGTCCCGGAGACCTCGAGGCCCAGGACCTCGGACGCGCCGGGCGGCGGCGGGTAGTTGCCCGCCACCTGCTGCAGGTCGGCGTTGTTCACCCCGGCCGCTGCCACCTCGACGAGGACCTCGCCCGGCCCGGCGACCGGGTCCGGGTGCTCGTCGAGTCGGAGTCCGCCGTCGTGTGCCGTGATCGCCTGCATGCCCTCGACCGTACGCCCCGCGGCAGGGCAGACCGGCACGGCTCGTGGCACGGCAGGCCCGACGGACGCCGTGTACCGTCGGTGCCGATCCGCGCCGCTCCGTCGCGCGGGCACGACCAGGGGGGACGTCCATGTCCAGGAAGACCATCGCCGTCGCGACCGCGGCACTCGCCGTCGCACTGCTCGCCGGCTGCTCGAACGGGGGCTCCGGGAACGGCGGCGCCGAGGGCTCCGGTTCGTCGGCCTCCTCGGCCCCGAGCTCTGCGGCGCCGCAGGCCGCGTCCCAGAGCAAGGCCGAGGCGTGCAACGCGTTCCAGTCGAAGGTCGAGGACGCCGCGAAGGGCCTGCAGTCGCAGGTCACCGAGCTGCAGTCGGACCCGCAGGCAGCCGTCGCGAAGCTCGAGGAGTTCGACCAGTCGCTGTCCGACGGCGTCGACGCGGTGCAGAACGCCGACGTCAAGCCGAAGGCCGAGGCGTTCCGGTCGGCGTACACCGACATGCTGACGCAGATCAAGGCGATCACGGCGGACCCGCAGTCGGCGGACCTGTCGGCGTTCTCGGACACCACGCAGAAGGTCCAGGACGCGGGGACCGAGTTCCAGCAGGCCTGCACGTCCTGACCGCCGCAGCACGACGACGCCCCGTCCACCGATCGGTGGACGGGGCGTCGTCGTGCGGGTGCTCCGGCCCGTCAGGCCGCCGGTCGAGCAGCGTCGAGCCGGGCGACGTCCTCGTCGCGGAGCTTCACCGTCGCCGCGACGACCGAGTCCAGGATCGACTGCGGCCGCGACGCACCCGGGATCGGGATCACCACGTCGCTCTTCTGCAGCTCCCACGCCAGCGCCACGACCTGCGGCGACACGTCGCGCTCGCGGGCGATGACGGCGAAGTCCTCGTACGCGGTCCCCAGGTCGGCGGCCTTCGCGATGCCACCGAGGGGGCTCCACGGCAGGAACGCGATGCCGAGCTCGTCGCACAGCTCGAGCTCCGGCTCGCTCGACCGGAACGCCGGTGAGAACTGGTTCTGCACCGAGACGAGGCGGCCGCCCAGGACCTCGTTCGCCTCACGGATCTGGTCGGGGTCGGCGTTCGAGATGCCCGCCATGCGGATGACGCCCTCGTCGAGGAGCTCCGCGAGTGCCCCGATCGAGTCCGCGTAGGGCACCGACGGGTCCGGCCGGTGGAACTGGTACAGGCCGACGGCGTCGACACCGAGGCGCTTCGCCGAGGCCTTCGCGGCCTCCTTGAGGTACTCCGGTCGGCCGTCCTGCGCCCACGCGCCCGGTTCCGGCCGCAGGTGGCCGCCCTTCGTGGCGACGAGCACCGCGTCGGTGTCGCCGTGGAACTCGCGGATCGCCTTCGCGATGAGCTCCTCGTTGTGCCCGACCTCGTCCTTGGCCGCCTGGTGGTAGGCGTCCGCGGTGTCGATGAGGGTGACGCCCGCCTCGAGGGCGGCGTGGATGGTCGCGATCGCCTGTCGCTCGTCGGGCCGCCCCTCGATCGACATGGGCATCCCGCCCAGTCCGATCGCGCTGACCGACACGTCTCCGATGACTCGTTGCTTCATGCGCCCAGCTTGCGCCGGTCGACCGGGGCGACGCCCAGCGTGCGCGGACGGGACAGGCCGACGGGACCGCCGGACGGGAGGCCCGTGGCGGCCCCGCCACGCGCCTCCCGTCCGGCGGACGCCGCGCTAGGGGAGCTGCAGTGCGGTCACCTGGCCGGCCCCCGTCGCCGGGTCGGTCGCCTGCGCGAACACGACCCCGCCCCCGGTGACGACCACGATCGCCAGGACGAACCCGAGCGCGGCGATCCACCACGACGAACGACGACGCACCCAGGCGCCGACCGCGAGCACGACCGTCGCGACCCCGATGACGAAGGACCCGCCGACCGCGATCGCGGCGCCGCCGAGGAAGCGGCCCGGCGAGCACCCCGTGGCCGCGTCGCAGCCCGCGGTGGCCGAGACGACCGCGATGATCCCGACCACCAGGGTGAGGAGCGTCAGGAGGGCACCGGCTGCGAGCAGGAGGACGGTCGACACCCGGTCGGCGACCCGGCCCGCGGGGAACAGCGTCGTGCCGCCACGCGCCCACGCGGCGCGTTCGGTGCTGCCCGGGCCGGACTGGGACGGACCCGAGGGTGAGGACTGCGGCGGACCGCCGGACGGGTGCGACCAGGTCATGCGACCGGTCTACCGTGCCTCGACGCCGAACGCCCGGGCGAGCCGCTGGATCTTCTGCGCGCGGCCGAGTCGCGGCAGGTCGGAGCCGTCGCGGATGACCTGCCCGCGGGCGTCGAAGTCGTCGAGGAAGTCCTGCGCCCAGGCGACGTCGGTCGGCGTGGGGGAGATGACCTCGTTGATGACCGGCAGCTGCTCGGTGTCCAGGCAGAGCTTGCCGGTCAGGCCGAGCGACACCGCCACCTGGGACTGCTCGCGGAGGATCGCGTGCGCCGAGCCGACCGTCGGGCCGTCGATCGGACCCGGCAGGTCGCCCACGCGCGAGGCGACGACGAGCCGGGAGCGCGGGTAGGCCATGGCGAGCGTGTCGGCCGAGGTGCCGGTGTCGCGGCGGTAGTCACCCGAGCCGAAGGCCAGGCGGAAGGCGCCCTGTGCCTTCGCGATCGACGTCGCCTCCTCGATGCCGAGCGCCGACTCGACCAGGGCGATCACCGGGGTGTGGCCGCCGAGCCGGTGCCACGTGTCGGTGACCTGCGCGGGGGACTCGGTCTTCGCGAGCATCACGCCCTGCAGGCCCGGGAGGCCGCGGAGCTCCTCGACGTCGTCCGCCCAGAAGTCCGTCGTGACGTCGTTGATCCGGACCCAGGCCTCACCGCCGCCCGCGAGCCACGAGGCCACGGTCGTGCGGGCACCCGGCTTCGCGGCGGGGTCGACGGCGTCCTCGACGTCGAGGATGATCTGGTCGGCGCGCGACCGCTGTGCCCGCTCGAACCGGTCGGCGGCGGTGCCGGGCACGAGGAGCCACGACCGGGAGATCTCGGCGGGGACCGACCGACGCCGGTCCGGCCGGGCCGACGAGGGTGCGGGGGCGGACGGGGCGGTGCGGTCGTCGATGGCCATGCCACGTTGCTACCACACCGGCCCGTCGGACCCCGTACCGGGCCCGCACGGAAAGCCGGAAACGTCGGGTCATTGCCAGGGAGGCCGCCCGCTTCCGCCTACAGTGTCGGATGTGTGGCGAGACAGGGTGACCGACGGCGCGGACGACGCGGATGACGACGTCCCCGTCCAGGGTGCCGACGCGCCCGAGGACGGGCGCGAGCAGCGGGAGGGCGACCGGAGCGACGAGCCGGACCGCACCCTGCGGCCGGAACTGCAGCTCACGAGCCCGCAGGCGATCAGCCTGGGCGACCCGCGCCTCCAGGCCGGCAACGCCGCCGAGCCCACGTGGGACGCCTGGCGGACGCAGCTGACCGGTGTCGGCGGGACGAGCCCCCTCACGCACTTCAGCGACCACCCGCGTGCCCGGATCGAGCTGTCCACCACGCACCCCGGCGGACTCGCGCAGTTCATCACCGGCAAGACGACGCTGCTCTCGAGCCTGATCCGCGACGAGGTTGCGCTGCGCGCCGCGCGTGTCGCGGCCGCCCAGGTCGAGGCGAAGGGAACCGAGCTCGCGACCGTGCGCGGGATCGACGCCGTGAAGCTCGGCATCGGCATGGCCGACTGGCAGCACGGCGACGAGCACTTCCGCGGCCCGGTGCTGCTCCGCCCGCTCGCGATCCGTCGGCACGGCCGTGACTTCGAGGTGCGCCTGCTCGGCGAGCCGGTGCTCAACCCCGGGCTGGCCGACGCGCTGCACGAGCAGTACGGCGTCATCCTCGACGCCCAGTCCTTCGTCGCGCTCGCGCAGCAGGACGGTTCGTTCACCCCGAACCCCGTCATCGACCGGCTCCGCGGGCTGACCGCGCACATCCCCGGCTTCTCGGTGCACGCGCGCCTGGTCGTCTCGACCTTCGCCGAGGTCGCCAGCGGCATGGTCGAGGACACCGGCGACCTGTCCCACCCGGTGCTCGACGCGCTCGCCGGCAACCCGAGCGCGAAGTGGCAGGTCGAGCAGTCCTACCACCCGGTCGAGCAGACCCCGTCGGACGAGCGCAGCCCGGAGACCGACACGCTGCTGCTCGACGCCGACGACGAGCAGGAGAACGTGATCGCGCAGATCACGGCGGGCAACTCGATCGTCGTGAAGACCCTGCCGGGCACCGGCGGGACGCAGACGATCGTCAACGCGCTCGGCGGCCTCGTCGCGGCGAACAAGCGCGTCCTCGTCGTGAGCCCGCGGCGGGCGACCCTGCGGGGCATCGCCGCACGCTTCGCCGAGGTCCAGCTGCCGGGCGTCGCCGTCACGCCGGGCACCCTGCGCCGTGACGTCGTCCGGGGCATCGCGCGCAACGAGAAGGCCGCGCGTCCGAACCTCCGCGAGGTCGACGACGCCCTGGTCCGGCTCCGCAAGGTCCTCACCGACTACCGCGGCTCGCTGACCCGCGTCGACCCGGACTTCGGCGTCTCGGTGCTCGACTGCCTGGTCGAGCTGTCCCGGCTGTCGCTCCTGCCGGTGCCGCCGTCGACGACCGCCCGACTGTCGAAGCGGTCCGTGACGAGCATGGTCGAGGGCCGTTCGCGCGTCGCCGAGACCATGGTCAGCGCGGCAAACCTCGGCGAGTTCCGCTACGGCCCGGACGACTCGCCCTGGTACGGCGCCAAGTTCGGTTCGAGCGACGGCGCGCAGCGGGCGCACAAGACCGCGAAGGACCTCGACGCCGACGGCCTGCCGACGCTGCTGCGCCGTGCGCACGACCTCGTGGCGTCGACCCACATGCGGCAGTTCACGACGATCAACGAGCTCGGCATCTACCTCCGCCTGCTCACCGAGATCCGGGACACCCTCGACCGCTTCCTGCCCGTCGTCTTCGACCGGTCGGTCTCGGAGCTCGTCGCCGCGACGGCCCCTCGTGGCGAGGGCGCCCCGATGTCGTCGACCAACCGTCGTCGGCTGAAGAAGCTCGCGCGTGAGTACGTCCGACCGGGCGTGCACGTGTCCGACCTGCACGAGGCGCTGACCCGTGTGCAGCAGCAGCGCGTGCTCTGGCAGCGCTACGTCGCGGCCGGCGTGAACCCCGAGGTGCCCACGGGCATCGGGGACGTGCAGGTGCTCTTCTCGAACGTCGTGCAGGACCTCGCCCGACTCGACGAGCCCCTCGGCCGGACCGAGCGGGACCGCCAGCTCGCGAACCTGCCGATCGACGAGCTCGTCCCGACGGTCGCCCGCCTGGCCGAGGAGTCCGACGTCCTGCACAACCTGCAGGAGCGCACCGAGCTCATGCAGACCCTGCGGGACCTGCAGCTCGAGCCGCTCATCACCGACCTGGCACACCGCCACGTGCCGGACACCCAGGTGCCGGCCGAGCTCGAGCTCGCCTGGTGGCAGTCCGCGCTCGAGACGATGCTCGAGTCCGACCGGGCGCTGCTCGGCGGCAACACCGACATGCTCGACCGGGTCGAGGCCGACTTCCGGCTCGTCGACGACGCCCACGCGGCCGGGGTCTCCCAGGGCCTGGCGTGGCAGCTCGCCGAGAACTGGAAGGTCGGACTGGTCGACTGGCCGGACGAGGCGACGTCGCTGAAGACGCAGCTCAAGGAGGGCGCGATCACCTCGCGCCTGCTGCAGGACTCCGCGCCGCACCTGTCCCGGTCGATCGCGCCGGTCTGGCTCGCCTCGCCGTACGAGGTCCCCGAGATCGCCGACACGATGCCGTTCGACACGGTGATCCTCGTCGACGCCGGTGCCGTCACCATCGCCGAGACCGTCGGCGCCGTCCGTCGCGCTCGCCAGACCGTCGTGTTCGGCGACCCGGTGACGCAGACCCCGTCGCCGTTCCGGATCGCGGTCGACCCCGACCACCGGGCACTGCAGGTGGACGAGGGCACGCTCGACGCCCTGCACGCCGACTCCGCGCTCGCGAAGCTGTCGACGCTCCTGCCGACCCTGTCGCTCACGCGGTCGTACCGCGCCGGCGGCGAGGACCTCGCCGAGCTCGTCAACCGCCGCTTCTACGGCGGCCGCATCGAGTCGCTGCCGTGGGCCGGTTCGTTCCTCGGCCACGGCTCCATCGCGATCGACTACGTCAGCGACGGCAAGGCCGTGCCGGACCCCGAGTCCGGGGCGGTCGAGAGCGTCGACGCCGAGGTGGACCGCGTGGTCCGGCTCGTCACCGAGCACGCCCGCACCCGCCCGACCGAGTCGCTCATGGTGATCACGGCGTCGGCGAAGCACGCGGTGCGCGTCGAGCAGGCCGTCCTGACCGCGGCGCAGGGCCACAAGGACCTCACCGAGTTCGTCATCGGCGACCGCGCCGAGCCGTTCATCGTCGCGACGCTCGAGCAGTCCGTGGCACAGAGCCGCGACCGCGTCGTGTTCTCGATCGGGTACGGCCGGACCCCGCACGGCCGCGTGCTGCGCGACTTCGGTCCGCTCGGCAAGCCCGGCGGGGAGCGTCTGCTCGCCGTCGCGATGACCCGAGCGCGCCGGTCGATGGTCATCGTCACGTGCTTCCAGCCGTCGGACATCGAGGCCGAGCGGATGGGCCACGGCACCGTCGCGCTGGCCGAGATCCTCGCCGAGGTCCGCGCGCGCACCGCCGCCGAGTACGTGCCCGACGACTCCGACCCGCTGCTCGTCGACCTCGCCCGACGACTCGAGATGCGCGGCATCCCCGTCGCACTCGGTCACCGGGGCAAGCTCGGCCTGGTCGCGGCGCACGGCGGCGTCTGCGTCACGATCGAGACCGACGCGTCGCTCGTCCGAGGTTCGCTCCGCGAGTCGCTGCGGCTCCGTCCCGAGGTGCTCCGCCGACTCGGGTGGCACTACGTGCGCGTGCACGCGTTCCAGCTGTTCTCCGACCCGGACCGCGTCGCGGACACCGTGGCGTCGGTGCTCGGCGTCGACCGTGGAGCGACGCAGGAGATCTCGATCCCTCCGATCCCCGCACGCCGATGACCCGGTCGGAGACGCATCCCCGCGTGCCCGCTCCGGGCCCCGCTCGCCGGTGAGCGGGTCCCGGCGCGCGTCCCGCGCGGCCGGTCCGGTGACGGCGGGGACGGACCAGCTGGTGGGCTCGTGGACGCGGGCCGACGACGTGACGGAGGTCGAGCCTCCCGTCCGTTCCGCAGATGACGGTGGCGGAACCGGCACCGACACGACCGACCGGCCGGGAGGCTCTCCCCGCCGCACCAGGCGCGTCACCACCGCGCCGGTGCCGGGCTACGACCCGGCCGCGCCGCCGGAACCGGCCCGCCACCGCGACGGGGAGAACGACGCCCAGCTGCTGCGCGACGTGCCCCCACACTGGTGACGGGTAGCCTGGGGTCGATGACTGACACCGCGCGACGGCGACCCGACTGGCAGACGTGGCCGAACCTGATCACGCTGGTGCGCTTCCTGCTCATCCCGGTGTTCATCGGCTTCGTCGTGGCCGGCCACCCCGGCTGGGCGCTCGTCACGCTCGTCGTCCTCGGTGTCAGCGACTGGGCGGACGGCTTCATCGCGCGTCGGTTCGACCAGGGCTCGAAGCTCGGCAAGGCGCTCGACCCGATCGCCGACCGCCTGGCGATCATCGCCATCGTGCTGTCGCTCGTGCTCGTCGGCCTGCTGCCGTGGCCGAGCGTCGCGATCATCGTCCTCGTGGACGCGGTGCTCGCGCTGCTGTCCGGCCTGTGGTTCCGCGGCAACCCGGACCTCGACGTCACGTGGACCGGCAAGGTCCGATCCGCGCTGCTCTTCGTCGGTCTGCCGCTGCTGCTGTTCTCGTCGACGTCGTGGGCATCGCAGCACGACTGGATCCGGGTGCTCGCGCTCGTCTTCGTCTGGGCGGGCACGATCGGCCACGTCGTCGCCGGCGTGCAGTACGCCCGGGCCCTCGCCGCGAAGCACCGCGCGACGGCCCGCACCGCCTGACGCGGACGCGCGCGGCGCGGGCGTCCGGCCCGCGCCGTCCGGCCCCGTCGAACCAGGAAACCGACGTCGAACCGGCCCCGGAGGCTGGTTCGACGTCGGTTCCGTGGTTCGGGACGCCCGCGGCTAGAGCTTCGTCGAGCCGCTGATCCCCGGTCCCTCGGGAGCGGTCGACGGGGCGACGTGCGCACCGCCGCCCGACGCCACCGCGTCGCCGTTCTGCGTGCGGAGCAGGTCGCGGATCTCGAGCAGCACCTCGACGTCGGTCGGCGGGACGTCCTGCGGCGTCTGCTGCTCGTCGTTCTTCACCCGCTCGAAGGCGAGCTTCTTGAGCCGGTTGACCGGGACCACCAGGGCGAAGTACACCACCGCCGCGACGATGACGAAGTTCAGGACCGCGCCGATGATCGCGCCGAACAGGATGTCCGCCGAGTCCCCGGAGACGGTGGGGATCGACACGACGAGTGCCTTGTCCAGGCTCGACGCGTTGAAGACCGCGCCGATCAGGGGGTTGATGAGCGAGTTCACGATCGCGGTGACGATCGCGGTGAACGCCGCACCGATGACGACCGCGACGGCCAGGTCGATGACGTTCCCGCGGAGCAGGAACTCCTTGAAGCCCTTCACGTGAGCCTCCTTCCGTGTCGAGGAGACCCCACCGTACCGACGGAGACGAGCCCTCGTCAGGAGGCGCTGGGCGCGGCCGGCTTCGACTCGGTCTTCTTCGGCTCCGCCTTCGCCGGCGTGCTCGACGACGGCGAGGACGACGAGGACGACCCCGACGACCCCTCGGCCTTCGGCGTCGACCGCGAGTCGGTGCGGTAGAAGCCGCCGCCGTTGAAGGTGACGCCGACCGGCGAGAACACCTTGCGCAGCGCACCGCCGCAGACGGGGCACTCGGTCAGGGTGGCGTCGGAGAACGACTGCTTGACGTCGAAGGCGTTGTCGCACTCGGTGCAGCGGTACGAGTAGGTGGGCACCCTAGCTCCGGAAGGTGATGATGCGCGACGGCGTGATGATGCCGTCGACGGGTTCGTCGTGGGCCTCGCGCGGGACCTCGTCGAGGTACTCCGCGTCGAAGATCACAGCATAGACGGGCGGCCGGTTCGCCATCGACCCGAGCGTCTTGTCGTAGTAGCCGCGGCCCCAGCCCATCCGGCATCCGTCGTGCCCGACCGCCGCCGCCGGGGTGAGGATCGCGTCGACGTCCCCGAGCGCGAGCGGGGAGAGCACCTCGCCGACGACCTCGGGCATGCCGTGCAGGCCCTCGTGTTCGGAGACCCCGTCGTCGACTGCCCAGTCCAGCAGGCCGTCCTCGCGGGTGATCGGGAGCAGCACCCGGACGCCGTGCTCCTGCGCCCAGCGCAGGAAGGGTCGGACGTCCGGCTCGTCGGGCGCCGACAGGTAGAGCGCGAGCGAGCGCAGCTGCCGTTCCTCCACGAAGCGCTGCAGCGTCGACGTCAGGGCGGTCGTGTCGGTGTCGCGCTCCGTCGTGGTCCGGGTGCGCCGCCGCTGCCGGAGCTCGGCTCGCAGGGCGCGCTTCTCGTTCCCGAGGTCGGCGGTCATGGCGGGGAGTCTACCGAGCGCGGGTTTGCGGCTTCCCGCCGTGGGGCGCGGGATGCCGTGTCCTCCGAAGTGCCCATGCCGGGACCCAGTGGGCGTCCGGTACGTTCGCTGACATGGGCTTCCAGATTTCGAAGGCGGTGATCCCGGCCGCAGGCCTGGGCACGCGCTTCCTCCCCGCGACCAAGGCGATGCCGAAGGAGATGCTCCCGGTCGTCGACAAGCCGGCGATCCAGTACGTGGTCGAGGAGGCCGTGGGCGCCGGGCTGACCGACGTGCTCATGATCACCGGGCGCAACAAGAACGCGCTCGAGAACCACTTCGACCACGTGGCCGAGCTCGAGGAGACCCTCAAGAAGAAGGGCGACCACGAGAAGCTGCAGAAGGTCAACCAGTCGACCGACCTCGCCGACATGCACTACGTCCGTCAGGGCGACCCGCTCGGCCTCGGCCACGCCGTGCTCCGCGCGAAGATGCACGTCGGCCGCGAGCCGTTCGCCGTGCTGCTCGGCGACGACATCATCGACGCCCGCGACCCGCTGCTCAAGCGCATGATCGAGGTCCAGGGCGAGAAGAACGCCACGGTCGTCGCCCTGCTCGAGGTCCCCGAGTCGCAGACCCACATGTACGGCATCGCCACGGTCGAGGAGACCGACACCGACGACGTCGTGAAGATCACCGGCCTGGTCGAGAAGCCCCCGCAGGGCGAAGCCCCCTCGAACCTGGCCATCATCGGTCGCTACGTCATCCGCCCCGAGGTCTTCGACGTCCTCGAGAAGCAGGAGCCGGGCAAGGGTGGCGAGATCCAGCTCACCGACGCGCTCATGAAGATGGCGGGCGCCGAGGAGTGGACCGGCGGCGTGTACGGCGTCGTGTTCCGTGGACGCCGGTACGACACCGGTGACAAGCTGGACTACATCAAGGCGATCGTGCAGCTCGCCTCGGACCGCGACGACCTCGGCCCCGACCTCAAGGCCTGGCTGAAGGACTTCAACGCGGGAGAGTAGCCACCCCGTCACGAACGGGTCCGGGGTCCGCCCCGGGCCCGTTCGTGCGTCCACCCGGTCGAGCGCCGGGCACCGGAGGAACCACAGCGATGACGACGATCCCGACCCTGTCCCACGGGCGGGTCACGATCCGGCCCCTCCGGCTCCGCGACACCCGTGACCTCGACGTCGCCCTCGCCACGAACCGCTCGTGGCTGCGGACGTGGGAGGCCACCAACCCCTCCGGACACGTCTCCACCGACGTCCGCGGCAGCATCCGGGCACTGCAGGCCAACGCCCGCGCCGGGCTCGGTCTGCCGTTCGCGATGGAGCTCGACGGTCGCTTCGTCGGCCAGCTCAACGTGTCCGGCATCACCTACGGCTCGCTCGCCAGTGCGTCCATCGGCTACTGGGTCGTCGAGGGGGCGGCCGGGCACAACGTCACGCCGATCGCGGTCGCGATGGCGGTCGACCACTGCTTCCGGGTCGTCGGCATCCACCGCATCGAGATCTGCATCCGTCCGGAGAACGCGCCGAGCCTGCGGGTCGTCGAGAAGCTCGGCTTCCGGTTCGAGGGCCTGCGCCGCCGGTACATCCACATCAACGGCGACTGGCGCGACCACTTCTGCTTCGCCCTCGTCGCCGAAGAGGTGCGCGAGGGCGTCCTCGACCGCTGGGTCGCCGGTCGCGTCCCGCACGGGGCGGGCAGCGTCCCGGCCTCCGCCCGTGAGGAGGCGGCGACCCCGCTCGACACCCGACCGCGCATCTGACGGTCGTCCCGTCGTCCTGTCACGTCGGCCTGGAGGCGCGACCCGCGTCCCACGGATTCGGTCGCGACTCGCGCAACACGCGTCCGGCAATGGGCGGTCCGGGGAACGCGCACCCCTACCGTGTCCCCATGGCAGGTATCGGCTCCTGGGGCGGCGGCATCGTCCTGCTCATCGCGGCCGTGCTCTGGGTCGTCTACCTCATGCCGTCGTGGGCGGCTCGTCGGCAGTACCTCGCCACCGAGCGGAACGCGATCCGGCTGCAGCAGACGCTGCGCATCCTCGCGCAGACCGCCGAGCTCCCCGACGAGGTCCGGGTCGAGATGAACGCGAAGTCCCTGGCCGAGGCGCAGCGCGTCGCCCGGTCGGAGGAGGCGAAGCGGGCCGCGATCGTCCGAGCGCACGAGGCCGCGCGGCAGCGTGAGATCACCCGGCGCCTCGCGGAGCAGCAGCCCCAGCTCGAGCGGGTGTCGTCCGTCCCCGCACTCACGGCCATGCGGATGCGCCGCTCCCGGCTCGGTGCGACCCTCTTCGGCGCGCTCGGTGTCCTCGTCGCGGCGGTCGTCTTCGTCGCGGCCCCGGGCGCCTGGCTCGTCGGTGTCGCCGGGCTCGTCGCCGCCGGTGGGTCCGCGGCGGTCCTGGCGCAGCTGCACCAGGTCGCCCAGGCGCGGAAGGCGCGTGCCGCGGCGGGCGCTGCGGCGGTGACCCGTGCCTCCCGGCCGTCGACCGCGTGGACGGACCCGGCACCGCCGCTGTCCACCGAGCAGCCCGCCGAGCCGACGCGCGACCGGAGCTGGACGCCGGCCAGCGTGCCGAAGCCCCTGTACGTCGAGCGCCCCGCGGCGCCCGCGCCGTCGCCGGAGTCGTCCGCCGAGCTCGCTGCCCGGCTGCGCGAGCGCGTGGCCGAGGCGAAGGCCGAGGCCGAGGCCGAGGCGGCTGCCATCCGGGCGGGGGAGACCGACCCGACGCTCGCGCGGGTGTCCCGGATGCGGTCCGACGTCGAGGAGGCCGCCGCCTCACTCTCCGCCCACGACCAGGGCCGTCTCGCCGAGCGACTCGGGCTCCGTGCCCCGGCCGGGGAGGCGGCGCCGTCCCGCCCCGCCGGATCGCCTGCCGCCGGATCGCCTACCGCCGAGCCCGCCGTCGCCGCCGAGCCCGAGCAGCCGGCGACGCAGAGCCGCTGGGCCGGCATGGGGGTCATCGACGACGAGGCGTACCGGCAGACCGACCTCGACGCGGTCATGCGTCGACGCCGCGCGGTCTGACACCGTCCACGCGCGGCACGCCCGGGCGTGGCGGGCCGATTTCGGTTCGCGCTCCCGGTGGTGCTAGTGTGGTGGAGCACTTGGGGCTATGGCGCAGTTGGTAGCGCGTCTCGTTCGCAATGAGAAGGTCAGGGGTTCGAATCCCCTTAGCTCCACCAAGCAGCAGCGAAGGGCCACCCGATCGGGTGGCCCTTCGTCGTTCCTCCGCGAGCGCGTCAGCTCGGCACGCTGTCCGTCAGGACGCCGGCCTGCGCGAGCGACGCGTGGATCGCGTTCGCGGCCTGCTCGAACGCCCGGTTGCCGCGGGCCACGCCGAGTGCGCCGCCCTTGACCGCGGACCGGCCCGAGCCGCGGAGCAGTCGCGCGACGGTCCGGCCGTCGGGCGCGACCATCAGCTGCACGTCGAGCCGGGTGTGGAACGTCCGGTCGTTCAGGAAGCCGCCGACGAGCAGGGTGAGGCCCAGGCTGCCGCGGGTGCCCAGCAGCGTGCCCTGGTCGCCGTCGGTGATCGTGTAGCCCTCGCGGACGAGGGCGTCACGGACGATCGTGCGGGTGGACTCGGGGTCGGCGGCGACGAAGAAGTCGTGGCTCTCGGGCATGTGCGGGTCGATCCTTCCGGTGGATGGTGTGCTGCCAGCGATCCTGCCGTACCGTCGCCTACCCTGGTCCGGTCATGACTGCCTCGTTCACGCGCCGTTCCCTGCTGTCGCTCGCCGGCGTCGCCGGCATCGGGGTCGCCGTCGCGGCCTGCTCCCGCGCCGACGACGCGTCGTCGGGCGCGACCACCCGCGCCGGCGACGGGCCGAGCGGCGCGTCGCCCGGGTCGTCGTCCTCCGGCTCGTCGAGCGCCCGCCCCGCGGCGACCGCGGTCGAGCCCGCGCAGGTGCCGCTCGCCGGTGGTGTCACGGTGACGGTCACGGGGACCGGCCTCGCCGCGGTGCAGGGGGTCACGGTCGGCGGGGTCGCGGCGCGGGACGTGCAGGCCTCGGCGACGACCGTGACCTTCACGGCGCCGCACCAGGCGATGTACACGGCGGGGTCGGCTGACGTCGCGCTCTTCACGTCGGCGATCGAGCCGAGCCCGTCGGCGAACCGGTCGTCGGACGGCAACGGCAGTGCCGCCAACGACGGGCAGGCCGGCGCCACGCAGGACCAGGCCACCGCGACGCCGACCCCGACGGCCGCGCCGGTCCCGGACGCCTCGACCGCGGTCGCGACGACCTCGGTGGCCTACGCGGCACTGACGGACGTCGACCGGCAGCTCGAGTACGCGATGCGGTACTGGGCGGACTACAACCTCGCCGAGTACGGCACGATGAACCCGATCGGCGGGGACTGCGCGAACTACGTCAGCCAGACGCTGATCGCCCGTGGGTGGGAACAGCGCGACGACTGGTACAGCCGGTCCGGCGGTGCGCAGCACAGCGCCACGTGGACGTACTGCCCGGCGATGGACCCGTGGATGACGGCGAACGCGGCGACCTTCGGGTTGACGCGACGCTCCCTCGACGAGCGCAGCAAGGTCAAGGTCGGCGACATCGTGTTCTACGACTGGAACGACAACCGATCGCCCGACCACGTGACGATCGTGTCCGAGGTGTTCACGGAGCCCGACGGCACGATCCGCATCAAGTCGGCGAGCCACAACCAGGACGGGCCCTACCGCGACCTGGACGAGATGATCACCGTGCAGCACCCCGGCGGCACGGCCTGGTTCCACACGTTCGACGCGTAGCGGCGACGCGGCGCGGTCACCCGCCCTGCCGCCCCGTCGGCGCCGGTCGGCGCCGGTCCCGCGGGCCGATCGCGTTGCGCCGGCGCCGGTCATGCCGGCCGATCGCGTCGCGCCGGCGCCGGTCGTGCGCACAACCGGGAGCACCTCGCGCCACGTGATCACGTGGCGCGAGGTGCTCGCCGTTGTGCGGCGGCACCCGACACCGCGTTCCGACGGGCCGCCGCGACGCGACGTGACGCGGCGCCGCGCCCTGGCCGCTGCCGCCGCGCCCCGGCCGCCGACGCTCAGGGGTACCCGAGGAACCAGAGCAGCACGATCGCGACGGGCTGCAGGCACACGCCGACGACCAGCCACACGGTCGTCCGTCGCCGCGTTCCCGTGAACACGTCGGCCCCGAGCAGCGGTGCCGTCGGCATCAGCAGGCGCGGCAGGCTCTGCTGCGGCAGGAACACGGCCACCAGGTACAGCGCGTACGCCGCGGTGAACGACACGACGTCGACGCCGAGCGCCCGTGCGCCCGGTCGGGTCCAGGACCACACCGCCCCGGCGAGGACCACGACCACGAGCACGACGCCGAGCGGGCCGAGCCACGTGGAGGCCATCGTGAACCACGGCGTGAGCGGCGCGAAGTGCTGCCGACCGACGAACCCGACCCACCACGACAGCTCGGTCGCGAGGTACGCGTCCGGCCGTCCGGTCGCCGCCGACGCCACGACGGGCCACGCCAGCCCCGCCGCCGCGACCCCGAGCCCCGCGAGGACGATCGCCACGGCATCCCGCACCGGCAGCGCCCGGCGTTCCTGCACGAGCCGGACGACCAGGTGCACCGCGAGGGCCACGGCGAGCGCGAGCACCCCCGGCTTCGTGAACGCGGCGACGAGACCGAGCGGCAGCACGAGCCAGTACCGCCGACGCACCAGGGCGAGCAGTGCGCCGAAGAGCAGGAGCAGGAACGTGCTCTCGGCGTACGCCACCTGCAGCAGGAACCCGGTCGGCGCGAACGCGAAGAGCGCCGTCGCCCGGGTCGCCCGCCGCTCGTCGGTCACCGCGCGCACCAGGCGCCAGAGCACGATGCACGTGCCGGCGCCCGCGAGCGTGGCGACGAGCACGCCTGCGGCCCAGAAGGACCCGCCGACGAGCGGCTGGACGAACCGTGCGAGCGCCGGGAACACCGGCAGGAAGGCCCACGGGTTCGGCAGCACGTGACCCGCCGCGTCGGTGGGCAGCGTCGTCGGGTAGCCGTGCTCGGCGATGGTCCGGTAGAACGACGCGTCCCACGACCCGAGGAACGCCGTGAACGTCCCCTCGCGTCGGACCGACGCGAACCGCCACCCGTGCGCGGTGGCGAGCAGCCAGACCGTGAGCAGCAGGACGGTGCTGACCACGCGGGAAGCCAGCCACACGACGAGCGGAGCGGTCCACCCGCCGTGCCGTCCCTCCAGGCCGACCGTGAGCACACGACGGACGCGGGACGGCAGCCCCGGCCGGGAGGCACGGGTCGTCTCCGCCAGGTCGGTCACCGCCCGAGTCTCCCACCTCCGCAGCCGCCGCCCGTTGTCCGGTCACCGCACCTCCAGGATCCGTCCGGGCGACGGGCGTTGCATCGAGCACGTTCCCTGGAAACCACCAACAGGAGGAAGCATGCCCTTCGTCACCGTCGGCGCCGAGAACGGCCACGACATCGAGCTCCACTACGACGACCTCGGCGCGGGCGACCCGGTCGTCCTGATCCACGGCTGGCCGCTGTCCGGCCGCTCGTGGGAGGGCCAGGTCCCGGCACTCGTCGAGGCCGGCCACCGCGTCATCGCCTACGACCGCCGCGGGTTCGGGCAGTCGTCGCAGCCGTGGGGCGGCTACGACTACGACACGTTCGCCGCGGACCTCGACAAGCTCATCACCGAGCTCGACCTGACGAACGTCACCCTCATCGGGTTCTCGATGGGCGGCGGCGAGCTCGCGCGCTACGTCTCGACCTACGGCACCGCGAAGATCAAGAAGCTCGTCTTCGCCAGCGCGGTGCCGCCGTACCTGTGGAAGTCGGACGACAACCCGGACGGCGCGGTCGACCAGGACCTCGCCGACTGGTTCGCGAACGGCATCACGGGCGACCGTCCGGCGTTCCTGCACCAGTTCGTCGACATGTTCTACACGCCGGGCGGCGAGCCGGGCCTGCTCAAGAAGCCGCTCGTCAGCGAGGACCAGCGCGCCTACGACCTGGCGATCGCCGAGCTCGCCTCGCCGAAGGGCACGCTCGACTGCACGGTCGCCTTCGCGACGACGGACTTCCGCGACGACCTGACGAAGGTCGACGTCCCGACGCTCGTCATCCACGGCGACTCGGACGGGATCGTGCCGTTCGAGGCGTCCGGTCAGCGCACCGCGGCGGCCATCCCGAACGCGCAGACGCACGTCATCGAGGGTGGCCCGCACGGTGTGCTCGCCTCGCACAAGGACGAGTGGAACGAGGCGGTCCTGCGCTTCCTGGCGTCCTGACCCCTCCCCCTTCCGCAAAACGCAACGTGGGCGGTTCCTCGCAGCGGTGTACCGCTGCGCAGGACCGCCCACGTTGCGTTCCGCGGGTCGCGGGGTGCCGACCGCGGCGTCAGCGCCCGGTGACCGCGGCGCGGATGCGCTCGATCGGGACCTTCGCGGTGCGGTCGGCGTTGAGCAGGCCGTTCGTCTCCTGCATCGTGTCCGTCAGCTGCGTCCAGCACGAACCGGCCAGGAACGAGCTCGCCCGGACCCCGTCGTAGAGCGCCGTGATCCGCGCCACCCAGTCGTCGCCGTCGACGGCCGAGGTGTAGCCCCACCCGTCCTCGCGCTTCGCCCCGGGCTGGAAGTCCACGCCGCCGAACTCCGTCAGCATGACCGGCTGCCCCTGGTCCGTCGCGCCGCCCACCAGGATCCGACGATCAGCGGGCCCGCGCCCACCGAGCAGTGCCGTCCGTGCGGCGTCGTCGGTGTAGGTCGCGGCGAGCCGGGGGCCGTCGCCCTCGTAGTCGTGCACGGTGACGATGTCGGAGTTCGTGTGCTCCCAGCCGTCGTTCGAGACCACCGGCCGGGTGGGGTCGAGCGCCCGGGTGACGTCGGCGAGTGATCGGGCGTATGCCTGCTGCGCCGGGTCCGTCGCGATGTGCTGCACGCCCCAGCTCTCGTTCGCCGGCACCCAGGTGACGATGGACGGGTGCGAGGCGTCGCGTTCGACGGCGTCCATCCACTCCCGCACGAGCCGCTGCACGGCGAGCGGGGAGAACGCGTACGCGCCGGGTGCCTCGCCCCAGACGAGCAGCCCCAGCCGGTCCGCCCAGTACAGGAACCGCGGGTCCTCGATCTTCTGGTGGTTCCGCGCGGCGGTGAAGCCGAGCTCCTTGATGAGCTCGACCTCGCGGCGCAGGGCCTGCCGTGACGGTGCTGCGAGGTGCGACTCCGGCCAGTAGCCCTGGTTGAGGACACTGCGGACGTCGTAGGCGCGGCCGTTCAGCAGGAAGGCGCCGCCGTCGATGCCCACGGTGCGGACGCCGAAGTACGACGACACGGCGTCCAGGGGCACGTCGCCCTCGGCCGGCAGCAGCGTGACGACCGCGTCGACCAGGCGCGGGGTCTCGGGGGACCACACCAGCTCGTCCTCGGCCTGACCGTTCTGCTGCCGGGCGACGGGCACGACGACCTCGACCTCGTGCGCGGTCACGGGCAGGACCGTCTCGACGGTCGCCAGGTCCTCGTCGCCCCCGGACCAGTGCGCCGCGACGCGGACCCGCGCGCCGGCGGGGCGCTCTCCGGCGAGCCGGACGGTCAGCCGCACCGTCGCGTGGTCGACGTTCGTCCAGCGCAGGGCCCCGATCGACGCGGTCGGCACGGCCTCGAGCCAGACGGTCTGCCAGATCCCGGTCGTGCGGCGGTACCAGATGGCGTGCGGGTGCTCGTGCCAGTCCTGCTTGCCGCGCGGCTGGGTGACGTCGTGGGGGTCGTCCTCGGCGCGGACGACCAGGGTGTGCGTCACGTCCGGCTCGGTGCCGAGCGCCTCGGTCACGTCGAGCGTGAAGGGGGTGTGTCCGCCCTCGTGCTCACCGATGAACTGCCCGTCGACCCAGACCCGCGCGCGGTGGTCGACGGCGCCGAAGTGCAGCAGGAGCCGGGGTGCCGCGTCGCCGTACCCGGCGGCGTCGAGCTCGGCGCGCGTGATCGTCCGGGCGTACCAGACCACGGGGTGGAACCCGGGCTCGTCGATGCCCGATGCCGGCGACTCGGGTGGGAACGGCACCGTGATGTCCCGGGCGTCCGGGAACCCGGAGCGCCAGGTCGGGTCGTCGCCCGTGTTCCGGAACGACCACGTCCCGTCGAGGTCGGCCCACGCGCCGCGCAGCATCTGCGGTCGGGGGTACGAGCCGTCCTGGTCGGAGGCGCGAGGGAGCTGGGGCAGGAGGGCGGCGACGGTGCCGTCGAGCGAGGTCATGCAGCCATGCTGGTCGCTCCGTACATCGTTGTAAAGCGGCGCGCGCCAACCGGTGCGCGCCGACCGGTGCGCCACGACTCGGGGCGCGCCCCGGGACCGGCGCGTACCGTTCGCTGCATGAGCGCCGAGGCACCCGAGCACGTCGACGACCGCACGCTGGAGGGCTGGATCGCACGCCAGCGCTGGTACGCCGCGAAGGGTGGGACCCCGGCGCTGAACACCATCGCCGAGACCGACGGCACGCGGTTGGTCCTCGACGACGCCGCGACCGGGCCCGTCCTCTACCAGGTACCGGTCGTCGCGGGCCCTGGCGGGGGAGCCGTCGACCCGGTCGACGCCACCACCGACACCGTCTGGGTGCAGCAGCTCGCGGCGCGCATCGACGCCGACCCCTCGAGCCTCCGGCCGATCGGCGAGGTCACCGCGTCCCGGGTGCTGTCCGGCGAGCAGTCGAACACCTCGGTCATCTGCGACACCGCGTCCGGCGACCGGGTCATCACCAAGGTCTTCCGGGTGCTCCACCATGGTGACAACCCCGACGTCACCACGCAGCTCGCACTCTCCGCCGCGGGCAGCTCCCGCGTGCCGACCGTGTACGGCGCCCAGCAGGCGAGCTGGCCCGACCCCGGCCGTCCCGACGGCACGGCCACCGGACACCTCGCGTTCGCCCAGGAGTTCCTGCCCGGCCTCGAGGACGCCTGGCGCGTGGCCCTCCGCGACGCCAGGACCGGCACCCCGTGGGACGAGCAGGCCGCCGCGCTCGGCGAGGCGCTCGCCGAGGTGCACCGCACGCTCGCCACCGCCCTGCCGACCGAGCCCGCCGACGATGCACGACGGGACGCTGCGGCAGCGACGATGCGCGGCCGGCTCGACGCCGCCGTGCGCGAGGCCCCGACCGTCGAGCCCCACGTCGACGCGATCCGTGCCGTGTACGACCGTGCCGCCGCGTCGCACTGGCCGGACCTGCAGCGCATCCACGGTGACCTGCACCTCGGGCAGGTGCTCGCCGCGCCCGAGCCCCGCGGGTGGGTGTTCCTCGACTTCGAGGGCGAGCCGCTCCGCCCGCTCGCCGAGCGGTCGCTGCCCGACTCGACGCTCCGCGACGTCGCCGGGATGCTCCGGTCCTTCGACTACGTCGCCGGCGCGCTCGCGCACGACGCCGAGTTCGTCGACGCGGGTGCCTGGGCGCAGGCGGCACGGCAGGCGTTCCTCGACGGGTACCGCCGGGGGACCGGTGACGACCTGACCGACCACCGCGCACTGCTCGACGCGTTCGAGCTCGACAAGGCCGTGTACGAGGTGGTCTACGAGACGCGGAACCGGCCCGACTGGGCCGGCATCCCGCTGGCTGCGGTCGCGCGGCTGGCGGCGGACGGCGCGGCCTGATCCTCCGACCCCCGGCGTGACCCGCTGACGGACGGGAGGCGCGGTGCCGGCCGACACCGCGCCTCCCGTCCGTCACGTGGTGACGACGACCGTCGTCGTCAGTTGACGGGGCCCGTGTACTTCTCGCCCGGCCCCTTGCCCGGCGCGTCCGGGATGCTCGACGCCTCGCGGAACGCGAGCTGGACCGAGCGCAGTCCGTCGCGGAGCGGACGGGCGTGGTGGTCGCCGATCTCGGTGGCCGCCGCCGTCACGAGCCCGGCGAGGGCCGTGATGAGCTTCCGCGCCTCGTCGAGGTCGGTCTGCTCCTGCGGGTCGTCGGCGAGCCCCACCTTCACGGCGGCTGCGCTGAGCAGGTGCACGGCGACGGTGTTGATGAGCTCGACCGCGGGCACCTCGGCGATGTCGCGGGCCTCGCCGCCGGCTGCGGTCTCGTCCTGCGTGACCTGCGGGGTGTCGTTCTCGGGGGTGTCGGGCACGGTGCTCCTCTGCTAGACTCATCGGCGGCAGATGCTGCCCGTGTGCCCAGATCGTCTCCACAGGAGTCGGACCGAGCCCCGGACGGCGTCGTAGAAGAGGAGTCTCTCCCACCCGCGGCCGTGCACCACAGGCTACCGGGTCCCAACCGCTCCGTCGGGTCAGCAGTGCGATCGTCAGACCGCACCGCGTCCCGGCAGGCCAGCCCCGCGGGGCCGGTGTCGGGCGGCTGCCGAACGGGTTCCGATCCGTGCGTCAGATCTCCTCTCTCGTGCCGTCGTCCAGCGCAGCAGCGCCGGACGGCCACCACTTGATTGAAGGAGCTCCGCATCACCGATCCCCGCACCAACGACCGAATCCGCGTTCCCGAGGTCCGACTCGTCGGCCCCCAGGGTGAGCAGGTCGGCGTTGTCCCGATCGCCATGGCTCTGCGTCTCGCGCAGGAAGCCGAACTGGATCTGGTCGAGGTCGCCCCGAACTCGAAGCCGCCCGTGGCCAAGATCATGGACTACGGCAAGTTCAAGTACGAGGCAGCGCAGAAGGCCGAGGAAGCGCGCCGCAACCAGGTGAACACCGACCTCAAGGAGGTCCGGTTCCGCCTGAAGATCGACGTGCACGACTACGAGACCAAGCGCAAGCGCGCCGAGGGCTTCCTCCTCGGCGGCGACAAGGTGAAGGCGATGATCCTCTTCCGTGGGCGCGAGCAGTCGCGTCCGGAGCAGGGTGTCCGTCTCCTCCAGAAGTTCGCCGAGGAGATCGCCGAGTTCGGCGTCGTCGAGTCGCGTCCGACCCAGGACGGCCGCAACATGACGATGATCATCGCCCCCCTCAAGAACAAGTCCGACGTCAAGGGCGAGCAGAACGCGAAGCGTGCTGCGCAGAAGGCCGAGCGTCGTGCGTCGGAGCACGCGGCGAAGGGCAAGGAGGCCGACGAGGCCACCGAGTCCGCGCCGGCCGAGGCTCCCGCCGAATAGGTCCTCCCCGGACCACCCCGCGACGACGCGGCTCCCCACCCACCCCACGGAAAGGCACCACGATGCCCAAGCAGAAGACCCACTCCGGGTCGAAGAAGCGCTTCAAGGTCACCGGCAGCGGCAAGATCATGAAGCAGCAGGCCGGTATGCGTCACAACCTCGAGGTCAAGAGCGCCAAGCGCAAGGCCCGCCTCAACGAGGACCAGGTCCTCGCGAAGGCCGACGCCAAGAACGTCAAGAAGCTTCTCGGCCACTGAGCCGGCGGAACGTAAAGGAACAGATCAATGGCACGTGTCAAGAGAGCGGTCAACGCCGCCAAGAAGCGTCGCGTCATCCTCGAGCGCGCCGAGGGCTACCGCGGCCAGCGTTCGCGCCTGTACCGCAAGGCGAAGGAGCAGGTCACCCACTCCCTCGTCTACGCGTACCGTGACCGTCACGCGAAGAAGGGCGAGTTCCGTCGCCTGTGGATCCAGCGCATCAACGCCGCGTCGCGTGCGAACGGCCTGACCTACAACCGCCTCATCCAGGGCCTCTCCCTGGCCGGCGTCGAGGTCGACCGTCGCATCCTCGCGGACCTCGCGGTGAACAACCCCGAGACGTTCGCGGCGCTCGTCGAGACCGCCAAGAAGGCCCTGCCGGCCGACACCTCGGCCCCCAAGGCCGCGTAGTCACGCCAGCTCCCGAAGCCCCGATCCGTCCACGGAGCGGGGGCTTCGTGCATGCTGCGACACTTGACGCGTGAGCGATCTCCTCGAGAACCCGAAGTCCGGACGCGTCAAGGCCGTCGCGGCACTCGCCAAGAAGGACGTCCGTGCCGACACCGGACTCTTCCTGCTCGAGGGCCCGCAGGCCGTGCGCGAGGCGATCGAGTACCGCCCGGAGCTGCTCCGCGAGCTCTACGTGACGCCGACCGCCGCCGCACGGTACGGGCTCGACGACGCACCGGTCGACACGTGGTTCGTCACCGAGCAGGTGCTCGACACGATGGCGGACACCGTCACGCCGCAGGGGGTCGTCGCGGTGTGCCAGCAGTTCCCGACGTCGGTGAAGGACGTCTTCCCGGACGCCGGACCCGGCCTGGAGGCGCAGGGCGCGTCCGCCACGGACGGCACGCTGCCCGGGCTGGTCGCGATCCTCGAGCAGGTCCGGGACCCGGGGAACGCCGGCACGATCATCCGCGCCGCCGACGCGGCGGGCGCTGACGCGGTCGTGCTGACCGGTCGTTCGGTCGACCCCTACAACCCGAAGGTGGTGCGGTCCACCACGGGCTCGCTGTTCCACGTGCCGGTCTCGGTGGGCGTGACGCTCGCCGACGCCGTCACACGCGCGAAGGCCCTCGGGTACACGGTCCTCGCGGCCGACGTCTCCGGCGACGACCTGCCGGACGTCCGGGCCGACGGCATGCTCGACGGGCCGACCGCGTGGGTCTTCGGCAACGAGGCCCGGGGCCTCACATCCGAGGACCTGGCGCTCGTCGACCGGGCCGTGAAGGTCCCGATCTACGGTCGGGCCGAGTCGATGAACCTGGCGACGGCCGCGTCCGTCTGCCTGTACGAGTCGGCGTTCGCGCAGCGGGTGGCGTCCTCCTCCACAGCGCGCTGACCCGTCCTGCTCTTCCACCGTCCGTCCAGTGCAGGACGGCGGTATCCCGGGGGCCGGTAGGCTTGGGCCTCGTGTCAGAACACCTCGAGATCAGCGAAGCGGCCGTCGCCGACGCGGTCGACCGGGCCCTCGCCGCGGTCCGCGCGACGACGACCGTGGCCGAGCTGAAGCAGGCCAGGGCGGAGCACACGGGCGAGCAGTCGACGCTCGCGCGGATGAACGCGTCGATGCGCAGTGTGCCGAAGGAGCAGAAGGCCGAGGCCGGCAAGCTCGTCGGCCAGGCGCGCGGTCGGGTCAACGCCGCCGTCGCCGAGCAGGAGTCCGTCCTCGCCGAGGCCGAGGAACGCGCCCGGCTCGAGGCCGAGCGCGTCGACGTCACCGCACTGCCGGTCCGTCGGGCGCCGGGCTCCCGCCACCCGCTCTCGGTCCTCAACGAGACCGTCGCCGACATCTTCGTCGGCATGGGGTGGGAGGTGGCGGAGGGCCCCGAGCTCGAGCACGAGTGGTTCAACTTCGACGCGCTGAACTTCGACCCGGACCACCCCGCACGGGCGATGGCCGACACGATCTTCGTCGAGCCGGTCGACCGGCACCTGGTCATGCGCACGCACACCTCCCCGGTGCAGGTGCGCTCCCTGCTGTCCCGGGAGCTGCCGCTCTACGTGATCGCCCCGGGACGCGTGTACCGCGCGGACGAGCTCGACGCCACGCACCTGCCGGTCTTCACCCAGGTCGAGGGCATCGCGATCGACAAGGGCCTGACGATGGCGCACCTCCGCGGCACGCTCGAGCACTTCGCGCGCCAGGTCTTCGGCGCCGGGGCGCAGATCCGCCTGCGTCCGAACTACTTCCCGTTCACCGAGCCCAGCGCCGAGATGGACGTCTGGCAGCCGAACGCCAAGGGCGGCGCGCGGTGGGTCGAGTGGGGCGGCTGCGGCATGGTGAACCCCAACGTCCTGCGTGCGGCCGGCATCGACCCGGACGAGTACCAGGGCTTCGCGTTCGGGATGGGCATCGAGCGGACCCTGCAGTTCCGCAACGGCCTGAACGACATGCGTGACTTCCTCGAGGGCGACATCCGCTTCTCGCAGCAGTTCGGAACGGTGGTCTGATGCGCGTCCCACTCCGTTGGCTCGGCGAGTCCGTCGACCTGCCCGACGACGTCTCCCTCGAGCACGTCCACGCGGCCCTCGTGTCGGTGGGCTTCGAGGAAGAGGACGTCCACACCTACGACCTCACCGGCCCGATCGTCGTCGGCCGCGTGCTCGAGCGCGAGCCCGAGCCGCAGAAGAACGGCAAGACGATCAACTGGTGCCAGGTCGACGTGGGCGAGTCCGAGCCCCGCGGCATCGTCTGCGGTGCGCACAACTTCGACGTGGGCGACCTCGTCGTCGTGACGCTGCCCGGCGCCGTGCTGCCCGGGCCGTTCCCGATCGCCGCGCGCAAGACGTACGGCCACGTGTCCGACGGCATGATCGCCTCGGCCCGTGAGCTCGGCCTCGGCGACGAGCACGACGGCATCCTGCGCTTCGCCGACCTCGGCATGGACCCCGAGGTCGGGGCCGACGCGATCGCGCTGCTCGGCCTCGACGACGCCGCGGTCGAGATCAACGTGACGCCGGACCGCGGGTACGTGATGAGCATGCGCGGCGTCGCCCGCGAGTACGCGCACGCCACCGGTGCCGGCTTCCGCGACCCGGCGGCGCGCGTGACGCCCCGCTCGGGCGAGGGGTTCCGCGTCACGATCGACGACCAGGCCCCGGTCCGCGGTCGTGTCGGTGCGCACACCTTCGTCACCCGCGTCGTCCGTGGCATCGACCCGACCCGGACGACCCCGGCGTGGATGGTCTCCCGCCTGGCGCTGGCCGGCGTCCGCTCGATCTCGCTGCCCGTCGACATCACGAACTACGTCATGTTCGAGCTCGGCCAGCCCCTGCACGGCTACGACCTGGCGAAGGTCCGCGGTGGCCTCGGCGTGCGTCGCGCGGCGGTGGGGGAGACCCTCGTCACCCTCGACGACACGACCCGCACGCTCGACCCCGAGGACCTCGTCATCACCGACGACGACGGCCCCGTCGGTCTCGCCGGCGTGATGGGCGGTGCACGCACCGAGATCTCGGACACGACGACCGACGTGCTGATCGAGGCCGCCGGCTTCGACCAGGTCTCGATCGCCCGGACGGCCCGCCGGCACAAGCTGCCGAGCGAGGCCTCGAAGCGCTTCGAACGCGGGGTCGACCCGCTCGTGGCCGAGGCCGCTGCGAACCGTGCCGTCGAGCTCCTCGTCGAGCTCGCGGGCGGCACGGCGGACACCCTCGGCTCCACGCTCGTCGACGCCGAGCCCCGCCCGACGATCACGATGCGGGCGTCGCGGCCTGCCGACCTCGTCGGTGTCGAGTACACCGACGCCGAGGTCATCGACACGCTGCGCGCCATCGGTGCGACGGTGGACGTCGACGGCGAGGTGCTCGTCGTCACGCCGCCGTCCTGGCGACCGGACCTGACCGACGACACCACCCTGGTCGAGGAAGTGGCCCGCATCGTCGGCTACGACCGCATCCCGAGCGTGCTGCCGATCGCCCCGCCCGGACGCGGTCTGACCCGGCACCAGCAGGCCCGTCGGCGCGTGTCCGCCGCCCTCGCAGCGGACGGCCTCGTCGAGGTCGTCACCGCGCCGTTCGTCTCGCAGACCACGCAGGACGCCTACCCGGGCATCGACGGCGACGGTGGTCCGAGCGTCGTGCTCGCGAACGCGCTGGACAGCGAGCAGTCGCTGCTCCGTCGCAGCGGGCTCCCCGCGCTCGTCGACGCCGCCCGCCGCAACGTGTCCCGCGGCCTCGTCGACGTCGCCCTGTACGAGACCTCGCGCGTGTTCCTGCCGACGACGGACGTGCAGCTCGGCACCGACGCCGTGCCCGCCGGCGCCGAGCGGCCCGACCCCGACACCCTCGGTGTGCTCGACGCGTCGCTCCCGCCGCAGCCGTTCCACGTCTCGGCGTTGCTGACCGGCAACCGCGTCGTGAAGCAGCCCGGCGTGCAGCCGGAGCCCTACGGCATCGCGGACGCGCTCGACGTCGCCCGGGCCGTCGCCTGGGCGGTCGGTGTGGAGCTCCGGGTCGCACAGACGAGCCACCCGTCCCTGCACCCGGGGCGTGCGGCCGCGCTGCTCGTCGGTGACACCGTCGTCGGTGTCGCCGGTGAGCTACTGCCCGTCCTCACCGAGGCCGCGGTGCTGCCGCGCGTCGTCGCCGTCGTCGAGCTCGACCTCGACGCCCTGGTCGCCGCGGCACCGGAGCTCGTGTCGGTGGCGCCGATCGTGTCCTACCCGGCGGCGACGCAGGACCTCTCCCTCGTGGTCGCGGTCGACGTCCCGGCGGGTGACGTGCTGGAGGTCGTCCGCTCTGGCGCCGGAGAGCTGCTGGAGTATGCTCGGCTCGTGGACGACTACCGGGGCACGGGCGTGGACGAGGGACAGAAGTCCCTGACGTTCGCGCTGCGCTTCCGCGCCACGGACCGCACGCTGACCGCTGCCGAGGCCTCCGAGGCCCGTGACGGCGCCGTCCGACGTGCCGGCGAGCGATTCGGGGCGACCCTGCGCGACTGATCCACCGGATCAGCACCGCCCGGGGCCGCCGCCTCCGACTCTCTCGACGACCAGTCCGACCAAAGGTGGAACCCATGTCCGTATCCGTCGCCGTGGCGGGAGCCTCCGGCTACGCGGGCGGAGAGCTCCTGCGCGTGCTCGCCGCCCACCCAGAGTTCGACGTCAGGACGGTGACGGCCTTCTCGAACGCGGGGCAGCCGCTCATCGCGACGCAGCCGCACCTGCGGTCGCTGGCACACCTGACGCTGGTCGAGACGACGGCGGCGACCCTGCGCGGACACGACGTGGTGTTCCTCGCGCTGCCGCACGGGCAGTCCGGGGCGATCACCGCCGAGCTCGACGAGGACACCCTCGTCGTCGACTGCGGCGCGGACCACCGGCTCACGGACCTGGCTGCGTGGGACGCGTTCTACGGCGGCGAGCACCACGGCGCGTGGACCTACGGCCTGCCGGAGCTGCTGCACGCCGCGCCGGCGCCCGGGACGGCGGAGGAGTGGCGGGACGTCGACGACATCGCGGGCCTCGGGCGGCAGCGCACCGAGCTCGCGGCGACGAAGCGGATCGCGGTGCCGGGCTGCAACGTCACGGCGGTGACGCTCGGGATCCAGCCGGGTGTCCAGGCCGGGCTCGTCGAGACGGACGACCTCGTCGCGGTGCTGAGCGTCGGGCCGAGCGGAGCCGGCAAGAAGCTCGCGACGACCTACCTCGCCTCGGAGATCATGGGCTCCGCGAGCGCCTACGCGGTCGGCGGCACCCACCGGCACATCCCGGAGATCCAGCAGAACCTCGTGGCAGCGGGGGCCGGTGACGTCCGGATCTCGTTCACGCCCGTGCTCGTGCCGATGTCGCGCGGCATCCTCGCGACGACGACCGCCAGGCTCTCGCCCGGGGTCAGCGCGCGCGACGTCCGGATCGCCTGGGAACAGGCCTACGCCGACGAGCCCTTCGTGCACCTGCTCCCGGAGGGCGAGTTCCCCCGCACCGCGGACACCGTCGGCGCGAACACCGCGCTCGTCGGCATCGCCGTGGACGAGGCCGCGGGCCGGGTGGTCGCCGTGAGCGCCCTCGACAACCTGGCCAAGGGCACCGCCGGCGCGGCCGTGCAGTCGGCCAACATCGCCCTGGGCTTCCCCGAGACCCTCGGCCTCAGCGTGGACGGAGTCGCACCGTGACCGACGAGACCTCGACGGACCAGCCCGACACGGGCCTCCAGGGCGTGACCGCCGCTGCGGGCTTCCGCGCGGCCGGCGTCACCGCCGGACTCAAGACGAGCGGGAAGCCCGACGTCGCCCTCGTGGTGAACGACGGCCCCGACGCGACCGCGGCCGCCGTGTTCACCAGCAACCGCGCCCAGGCGCACCCGGTGATCTGGTCGCGCCAGGTCGTCGGCGACGGTGTCGCCCGGGCCGTGGTGCTCAACTCCGGCGGCGCGAACTGCTTCACCGGACCCTTCGGCTTCCAGACCACGCACATGACGGCGGAGGCGGTGGGTGCCGCGCTCGGCATCGGTGCAGGCGACGTCGTCGTCTGCTCGACGGGCCTGATCGGCCGCGGTGACCAGACGTTCCGTGACGGCGTGCTGCGCGGTGTCGACCTGGCCAGCGCCGCGCTGGCGGCCGACGGCGGCCCCGACGCTGCGGTCGCGATCATGACCACGGACACGACGCCGAAGCAGTCCGTCGTGACCGAGGACGGCTGGACGGTCGGCGGCATGGCCAAGGGCGCCGGCATGCTGGCCCCCGGGCTCGCGACGATGCTCGTCGTCATCACGACCGACGCCGTGCAGACCGCGGAGCAGCTCGACCAGGCGCTCCGCGCGGCGACCCGCGTGACCTTCGACCGCGTCGACTCGGACGGCTGCATGTCGACCAACGACACCGTCGTGCTGCTGTCCTCCGGTGCGAGCGGGGTGACCCCCGAGGTCGGCGACTTCCAGGAGGCACTGACCGCGGTGTGCGCGGACCTCGCCCGGCAGCTCCAGCAGGACGCCGAGGGCGCGAGCCACGACATCACGATCGAGGTCACCGGCGCGGTGTCCGAGGACGAGGCCGTCACGGTGGGGCGCAGTGTCGCCCGGAACAACCTGTTCAAGGCCGCGGTCTTCGGCAACGACCCGAACTGGGGCCGCGTGCTGGCGGCGATCGGGACCACCGACGCCGAGTTCGACCCGTACGCGGTCGACGTCAGCATGAACGGCGTCCGCGTCTGCCACGCCGGCGCCCCGGACCGGCCGATCGACGAGGTCGACCTGACGCCGCGCGACACCCACGTCCTGATCGAGCTCGGGGTCGGCGTGCACGCGGCGACGATCCTGACGAACGACCTGACGCACGACTACGTCCACGAGAACAGCGCGTACTCCAGCTGATGAGCGACGACCTGACCAAGGAAGAAGAGCACGAGCTCGCCGCCGTCAAGGCCGCGACGCTCATCGAGTCCCTGCCGTGGCTGAAGCGGTTCTCGGGCAAGACCGTCGTCGTGAAGTTCGGCGGCAACGCCATGGTGAACGACGACCTGAAGCGGGCGTTCGCCGAGGACATGGTCTACCTGCGCTACGCGGGACTCCACCCGGTCGTGGTGCACGGCGGTGGGCCGCAGATCTCGGCGGCGCTGAAGGAACAGGGCATCGCGTCCGAGTTCCGCGGTGGCTACCGCGTGACGACGACCGAGGCGATCACGGTCGTCCGCGACGTGCTCGCCGGCGAGGTCAACCGCGAGATCGTCGACCTCGTCAACGAGCACGGTGACGGTCTGGCCGTCGGCGTCTCCGGCGACGGCGGCTCGCTGTTCACCGGTGAGAAGAAGGGGGTCGTCGTCGACGGCGAGTACTTCGACCTCGGCCACGTCGGCGACATCACGCACGTCGACCCGTCCGGCGTCCTCGCGGCGATCGAGGCCGGACGCATCCCGATCGTGTCGAGCATCGCGATCGACGACGCCCACCCGGACCAGGCGCTGAACGTCAACGCCGATGCCGCGGCCGGTGCGCTGGCCATCGCGCTCGGTGCCGCCAAGCTCATGATGCTGACGGACGTCCCCGGCCTCTACCGCAACTGGCCGGACCGCGACTCGATCATCGACCTGATCGCGGTCGACGAGCTCCGGGCGCTGCTGCCGAGCCTCGAGTCGGGGATGATCCCGAAGATGACCGCGTGCCTCGACGCCGTGGTCGGCGGGGTCGGCGGCGCGACGATCATCGACGGGCGGATCCCGCACTCGATCCTGCTCGAGGTCTTCACCCTGCGCGGTGCGGGCACCGAGGTGATCCCGGACCCGAGCCGTCGCACCGAGAACCAGAACACCCACGCCGAGGTCGGCCGACGGGTGCCCGAGTCCGCGGCGGACCCGGGCCGACACGCGGCGACCGACGCCGCCGTCACCGACACCACCGTCACCGACACCGCCACGACGCAGAAGGGGAACGAGCAGTGAGCACCGAGACGCACACCCAGACCTGGAACGACCGGTTCGGGGCGTCGCTCATGCGATCCCTGACCCCGCCGAAGATCATGCTCGACCACGGTCAGGGCTGCCGCGTGTGGGACGTCGACGGCAACGAGTACCTCGACTTCCTGGCCGGCATCGCGGTGAACTCCCTCGGCCACGCCCACCCGGCCCTCGTCGAGGCCGTCGCCGACCAGGCGGCGAAGCTCGTGCACGTCTCGAACTACTTCGCGACGCCGCCGCAGCTCGAGCTCGCCGAGCGCCTCAAGCGCATCACCGGTGCGGGGGACGCCGGCCGCGTGTACTTCGGCAACTCCGGTGCCGAGGCGAACGAGGCCGCGTTCAAGCTCGCGCGGCTGAACAAGGGTGCGGACGGTCGCAAGACCCGGATCCTCGCGCTGAAGCAGGGCTTCCACGGCCGGACGATGGGTGCGCTCGCGCTCACCGGCAAGCCCGCGCTGCAGGAGGACTTCCTGCCGATGATCGCCGGCGTCGAGCACATCGACTCGACGGTCGAGGCGCTCGAGGCGGCCGTCGACGACACCGTCGCCGCGCTCATCCTCGAGCCGATCAAGGGCGAGGCCGGCGTGGTCGACCTGCCCGAGGGCTTCCTGCAGGCCGCGCGTCGCCTGACCGAGGAGCACGGCGCGCTGTTCATCCTCGACGAGATCCAGACCGGGGTCGGCCGCACCGGCAACTGGTTCACCTTCCAGGGCCACGGGTTCACGCCGGACGCCGTCACGATCGCGAAGGGCATCGCCGGTGGGTTCCCGATCGGCGCCCTCGTGACCTTCGGCTGGGCGTCCGAGCTGTTCTCGGCCGGCCAGCACGGCTCGACCTTCGGCGGCAACCCGCTCGGCACCCGCGTCGCGAACGCGGTGCTCGAGGAGATCGAGCGCGCCGACCTGGTGGCCGGCGCGGTCACCAAGGGCGAGCGCATCCGTGCCGGCATCGCGGCCCTCGGTTCGCCGCTGGTGCAGGAGGTCCGGGGCACGGGCCTGCTCGTCGGCGTCGGCCTGACCGCGCCCGTCGGCCCCGCCGTCAACGCCGCCGCCCTCGAGCGCGGCCTCATCATCAACGCCCCGAACGAGTCGAGCCTGCGCATCGCGCCGCCGCTCATCGTGTCCGACGCCGAGATCGACGAGTTCGTGTCGATCCTCGGCCAGAGCCTCGCGGCCGTCGCCGCCGAGCAGGAGACCTCCGCATGACCCGCCACTTCCTCCGTGACGACGACCTGACCCAGGCCGAGCAGTCCGCGATCCTCGACCTCGCCGCCCAGATGAAGGGTGACCGCTGGGGCGAGAAGCCCCTCGCCGGGCCGCAGACCGTCGCGGTGATCTTCGACAAGTCGTCCACCCGCACCCGGGTGTCCTTCCACGTCGGGATCTCCGACCTCGGCGGCAGCCCGCTCGTGATCACGACGGCGAACAGCCAGCTCGGCGGCAAGGAGACCCCGTCGGACACCGCCCGCGTGCTCGAGCGCATGGTGTCGGCGATCGTCTGGCGCACCTACGCCCAGTCCGGACTCGAGGAGATGGCGGCGGGCACCCGCGTCCCGGTCGTCAACGCCCTGTCGGACGACTTCCACCCGTGCCAGCTCCTCGCCGACCTGCTCACGATCCGCGAGCACCGCGGCACCCTCGCCGGGCAGACCGTCGCGTTCATCGGCGACGGCGCGAGCAACATGGCGCAGTCGTACCTGCTCGCGGGGGCGACCGCGGGCATGCACGTCCGCGTCGCCGCTCCGGCGGCGTTCAGCCCGGACGCCGCGGTCGTCGCCGACGCCGAGCGTCGTGCGGCCGAGACCGGTGGCTCCGTCCTGGTCGTCACCGACCCGGTGGCGGCGGTCGCCGGCGCCGACGTCGTGGTCACCGACACGTGGGTGTCGATGGGCAAGGAGGACGAGAAGCAGTCCCGACTCGACACCTTCGCGGGGTACCGGGTGGACGACGAGCTGATGGGGCACGCCGCCGACGACGCCGTGTTCCTGCACTGCCTGCCGGCGGACCGCGGGTTCGAGGTGACCGCCGAGGTCATCGACGGGCCGCGCAGCATCATCTGGGACGAGGCGGAGAACCGGCTGCACGCGCAGAAGGCCCTGCTCGCCTGGCTCCTGGCCGCGAACGCGACCGGCAGCCCGGCCGCCTGACCCCGCTCGACTGGAGTCCCGTGACCGATCGCATCGTCGTCGCCTGCTCCGCCGGGGTGGACCCGGCGGCAGCCGTCGAGCACTTCGCCGTCGACCACGAGGTCCTGGCCCTGGTGGTCGACCTCGGCGGTCGGTCCCGCGAGGTCGACGCCGTGCGGGACCGGATGCGGGCCGCCGGTGCGGTGGACGCCGTGGTGGTCGACGCGAAGACCGAGTACGCCGACCGGTACGTCGTCGCGGCGGTCCGGGCGAACGCCGGCGGCCCGGGTCGCCCGCTCGTCCCGGCGCTGCGGCTGCCGATCGTCGCCGACCACCTGGTCCGCACGGCCCGGCAGCTCGGCGCGGTCGCCGTCGCGCACCTCACGAGCGCCCCGGACGAGGTCGCCCTCACGACCACGATCGCCGGGCACGACCCCGACCTCCGGGTCCTCCCGGTGCCGACGGCCGTCGTGCCGGCCGGCGGTACCGAGCACGACGTGTGGGGCCGTCTCGTCACCGAGCCGGACCTCGAGGACCCGTGGGCCGCGGTCGACCCTGCGGACTGGGCGCGCACGGCGGACGTCTCCGCCCAGCCGGACACCGAGCCCGACGAGGTCACCGTGACCTTCGAGCACGGCGTCCCGGTCGCCCTCGACGGGCAGCGCTTCCCGGTCCTCCGGCTGCTGCGCGAGCTCGACGCCCTCGCCGGCCGCCACGGGGTCGGTCGGCACGACCTGGTCGTCGACCTGCTCGACGGCCGCAAGGCCCGACGTGTGGCGGAGACACCGGGTGCGACGGCGCTCGTGGCCGCGCACCAGGACCTCGAACGGATCACCCTCGAACGCGAGGTCCTGCGCTGCAAGCAGGGCGTGGACCGCGAGTGGGCGGAGCTGGTCGACGAGGGTCGCTGGGCGAGCGGACTCCGCCGCGCGCTCGACGCCTTCATCGAGGAGACGCAGCGGCACGTCTCCGGTGACGTCCGGCTCCGGTTGCACGGCGGGGTCGCGAGTGTCACCGGGCGCCGGTCGGAGCAGAGCCTCTTCGACTTCGAGCTGGCCGGGGCACCGGCCACCGGGAGCGTGTCGTTCGCGAGCGCCCGGGCCCGACCGACGCGGACGGCCACGCGGCGCGACCGCGCGAACTGACGCCCCACCGGCACCACGCAGCACCGCCCCCACCAGCACCACGCAGTACCACCCCCCGAAGCACCGCCCACGAACCGAGCACGACCGACCCGTACCCCCAGGCAGGACGACATGACCGACGCGACGCAGCCGAGCAAGACCGACGCCACGAACACGGGCGCCCTCTGGGGTGGCCGCTTCGCCGACGGCCCCAGCGCCGAACTCGCCGCGCTGTCCCGGTCGACGCACTTCGACTGGCAGCTGGCCCCCTACGACATCGCCGGGTCCCGCGCCCACGCCCGTGCCCTGCACACCGCCGGCTACCTGACCGAGGACGAGCTCGAGCGCATGACCGCCGGCCTCGACCGCCTCGAGACCGCCCACGCCGACGGTTCCCTGCAGCCGGACGACGGCGACGAGGACGTCCACGGTGCCCTCGAGCGCCTGCTCATCGCCGACCTCGGCCCGGAACTCGGCGGCAAGCTCCGCGCCGGCCGGAGCCGCAACGACCAGATCGCGACCCTGGGCCGCATGCACATGCTCGACCACGGCCGGCGGATCGGGCGCCTCGTCATCGACCTCGTCGACGCGATCTCGCAGCAGGCGAGCGAGCACCCGGCGGCGATCATGCCCGGCCGCACGCACCTGCAGCACGCCCAGCCGGTGCTCCTCGCCCACCACCTGCTCGCGCACGCGTGGCCGCTCGTCCGGGATCTCGAGCGGCTCCGCGACTGGGCCGACCGTGCGAGTGTCAGCCCGTACGGGGCCGGCGCCCTCGCGGGCAGCTCGCTCGGTCTCGACCCGACGGCGATCGCGCACGAACTCGGCTTCGCCCGCCCCGCCGACAACTCGATCGACGCCACGGCCGCCCGCGACGTCGTCGCCGAGTTCGCGTTCGTCCTCGCACAGGTGGGCATCGACGTGTCCCGTCTGGCCGAGGAGATCATCCTCTGGAACACCAAGGAGTTCGGTTTCGTCCGGCTGCACGATGCCTTCTCGACCGGGTCGAGCATCATGCCGCAGAAGAAGAACCCCGACATCGCCGAGCTCGCGCGCGGCAAGTCGGGTCGGCTCGTCGGCAACCTCACCGGCCTCCTCACGACCCTGAAGGGCCTGCCGCTCGCGTACAACCGCGACCTGCAGGAGGACAAGGAGCCGGTCTTCGACTCGGTCGCCCAGCTCGAGGTGCTGCTGCCGGCCTTCACCGGCATGGTCGCGACGCTCGCCTTCGACACGGAGCGGATGGCCGAGCTCGCGCCGCAGGGCTTCTCGCTCGCGACCGACGTCGCGGAGTGGCTGGTCCGGCAGGGCGTGCCCTTCCGCGACGCGCACGAGATCTCGGGGGCGCTGGTCCGGTACTGCGAGGAGCGCGGGATCGAGCTCGACGAGCCCGGCGACGACGAGTACCGCGCCGTGTCCGAGCACCTCACGCCCGAGGTGCGCGGCGTCCTGACCATCGAGGGCAGCGTCGCGTCGCGCGCCGGTGTCGGCGGGACGGCGCCGGAGCGCGTCGCCGAGCAGCTCGCCGCCCTGACCCGTCGCGTCCACGACCTGACCGAGGGCGCGCCCTTCACCCGATGAGCGACGCGCTCCTCGCGCTCCTGGCCGAGCCGGCTCCGGTGTGCGCGCCGGCGCTGCTCGGCGCGACGATCACCGGGCGTGGTGTGACACTGCGCATCACCGAGGTCGAGGCCTACTGGGGCCCGACCGACCCAGGGTCGCACGGCCATCGCGGCCCGACACCGCGCAACCGGCACCTCTTCGGGCCGCCGGGCACGCTCTACGCGTACCGCTCGTACGGCATCCACACCTGCGTGAACGTGGTGAGCGGCCCGGAGGGCACGTCGTCCGGCTCGCTCCTGCGCGCCGCCGAGGTCGTCGACGGCATCGAGGTCGCCCGGGCTCGCCGCGGTCCGTCGGTCGCCGACGTCGCCCTGGCCCGCGGTCCGGGCAACCTCGGGCAGGCTCTCGGTGCCGTGCTCGGCGAGGACGACGGCACGTCGCTCCTCGACGGCTCGGGACCGTTCCGGCTCGTGCTCGCACCCGGTCTGGAGGCGCGGCTCGCCTCCGCCGACCCGGCGGACGTGGTCGCGGAGCTGCTCGCCGAGACGGTGGCCGGCCCCGCGGGGACGGCTCCGGTCCGGCGGATCTCGCGCGGACCGCGCACCGGCGTCGCCGGTGTCGCCGGCGGCGCGTCCTTCCCGTGGCGCTCCTGGCGCACCGGTGAGCCGACGGTGTCGCCGTACCGACGGCACCGGCGCGCGGTCGACTGACGGGGCCGCGCCGATCCTCCCGGCCGTCGCCCGGTGGCTACGATGGTCGGGTGTCCAGCGCAACCGATCCCGATGTCCTGACACGCCAGCAGAACGACCCCACCTTCGCCTCGGTGTGGGACGAACTGCGCTGGCGCGGTCTGGTGCACGTCTCCACCGACGAGACGGCACTCCAGGAGGCCCTCGACGGCGGGACCGTCACGTACTACTGCGGTTTCGACCCGACCGCACCCTCGCTGCACTGCGGCAACCTGCTGCAGCTGCTCACCATGCGCCGGCTGCAGCTCGCCGGGCACCGGCCGCTGGCGCTCGTCGGTGGGTCGACCGGCCTGATCGGCGACCCGCGTCCCACCGCGGAACGCACGCTGAACACCCCGGAGACGGTCGCCGAGTGGGTGAGCCGACTGCAGGCGCAGGTGTCCCGGTTCCTCAGCCCCGACGGCGAGAACGGCGTGCGGCTCGTCAACAACCTCGACTGGACGGCACCGCTGTCCGCGATCGACTTCCTGCGCGACATCGGCAAGTACTTCCGCGTGAACGCCATGCTGAAGAAGGACGCCGTCGCCGCACGCCTGAACTCCGACGCGGGCATCAGCTACACCGAGTTCAGCTACCAGATCCTGCAGGGACTGGACTACCGCGAGCTCTACCGGCAGTACGGCTGCACGCTGCAGACCGGCGGTTCGGACCAATGGGGCAACCTGACCTCCGGCACCGACCTGATCCGTCGCACCGAGGGGGTGTCCGTGCACGCGCTCGGCACCCCGCTCATCACGAACTCGGACGGCACGAAGTTCGGCAAGAGCGAGGGCAACGCGATCTGGCTCGACGCCGAGATGACCTCGCCGTACGCCTTCTACCAGTTCTGGCTCAACACGGCGGACGCCGACGTGGTCGCCCGGCTGCGCGAGTTCACGTTCCTCGATCGTGCGGAGATCGGTCGACTCGAGCAGGCGGTCGCCGACGAGCCGTTCCGGCGCGAGGCCCAGCGGACCCTGGCGTTCGAGGTCACGTCGCTGGTGCACGGAGCGGCGGCGACCCGGGCGACGATCGACGCCTCGGCGGCGCTGTTCGGCAACGGCGACCTGGCCGCGCTCGACGAGGCGACGCTGCGTGCCGCGGTCGCCGAGCTCCCCGGCACGGTGTCGCTGCCGGGCGAGGCCGACGTCGCTCGCGCCCTCGTCGACACCGGACTCGTGAAGTCGCTCGGCGAAGCGCGCCGGGCGGTCGACCAGGGAGGCGTGTACGTGAACAACGTCCGCGCCGACGACGCGACCGCGCAGCTCGCGAGCCTCGCGCTGCCCGGCGGAGTCGTGGTGCTCCGACGCGGCAAGAAGACCCTGGCGGGCGTCACGCTCGGCTGATCGATCCACCCTCGGTGCACCCGGTGCCCGGTCTCCCGACGGAGACCGGGCACCGCTGCGTCCGGAGGAGTTGCACAGTGCGACACGCCCGGGAGTGGGGCGCGGTTGGCGCTCCCGCCCAGCGCTGCGTAGAGTTCTTACTCGTCACCCCAAAGGTGCGGCGGAGCGGCTGGAGCGAGAGCCCAGAGCCTGCCGGCCTCAAGCGGGACCATCCTCCACCGAAGTTCAGATCAAGCCTTGTGCTCGATCGCTTCGACGCTTAGGATGACTACTCCACCGGCCCTCTCCCTCGGGATGAGCCACAGGACCTCGGTCCGACGCGATGCCGGTGGTACCAAGAACACAATGCCCCTCTGGCGGAGCTCCTTCGTGGAGTCGAGTGGGGGGTGCGTCTGGTCCTTGAGAACTCAACAGCGTGCACATTGTCAATGCCAATTATTTTGACCCCGTGCGA
>NZ_JAQMHU010000079.1:0-240 GCF_028307415.1 Curtobacterium uvaldense | reverse complement strand
CGTCACGAGGGCGACGGGTTCGCGGTGGAGACCGATGACTCCCGGACCGTGCTCGCGCCGCCGCCTTGCCGTGGAACTCCGCGGCGAACCCTGCGCTCAGCGCGCCGCGAGGCAAGACGACCGACAAGTCGCGGGGTCGTCCGACCTCGCTGCGACGGGCTGCGTGACCTGCTATCGTTGACGCCGAGACACGCGGGCGCGCAGAGCTCCCGCGCCACCCGCGGGCGCCGAGGCGTGCCC
>NZ_JAQMHU010000078.1:0-241 GCF_028307415.1 Curtobacterium uvaldense | reverse complement strand
GAGGAGCGCACCACCGGTGCCGACCAGGCCGGCGATCGCCGGGGCGAGCGCGACCGTGTAGTTCTCGTTGATCTGTCTCTTATACACATCTGACGCTGCCGACGAGAATGGCGTTGTGTAGATCTCGGTGGTCGCCGTATCATTAAAAAATGGGGTGGGGGGGGGGGGGGGGGGGGGGGGGGGGGGGCGGGTCGTCCTGGGACGGGTTGCCGATGATCTCGTCGAGCAGGCGCGTGAGCAG
>NZ_JAQMHU010000077.1:0-244 GCF_028307415.1 Curtobacterium uvaldense | reverse complement strand
ACGTAACGACTGGCGGGCACCGTCGCGCACGGAGCCGCGGGTCGGGGGCTGTCTCTGTTAGACAGATCTCAGCCCCCGCGAGATGTTCAGAGCGCTGGGGGGGGGGGGGGGGGGGGGTGTTGGTGGGGGGGGGGGGGGGGGGGGGGGGGGGCGGGGGGGGGGGGGGGCGGCCGCGGGGGGCGGGGGGGGGGGGGGCGGCCCCCCCCCCCCCCCCCCCCCCGGCGGGTGGGGACGACGTCAGTCG
>NZ_JAQMHU010000076.1:0-259 GCF_028307415.1 Curtobacterium uvaldense | reverse complement strand
CACGACCGGCACCGCCACGCGACCCCGATCCACCCCGTTCGAGGCTGGCACGTCCTCAGGAGAACTCTGATCGCTAGTCGTGGGCTAGGAGATGTCAGTTAGAGGCGTGCCGATCACGATCGGCGGGAACGGCATCGGCATCGTCGGTGACCTCTCGATTATACACAACTGAAGGTGCGGCCCAGAATGGCGTTGTGTAGATATCCGTGGTCGCGGTTGCATTAAATCAGGTGCCGCCGGGGGGGGCTGCGGGGGGCCG
>NZ_JAQMHU010000075.1:0-260 GCF_028307415.1 Curtobacterium uvaldense | reverse complement strand
GAATATCGCGTTTCAGATCAGGCAGATACGGGGGCTCACTGTCCCCGCGACGACGCTCTGCGACGATAATCTGCAGCCGTTCCTTGGCTATATTGGCTGTCTGTTTTTTGCGGGACAGAAAGAAGTCTAATAAGGCCATGGTTTATCCCCCAAAAAGGCGTTTCAGGAAACCCTTCTTCTCTTCTTCAATGAAGCGGAATGGGCGTTCTTCCCCCAACAAGCGGCAAACGGTATCGTCGTACGCCTTACCGGCGTCTGAC
>NZ_JAQMHU010000074.1:0-263 GCF_028307415.1 Curtobacterium uvaldense | reverse complement strand
GCGGTGATCGTGGCGGTGCCGACGAGCATGCCGCGCTTGACGGCGTCGGTGCTGAAGGTCTTGTTCAGCAGGCCAGCAGCGTCCTCGGAGATGTGGACGGTGGTGCCGGTCAGGACCGCGTTGTCACCCTCGAGCTGCAGCGGCTTGAGCGAACCACCCCAGAGCTCGAACAGGTAGGCGTTCGACGCGGCGACCTCGCCGTTGACGAGGACGTCACCGTAGAGCTTGGACGAGCCCGGGTTCACGACGAAGTTCTCGAGCGT
>NZ_JAQMHU010000073.1:0-264 GCF_028307415.1 Curtobacterium uvaldense | reverse complement strand
CACCTGGGCGTCGTAGTAGGTCATGCCCGTGAGCGTGCGCATCCACTCCTCGAGCTGCTCGAGCGCCCGTGCTCGAGGACGACCGCGCGGGTTGCCGAGCAGCCACCGCACCCGGTCGTCGGACTCGCGCGTCGACCTCCGCTACCGCGTCCGGGGTTCAGCGCGCCGCGTCCGCGTGAACCTCGAGCTCGGAGCCCCCCGTCGCCGCCTGCTGCGCTGACCCGCGCGGTCATCGCGACCGCGCGGCCTCGAGCTTCGCGGCGG
>NZ_JAQMHU010000072.1:0-265 GCF_028307415.1 Curtobacterium uvaldense | reverse complement strand
GCCATAGTGCCGAGGTGGATTTTGCCTGAACGTTTTCCATGGGCCTGCCTTGAATGAACAAGGGCGAATCAGGCCATGGAGCGTGCAGCAGGGCAAATCAGAAAGTCGGAGGGGCTATTGAAAAAATGCGGATGCCGAGTGGTGAGGTAAGCGCGCATAGGGCGTTGGCTGGCAGGGCGTCACGGGAGCAAGCTCCCCCGCCACAGGTCCAGCGTTGCGGGATTACAGATTCGTCAACTCCCACCGCCCTTGGTCGATTTCAAGC
>NZ_JAQMHU010000071.1:0-270 GCF_028307415.1 Curtobacterium uvaldense | reverse complement strand
CCGCCCCGCCCCGGTCCCCCCCACCCTCCCCACCCGAACCGTCGTGTTTTCCCCGCAACCCGCCACTGACAAGAACTCCCATGTCGTCTCGTGGGCTGTGCGATGTGTTTTCGCGACCGGGCGTACGGTCATCGCGTCCGCGGTACCCGCCCTGTAACTTAAACACATCTTACCCACCACACTAGAATGCCTTTGTGTAGAAATCCCAGCTCTACCAAACATTAAAAAATCCGGCGCGGTCCGCGGGTGGGTGGGGCGCGGTGCGGTGGG
>NZ_JAQMHU010000070.1:0-330 GCF_028307415.1 Curtobacterium uvaldense | reverse complement strand
ATCCGTGAACAGCAACCGCTGGGAACGAGTCCCGGCGGGTCCTCGAAGGGAGACACCAATGGCTGACACCACCACCAACCTGACCGCTGCCACGACCCGCTCGGCGGGCACTCACGCCTCGGCTGCAGGCACCTCGGGCAAGACCACGATCGACGACACCGTCGTGTCGAAGGTCGCCGGCATCGCCGCTCGTGAGGTCAACGGGGTGCACTCGCTGGGCGGCGGCGCTGCCCGTGCGATCGGCGCGATCCGTGACGCGATCGGGCAGCGTGACCACGGTCAGGGCGTCAAGGTCGAGGTCGGCGAGAAGCAGGTCGCCGCGGACGTCGT
>NZ_JAQMHU010000006.1:0-149102 GCF_028307415.1 Curtobacterium uvaldense | reverse complement strand
CGGGGCACGTCGCGCCACGTGTTCCCGCGGCGCGACGTGCTCGCGGCTGTGCGCGCGACAGCGGCGCCGGCACCGGCGCGCCGCGTCGGCGCCGCGCCCCGTCAGACGGTGCGGATCGCGCTCGTCGCGCCGAGCGGCCGGCCTCGTCGACGCTCGACGAACCGCCCGACCACCAGGAGCGCGACGCTCACGAGCGCACCGAGCAGCGTCTGCGCGATGCGGTCGAGTGCGAGGAGCTCCGGCGCCTCGGGCAGGCTCAGCCACGACACGGCGAGCGCGAGCGGCGTGAGGAACAGCAGGGTCACGGCGTAGTGCCGCGCGACGAAGATCTCCGCGAAGAACTGCCCGACGACGGCGATCACGACGATCCACCAGACGCTCGGCTCGAGCAGCAGGATCCCCACGGCCACGACCGTGCCCCCGACGGTGCCGACCACCCGCTGCCAGGCGCGACGCAGCGTGTGCCGCTGCCGGAGCGCGGGCAGCGTCGACACCACCGCGATCACCGCCCAGTACGGGTGTCCGAGCCCGGGGATCGTGACGGCGACCGCTCCGGCCACGACGGAGCCGACGACGTTGAGGGCGACGGTCTCCCGCAGCGCCGGCGTGCGCAGGACGTCGAGCGTGCGGTGCTTGCGTGCCGCCAGCGGCCGGAAGCGGTGCGGTGCCCGCGGGTGCAGGAGTCGACGGAGCACCGCGCCCGACATCGCCACGAGCCACGCCCACGCGACCGAGCCGACGATGATCAGCAGGACCGTCGGCAGGTCGGCGGGCCGCAGCGGGACGAGCGAGGAGACGACGAACGCGAAGACCGGGAAGATCGGCTGCGCGGGGATCGTCTGCAGCGCCGTGAGCGTGCACACGGCGAGGACGAGCACCACCACGAGCCCGACCGCCTGCAGCCACAGCGGGTGCCCGAGCAACGCGACGCCGATGCCCGCGAGCATGCACGCCGCCTGGAGCGCACCGGCGACGCCGGTCGTGACGGCACGCTGGCGGTACGGCTCGGTCGCGCCGAAGATCGCCGTGAACCCGGCGAACATCGCGAACGCTGCGTAGCCCGGCATCCCCAGGGCGATCAGCAGCGCGAGCGGTGCGCCGCCGGCGATCGCGGCGCGGGCTGCGCCCTCGAGGTTGGTGGTCCGGGTCGAGTGCGCAGGCGTCGTCATGTCGTCACCATCTTCCCACCGCGACGGGTGTCGCCGACGCGGGTCGCCTCGTCCGGACCGCACCACGGCCGGACGGGAGGCGCGTGGCGGCGCCGCACCGCGCCTCCCGTCCGTCCCGGCCCGCGTTGGTATACCAACCTGCTAGACTCGCCGGACCGAGCCGCGAGAGCGGTACCGCAACGTCGATGAGGAAGGGCCGGGCCGATGGGAAAGACGCTCGCCGAGAAGGTGTGGGACGACCACGTCGTGGTCAAGGGCGAGGACGGGAGCCCGGACCTCCTCTACATCGACCTCCACCTCGTGCACGAGGTCACGAGCCCGCAGGCCTTCGACGGCCTCCGCCAGGCCGGCCGCCCGGTGCGTCGCCTCGACCTGACCATCGCGACCGAGGACCACAACACCCCGACCCTCGCGATCGACCGGCCCATCGCCGACCCGACGAGCCGCACGCAGATCGAGACCCTGCGTCGCAACTGCGAGGAGTTCGGCGTCCGTCTGCACTCCCTCGGTGACAAGGAGCAGGGCATCGTCCACGTGGTCGGCCCGCAGCTCGGCCTGACGACGCCCGGCATCACCGTCGTGTGCGGCGATTCGCACACGTCGACCCACGGTGCGTTCGGCGCGATGGCGTTCGGCATCGGCACGAGCGAGGTCGAGCACGTCCTCGCCACCCAGACCCTGCCGCTGAAGCCGTTCAGGACGATGGCGATCACGGTCGAGGGCACCCTGCGCCCCGGCGTCACGGCGAAGGACATCATCCTCGCCGTGATCGCGAAGATCGGCACCGGCGGCGGGCAGGGCTACGTGCTGGAGTACCGCGGCTCGGCGATCCGCTCGCTCTCGATGGAGGGGCGCATGACGATCTGCAACATGTCGATCGAGGCCGGTGCCCGCGCCGGCATGGTCGCCCCCGACCAGACCACCTACGACTACGTGCAGGGCCGCGACCACGCGCCGACCGGTCAGGACTGGGACGACGCCGTCGCGTACTGGGACACGCTGGCGACCGACGACGACGCCGTCTTCGACGCCGAGGTCTTCATCGACGCGGACGAGCTCGAGCCCTTCGTCACGTGGGGCACGAACCCCGGCCAGGGCGTGTCGCTGTCCGAGACGGTCCCGGACCCCGCGGGCTACAGCGACCCGAACGACCAGGCCGCCGCGCAGCGTGCACTCGAGTACATGGACCTCGAGGCCGGCACACCGATGAAGGACATCGCGGTCGATGCGGTCTTCATGGGGTCCTGCACGAACTCGCGCATCGAGGACCTCCGGGCCTTCGCGTCGGTCATCCGGGGACGGAAGAAGGCGGACGGCGTGCGGGTCATGGTCGTGCCGGGGTCCGCCCGGGTCCGGCTCGAGGCCGAGGCCGAGGGGCTGGACCGGGTCTTCACCGACTTCGGCGCGGAGTGGCGGTTCGCCGGCTGCTCGATGTGCCTCGGCATGAACCCCGACCAGCTCGCACCGGGGGAGCGGTGCGCGAGCACCTCGAACCGCAACTTCGAGGGGCGGCAGGGCAAGGGCGGCCGCACGCACCTGGTCTCGCCGCTCGTCGCCGCCGCCACCGCGGTCCGGGGCACGCTGTCGAGCCCGTGGGACCTGGAGACCGACGACGCGATCGCGACGGTCACCGACGACACCGCCGCGACGGCAGCGACCGCTGAAGGAGCCAACTGATGGACAAGATCACCACCGTCACCGGGATCGCCGCGCCGCTGCAGCGCTCGAACGTCGACACCGACCAGATCATCCCCGCGGTCTACCTCAAGCGCGTCACGAAGACCGGCTTCGAGGACGCCCTGTTCGCCGGGTGGCGCCAGGACCCCGACTTCGTGCTGAACCAGCCCGTCTACCAGGGGGCGCAGGTGCTGGTCGCCGGCCCGGACTTCGGGACCGGCTCGAGCCGCGAGCACGCGGTCTGGGCGCTCCGCGACTTCGGCTTCCGCGTGGTGGTGTCGAGTCGTTTCGCGGACATCTTCAAGGGCAACGCGGGCAAGCAGGGCCTGGTCACCGCGATCGTGACCGAACCGGAAGTCGAGGCACTCTGGGCCGAGATCGCGGCGAACCCGGGCATCGAGGCGACCGTCGACCTGGTCGCGCAGCGCGTGTCGCTCGGCGCGGTGGACGTGCCCTTCGAGATCGACGCCTACACTCGTTGGCGGTTGATGGAAGGGCTCGACGACATCGGGCTCACCCTCCGTGACGAGTCCTCGATCACGGAGTTCGAATCCCGCCGCTCCCGATGGCGGCCGAAGACATTGCCGGTGAAGTAGTGAACTCCCTCGTACAGGACGCAGCAGCAGCAGGGGCCCGCGTCGGCCTCAAGTCGGACGAGATCGTCATCCGGGGCGGCAAGCCGCTCGTGGGGCGCATCGAGGTCCGCGGCGCGAAGAACCTCGCGACCAAGGCGATGGTCGCCTCGCTGCTCGGCGACACCCCGTCGATCCTCAAGGACGTGCCGGACATCTCCGACGTGAAGGTCGTCCGCGGCCTGCTCGAGGTGCACGGTGTGCGGATCACGGACCCTGCACGAGGCGAGCTCATCCTCGACCCGGCGAACGTCGAGTCGGCGCACTTCGCCGAGATCGACGCCCACGCCGGCTCGAGCCGCATCCCGATCCTGTTCTGCGGTCCGCTGCTGCACAAGCTCGGCGAGGCCTTCATCCCCGACCTCGGCGGCTGCCGCATCGGCGACCGTCCGATCGACTTCCACCTCGACGCCCTGCGCGCGATGGGTGCCGTGGTCGACAAGCAGCTCAACGGCATCCACCTCACGGCCCCGGACGGTCTCAAGGGTGCGAAGATCGAACTGCCGTACCCGAGCGTCGGGGCGACCGAGCAGGTCCTGCTCTCGTCGGTCCTGGCCGAGGGCGTCACCGAGCTCCGCAACGCGGCGATCGAGCCCGAGATCATGGACCTCATCGCGATCCTGCAGAAGATGGGCGCGATCGTCACGGTCGAGCCGAGCCGCACGATCTTCATCGAGGGCGTCGAGTCGCTGCGCGGGTACACGCACCGCGCGATCAACGACCGCAACGAGGCCGCGAGCTGGGCCTCCGCCGCGCTCGCCACCAACGGCGACATCTTCGTCGAGGGTGCCGACCAGCAGGACCTCATGACGTTCCTCAACGTCTTCCGCAAGGTGGGTGGCGGGTTCGACATCCAGGAGGACGGCATCCGCTTCTACCGCGAGCGCGAGACCCTGCGCCCGGTCGTCGTCGAGACTGACGTCCACCCCGGCTTCATGACGGACTGGCAGCAGCCGCTCGTCGTCGCGCTGACCCAGGCCGAGGGCACGAGCATCGTGCACGAGACCGTGTACGAGAACCGCTTCGGCTTCACCGACGCCCTGAACGAGATGGGTGCCGACATCGTCGTGCACAAGGAGGGGCTGCCCGGGCACGACCGCCGTGTCGCCCGCCGCCCGTTCGAGCAGGCCGCGGTCATCACCGGCCCGACGACGCTGCACGCCGCGAACGTCCGCGTCCCCGACCTGCGCGGCGGCTTCAGCCACCTCATCGCGGCCCTGACGGCCGAGGGCGAGTCGCACATCACGAACGTCGGCATCATCAGCCGCGGGTACGAGCACTTCATCCCGAAGCTGCGCAAGCTCGGCGCCGACTTCGACTTCGCGGGCTAGGCGCGTGGACGGCACGACGGGCGGCGACGGCACGGCGAGCGGCGCGGGTGACGGCCTGGAGGCACGGCGTACGTCCGCCTCGGACGTCACCACGGGCCTCCCGAACCCGGGGCGCCGGTGGCGGCGCGGCGAGCTGAACACCGCCTTCCGCATCACGGCGTCCGTGGTGATCCCGGTCTTCCGGTTCACCGCCCGCTACCACTGGCACGGCCCGAAGCGCCTGCCGGAGGGCGGCGCCTTCGTGCTCGCCCCGAACCACTTCACGAACATCGACCCGCTCGTGGTCGGCACCGCCGTCTGGCTGTCCCGCCGTGCGCCGCGGTTCCTCGCGAAGGCGTCGATCTTCCGGGTGCCGGTCGTCGGCAAGCTCATGGCCGGCATGGGGCAGATCCCGGTCGAGCGTTCCGGCCGCACGCGCCTGAACGACCCGCTCGGCGGCGGCAGGTCCGTCATCGAGCAGGGTGGAGCGATCATCGTCTACCCCGAGGGCACGCTCACCCGTGACCCCGACCTGTGGCCCATGCGCGGCAAGACCGGCGCGGTGCGGATCGCGCTCGAGAACGACGTCCCGCTCATCCCGATGGCCCACTGGGGCACGCAGCGGATCATGGGCCGGTACGCGAAGAAGCTCCGGCTGTTCCCGCCGTCGCGCGTCGACGTGATCGTCGGCGACCCGGTCGACCTGTCGGCGTACCGCGGGAAGCCGCTCGACCAGAAGACCCTGCTGGCGGCGACCGACCTGCTCATGCGCCGGATCACCGAGCTGCTCGAGGAGCTCCGTGGCGAGCAGGCACCGGCGACCCGGTGGGACCCGGCCGCCAACGACCAGAAGGAGACCGGGAAGTTTGACTGACGACCGCTCGGGCCTGCGCCCGCACGACGACCACCCGGACCCCGCCGTGGCAGCCCCAGGCGCCGTCGACACCGCAGCCATCCGCGTGGTCATGCAGTCCACCGACAAGCCGCGCGTCGCCGTCATCGGTGCGGGCAGCTGGGGGACCACCTTCGCGAAGGTGCTGGCCGAGGGCGGTGCCGACACCGTCGTCTGGGCACGTCGGCCCGAGGTCGCACGGGAGATCACCGAGACGAAGCGGAACTCCGACTACCTGCCGGGCATCAACCTGCCGCGCACGCTGACCGCGTCGACGTCGCTGTCCGCGGTGCTCGACGGCGCCGAGCAGGTGTACGTGTCGGTGCCGTCGCAGACGCTCCGCTCGAACCTGTCCGCGATCGCGCCGCTGCTGCCCGAGGGCGTCCCCGTCGTCAGCCTGATGAAGGGCGTCGAGAAGGCCACGGGCCTGCGCATGAGCGAGGTCCTGCACGAGGGTCTCGGCATCGACCGCGACCGGATCGCGGTCGCGAGCGGACCGAACCTGGCGCTCGAGATCGCCCGCCGGCAGCCGACCGCCGCGGTCGTGTCGTCGACGTCGCTCGAGACCGCGACCGCGGTGGCCGCGGTCGCCACGAACCCGTACTTCCGCTCGTTCACGAACACCGACGTCATCGGCACGGAGTTCGGCGGCGTGCTGAAGAACCTCATCGCGGTAGCGATCGGCATCGTCGACGGCGTCGGCTACGGCGAGAACACCAAGGCGTCGATCATCACCCGCGGGCTCGCCGAGATGACCGACTTCGCGGTGTCGCTCGGTGCGCAGCCGTCGACCCTGTCCGGGCTCGCCGGCCTCGGCGACCTGATCGCGACCTGCCAGTCCCCGCTCTCGCGGAACAACACGGCCGGCCGCCTGCTCGGTCAGGGGTACCGCTTCGACGAGGTCGTGCGCCAGATGAACCAGACCGCGGAGGGCCTGGCATCGGTCGCCCCGATCCTCGAACTGGCGGCGGCGAACGGCGTCGACATGCCCATCGTCGGCCAGGTGGCCGAGGTCCTCGCCGGTAGGCTCGACCCGCGCAACATCGCGCCGCACCTCACCGAGACCGACGAGCCGCAGGGCGAGTGACCGGTCCGGTCCCGACCACCAAGGGGACTGCCATGCCCACGATCGCTCCCGCTCCCACGACCGTCGCCGTGCTGTTCGGCGGCCGGTCCAGCGAGCACGAGATCAGCTGCGTGACCGCCGGCGGGATCATGGACGTCGTCGATCGCTCGGTCTACGCGGTCGTGCCGATCGGCATCACGAAGGAGGGCGCCTTCACCCTGCAGTCCGACGACCCGGCGCAGTGGGCGCTCCGGGACGGCGCGCTCCCCGTCGTGCCGGACAACGGCACCCGTGTGGCGTTCCCCACGTCGCCGGCCACGAACGAGCTGGTCGTGTCGCACCCGGACGGCTCGGTCACGACGATCGCGGTCGACGTGGCGTTCCCGATCCTGCACGGTCCGTTCGGTGAGGACGGCACGGTCCAGGGGCTCCTCGAGGTCGCCGGGCTGCCGTACGTCGGCGACGGCGTCCTCGCGAGCGCCCTGGCGATGGACAAGCACACCGCGAAGGCCGTGCTCGAGCACGCCGGGCTGCGGGTCGCGCCCTGGACGACCGTGCTCCGCCGGCAGTGGTCGGCCGACCCCGACGGCGTCGCCGAGGCCGTCGCGGTGCACGGGTGGCCGCTCTTCGTGAAGCCCGCCCGCGCCGGGTCGAGCATGGGCGTGTCCCGGGTCGACGAGCCGTCGCAGCTCGCGGCCGCGATGGACCTGGCGTTCGAGCACGACGCGAAGGTGATCGTCGAACCGCGCGTCGTCGGGCGCGAGGTCGAGGTCGCGGTGCTCGAGGGCCGCGACGGTGTCCCGCGCACGAGCCTGCCGGGCGAGATCGTCGTGGCGGAGGACGGTTTCTACGACTTCGCGTCGAAGTACCTGGGCGGCGACGAGGCGCTCCTCTGCCCCGCGCCCCTGACCGCCGACGAGACCGACGCGATCCGGTCGATCGGTGCACGGGCGTTCGAGGCGATCGGCGGTGCGGGTCTCGCGCGCGTGGACTGCTTCCTGACCGACGACGGCTTCGTCGTGAACGAGGTCAACACCATGCCGGGGTTCACGCCGCTGTCGATGTACCCGCGCTGCTGGGCGGCGTCCGGGATGTCCTACGGCGAACTCGTCGCCGAGCTCATCGAGCTGGGACGGGTCGCCGTCCGCTGACGTCCGGCGTCGCGTGCAGCAGGCCGTGCACGCCGCACGCGGTCGTCAGCCCTGGACGTCCGCGGGGTCGAGGCAGCGGTGCCCGTCCTCCGGCAGCGTCGACACGACGTCGGACAGGTCCTGCACGACCTGGTCGGTGGTCTTCGTCGAGTCGATGACGACCTGCACCGCCGGGGACCGGCCGAAGGTCGTGTAGACGACCTGCGCCCCGCGGTCGTCGCGGATCCAGTCGACCCCGCCCTTGCTGAAGCACGGCAGGTCGGACACCGTCGGCACCGCGACGCCGCAGTGGTAGAGCGCTGCGGCCGGGTCGCCCCACGCGGCCGTCGACTGCGCGTTCGTGTTCCGCAACGGCAGGTCGTTCCCGACGGTCGTGGGGAGGCGGACCTGCACGGCTGCGCACGCGGCGGTGTCGGCGGACGGAGCGGGTGCCATCGACACGGCGTTCGTGCACCCGGTCAGCCCGGCGGCGAGTGCCACGGCGACACCCGCGATCGCGGTCCAGCGGAAGGGTCGGCGCACGGTGTCCATCGACGTCCAGGCTACCGTTGCGGACGTGGACGAGATGGACGACGCCTGGACCGGACCGACCGTGGGACAGCTGGGGGAGCTCGCCGTGCTGGACCGGATCGTCCGTCGACTGCCGGCGGGTGCACCGGACGTCGGTCCCGGTGACGACTGCGCCGTCGTCGCGGCCCCGGACGGCCGGTTCGTCGTCACGACGGACATGATGGTGCACGGGCCCGACTTCCGGTGGGCGTGGTCGTCGCCGGCGGACGTCGGGTGGAAGGCGGCAGCGACGAACCTGTCCGACGTCGCAGCGATGGGCGCGACGCCGAGCGGACTCGTGATCGCCCTGGCCGCGCCGCAGGAGACCCCCGTCGCGGTGCTCGAGTCCTTCGCGGACGGGGTGCGGGCTGCCGTGGACGCGCTCTCCCCGGGCTGCGGCGTGGTCGGCGGGGACCTGTCCACCTCGGCCGTGTTCACGGTCTCGGTGACGGCGTTCGGCGACCTCGGTGGGCGAGCGCCGGTGCTCCGCTCGAGTGCACGTCCCGGCGACGTCCTCGCGGTCTCGGGGGAGCTCGGCCGCGCCGCTCGTGGCCTCGCACGGCTGTTCCGCGACGGCGTCGACGCGCACGGAGAGCCCTCGCGGTCGGCGACCGTCGCGAGCGGCGCGGACACCGACCCCGACGTGGACCGGCAGCGACGCCCGGTCCCGCCGATCGCCGACGGTCCGCTCGCGGCCACGGCCGGGGCGACCGCGATGCTCGACCTGTCCGACGGGCTGGCGATCGACGCCGGGCGGCTCGCCCGGGCCAGCCGGGTGACGCTCGACCTCGATGCCGACGGTGTCGCGGGCGCCGACGACCTCGCACTGCACGGCGGCGAGGACCACGGCCTGCTCGCCACCTTCCCGCCCGGCGTGACGCTGCCGGGCGGCTTCCGGCGCATCGGCGCGGTCGTCGCCCGCGGCGGCGCGGACCTGGTGCGCGGAGGCGAGCCGGTCCCGACGACCGGGTGGGACCCGTACGCCGACTGGGACGGCGCCGCGGGCTGACCGTCGGAGCCGCGCCGGGCCTCCCGGCCGCCCGCGTCCGACCGCCCGCGTCCGCACGCCCCGCGTCAGGCCGGGGTGACGGCCTCCCACGCCACGGTCTCGCCGTAGCTGCGCTTGCTGAAGGGCTCCAACCCGGCCGGCCACGTCGGCTCCGGCGACCGCTTGCTCCGCTCGACGACGACCACCGCGCCCGCCGTCAGGCGCGGCACGAGTGCTTCGAGCACGTCCGCGATCTCCTGCTCGGCGACCTCGTACGGCGGGTCGACGAAGACGAGGTCGAAGGTCCGCACCGTGCTCCGCAGGTAGCCGAGCGCCGGCTGGGGCTGCACGTCGATCCGCACCCCCGGCACCCGCTGCTGCACGGCCTTCGCGTTCGCCCGGCACGCCTGCGCGGCAGCGGACGCGCGGTCGACGAGCACGACCTCCGCCGCCCCGCGGGACGCCGCCTCGAGCCCGAGCGCGCCCGTCCCGGCGTAGAGGTCCGCGACCGAGGTGCCCTCCACGAGCCCGCGCGCGCCGAGCGACGAGAACAGGGCCTCGCGCACGCGGTCGCTCGTCGGCCGGGTGCCGGACTTCGGCACCCGGAGCGTCGTGGAACCGGCGGCGCCGGCGATGATGCGGGTCATGCAGCCACCGTAGCGGCGTGCACGGCTTCCACAGGCCGGACGGGAGGCGCGCGGTGCGTCGGACCGGCCCGGTACCGTGGTCGCGTGGTCACCTCCGACACCCCCGACACCGAGGCGCCGCCGGTGCGGCCCGACCTCGGCCCCGCGCCCCTCGACGCCCGGCTGGGCGGGGTCCTCGGCGGACGGACGGCGAAGGCGATCGAGAAGGCCTTCGGGTACCGCACCGTCGGTGAGTTCCTCGAGCACGCACCCCGGCGGTACGCGGAGCGCGGCGCCCTGACCGCGCTCGACTCGCTCGCGATCGGCGAGTCGGTCACGATCGTGGCCGAGGTCATCGACGTGCGCGAACGGACCATGCGCGCTCGACGCGGCTCGATCCTCGAAGCGAAGATCGGTGACGGCAAGGGCCTGCTCACGCTCACCTTCTTCAACCAGGGGTGGCGCACGAAGGACCTCGTGCCCGGTGCCCGTGGGATCTTCGCCGGCAAGGTCGGCGACTACCGGGGTGCGCGGCAGCTCGCCCACCCGGACTACGAGCTGTTCGACCGCGACGACCCCCGCGCGACGGCGGACCCCGAGGACGAAGAGGCGATCCGCTGGTCACGGCAGCCCATCCCGATCTACCCGGCGACGGCGTCGCTGACCTCGTGGCAGATCGCGAAGGCGATCTCCGTCGTCCTCGACACCCTGCCCGACGTGCCCGACCCGATCCCGGCACCCGCGCGAACGCGACTCGGCCTGGTGCCGTTCCGCCGAGCACTGGAGCTCCTGCACCGTCCGGAGAAGGTCGCCGACGTCAAGCGCGCGCAGGACGCGCTGCGCTACCGCGAGGCGTTCGTGCTGCAGACCGCCCTCGTGCAGCGGCGCATCGCTGCCCGGGCGACCGCTGCCACCCCGCGTCGGGCGGCGCCCGGCGGGACCCTCGAGCGTTTCGACGCCTCGCTGCCGTTCACCCTGACCGACGACCAGCAGGCGGTGGGGGCCGAGATCGCGCACGACCTGGCGGGGGACTGGCCGATGCACCGGCTGGTGCAGGGCGAGGTGGGCTCCGGCAAGACCCTGGTCGCGATCCGGGCGATGCTGACGGTCGCCGAGTCCGGTGGGCAGTCGGCCCTCATCGCCCCGACCGAGGTGCTCGCGGCGCAGCACCTCCGGTCGATCGTGAAGTTCCTCGGGCCCGACCTGGCGGCCGAGCTCCGGCCGGTCATCCTGACGGGCTCGCAGTCGACGGACGAACGGCGCCGGGCACTGCTCGCGGCGGCGTCCGGCAGCTCACGGCTCATCGTCGGCACGCACGCGCTGCTGGGCGACCGGGTCGACTTCGCGGAGCTCGGTCTGGTCGTGGTCGACGAGCAGCACCGGTTCGGCGTCGAGCAGCGAGAGGCCCTGCGGACGAAGGGCGCGACCCCACCCCACGTGCTCGTCCTCACCGCGACGCCGATCCCGCGCACCGTCGCGATGACGGTGTTCGGCGACCTCGACGTGTCCACCATCACCGGGCTGCCGTCGGGCCGTGCCGGGGTCGAGACCTTCGCCGTCGGGCTGGCCGAGCACCCCGGGTGGAAGGGGCGCATCTGGACCCGGATGGCCGAGGAGCTCGCCGACGGGCGGCAGGCCTTCGTGGTCTGCCCGGCGATCGACGACGCCCACGCCGAGGACGACGGCGGCCCCGAGCCCGCAGAGGACGACGCGCCGAAGCGCGCGCCGGCGACGGTGCTCGCGACGGCCGAGCGGATGCGGGCCATGCCGGTCCTGCAGGACCGACGGATCGAGGTCCTGCACGGGCGGATGACCGCGGACGAGAAGGACCGCGTCATGACGTCCTTCGCGGCCGGCGACGTCGACGTGCTCGTCGCGACGACCGTGATCGAGGTCGGCGTGGACGTGCCGAACGCGTCGATGATGGCGGTGCTCGACGCCGACCGCTTCGGGGTCTCTCAGCTCCACCAGCTGCGCGGTCGCATCGGTCGTGGGCAGTACGCCGGGGTGTGCCTGCTCGTGACGACGGCCGAGGCCGAGACGACCGCACGCGAGCGCGTCGACGCGGTGGCGGCGTCCGACGACGGCTTCGAGCTCGCCCGCGTCGACCTGGAGCTCCGGCGCGAGGGCGACGTGCTCGGCGAGCGGCAGTCCGGCGGCCGGTCGTCGCTGAACCTGCTCCGCGTCGTCGAGCACGCCGACCTCATCGTCGACGCCCGGGGAGAGGCCGAACGCGTGCTCGAGCCCGACCCCGAGCTGCGGGAGCACCCCGCCCTGCGCGAAGCCCTGGCACGGCGGCTCGACGAGTCGGACGCCGCGTTCCTCGGGAAGAACTGACGCCGTCGGCAGGTAGCGTGACGGACATGGCCCAGATCGCCGTCGTCCCCGGCTCCTTCGACCCCGTGACCCTCGGGCACCTCGACGTCATCGGGCGTGCCGCGCGGCTGTTCGACGAGGTGCACGTGCTCGTCGTCCACAACCCGGACAAGCAGCCCGCGATGTTCGCCGCCGCCGACCGGGTGCGGTTGATCGAGCAGTCCCTCGTCGAGACCGGGGCACCGGACAGCGTCCGGGTCGGGGAGTGGACCTCCGGCCTGCTGGTCGACTACTGCCGACAGGTGGGTGCGGGTGTGCTCGTGAAGGGTGTGCGCTCGGGCGAGGACGTCGCGTACGAGACACCGATGGCCATCATGAACCGGCACCTGGCCGACGTCGAGACGGTCTTCCTGCTGCCCGAGGCGTCGCGGGCGCACGTGTCGAGCTCCCTCATCCGCCAGGTCGCGACGCTCGGGGGCGACGTGACGCCCTACGTGCCCGTCGTCGTCGCGGACGCGCTGGCCGAGCACCTCGGGCGCTGACACGCCGCGTCCCGGGCGTCCTCGACGTCCGCAGGAGATCGCGGTAGACTCGTCGATCGTGTCTTCCCCCGTGAACAGCCCCTTCGCCCTGCGCGTGCGCGACCTCGCGCACCGGCCGGGCGAGATGCGCGAGCACTCGCTCGACGTCGAGGTGCCGGACGCGATGGGCGCCGGCGTCATCGCCGTGCGCGAAGGCGCCACGCTGCAGCTCGACGTGAAGCTCGAGGGCCTGCACGAGGGTGTCCTGGTCTCCGGACACGCCTCGGCCGAGGCCACGGGGGAGTGCTCGCGCTGCCTCATCGACATCAGCGAACCGGTCGAAGTCGACTTCGCCGAGCTGTTCGCGTACGATGTCTCGGAGGATTTCGACTTCTTCGTTCACGATGACCACGTGGATTGTGAACCGGTCGTTCGAGATGCGGTAGTGCTGGCGCTGCCGTTCCAGCCGGTCTGCCGGCCGGACTGCCCCGGCCTCGACCCCGTCACGGGTGAGCGGCTGGCCGACCTCGGCGAGGTCACCCCGCGCGAGGTCGTCGACCCGCGTTGGGCCGCGCTGAGCGGCTTCCGGGGCGCCGACGCGGACAGCACCGACGCCGACAGCTCCGACGCCGACGACAGCACCCCCACCCAGAGCCCCGAGGGCGACGGCCGCACGGCCTGACGCACCTCGACCCTGACCACCGACCAACCGAAAGAGAACCACCATGGCCGTTCCCAAGCGCAAGCAGTCCCGTGCCAACACGCACGCCCGTCGTTCGCAGTGGAAGGCCGCGCCGGTCCAGCTCGTGAAGACGATCGAGAACGGCAAGGTCACCTACAGCCTCCCGCACCGCGCGAAGGTCGTCGAGGACTCGGCCGGCACCGCCCTGTACATGGAGTACAAGGGCCGCAAGGTCGCCGACGTCTGATCGGACCGGACCACATGACAGCGACGTCCGGCGCCACGGGGTCCCGCCCCGTGGGGCCGGACGTCGTTCGTCTGCAGGGCATCCTCGACGTCCAGATCGACGCCGAGCTGCTCCAGCTCGCCCTCACGCACCGCTCGTACGCGTACGAGCACGGGGGCATCAAGCACAACGAGCGCCTCGAGTTCCTCGGGGACTCCATCCTCGGCCAGGCCGTGACCGTGAAGCTCTTCCGGTCGTTCCCCGACCTCGACGAAGGTGAGCTCGCCAAGCGGCGCGCCAGCCTCGTCTCGACGGTCGCCCTGGCCGAGATCGCCAGCATGATCGGGCTCGGCTCCTACCTGCGCCTCGGCAAGGGCGAGGAGCAGACCGGCGGCCGGGGCAAGGCGTCGATCCTGGCCGACACGGTCGAGGCCGTCATCGGTGCGACGTTCCTGTCCGCGGGCCCCGACGCCGCGACGGACCTGGTGCTGCGACTGGTCGAGCCGCTGCTCGTCGACCCGGACCGCTTCGGCGCCGCCATGGACCCGAAGACGAGCCTGCAGGAGCTCGCCGCGAGCCTGTCCCTCGGCAACCCGGCCTACCGGGTGACCGAAGAGGGCCCCGACCACGACAAGACCTTCCACGCGACGGTCGTGCTGCAGGGCGAGGACGTGTCGACGGGGTCCGGCACCAGCAAGAAGACCGCCGAGATGGCCGCCGCGCTCGAGGCGTGGACGCGGCTCTCCGGCCGGGCGGCCTGACCGCGTGCCCGAACTCCCCGAGGTCGAGGTCGTCCGCGCCGGCCTCGAACCCGCCGTCAGCGGTGCCCGCGTGCTGCACGTCGACGTGGTCGACGACCGCGCACTCACCCGGCACGACGGCCCGGCCGAGGACTTCGCCGAACGCCTGACCGACCGCACGATCGCCGCGGCCGTGCGCCGTGGCAAGTTCATGTGGTTCCCCCTCGTCCCCGAGCGCGACGGCGACCGACCCGAGGCACTCGTCACCCACCTGGGGATGTCCGGTCAGGTCCTGCTCGGACGCGACCGACCGGCCGCGAGGCACCGCCGCATCCTGATCGACGTGCAACCGACGGGGACCGACCGCGACGGCCGTCCCGAGCAGCCGGTCGCGCTGGAGTTCGTCGATCAGCGGACCTTCGGGTCGATGGCGATCGACGCGATGGTGCCGACCGTCGACGGGGCGCCGGCCGGGTCCGCCGGTGCGGTCGACGCCCACGACCCCGACGCGCCGTGGCGGAGGAGCATCCCGACCCAGGTGTCGCACATCGCCCGGGACCCGCTCGACCCGGCGTTCGACGACGACCGCTTCGTCGCGATGGCGCGGAAGCGTTCCAGCGGCATCAAGCGCGTCCTGCTCGACCAGGGCGTGGTGAGCGGCATCGGCAACATCTACGCCGACGAGTCGCTCTGGGCCGCGCAGCTGCACTTCGACCGTCCGGCCGACCGCCTGCCGCGGGCCGACCTGCACCGGCTCCTGGCCGAGGTCCGCACCGTGCTCGCCCGTGCCCTCGAGGACGGCGGGACGAGCTTCGACGCGCAGTACGTCAACGTGAACGGCCAGTCCGGGTACTTCTCGCAGCGTCTCGCGGTGTACGGGCAGCAGGGGAAGCCGTGCCCGCGCTGCGGCACGACCGTCGTGCGCGAGGCCTTCATGAACCGGTCGAGCCACCGGTGCCCCGTGTGCCAACCCGCTCCGCGCCGACGCAGGCGTTAGCCTGACGCGCAACCGAGCACCCGGAGACCCGCATGTACTTGAAGAGCCTGACCATCAAGGGGTTCAAGTCCTTCGCGCAGCCGACGACGTTCGCGTTCGAGCCCGGTGTCACCTGCATCGTCGGCCCGAACGGCTCGGGCAAGTCGAACGTGGTGGACGCCCTCGCCTGGGTGATGGGGGAGCAGGGCGCGAAGACGCTCCGCGGCGGCAAGATGGAGGACGTCATCTTCGCGGGCACCTCGACGCGCGGTCCGCTCGGTCGCGCGCAGGTGCTCCTGACCATCGACAACACCGACGGCCTGCTGCCGATCGAGTACTCCGAGGTGACGATCGCCCGCACGCTCTTCCGGAACGGTGGTAGCGAGTACGCCATCAACGGCGAGAACTGCCGGCTGCTCGACGTGCAGGAACTCCTGAGCGACACCGGGCTCGGTCGCGAGATGCACGTGATCGTCGGGCAGGGCCAGCTCGACAAGGTGCTGCACGCCACCCCGGAGGACCGCCGCGGCTTCATCGAGGAGGCCGCCGGGATCCTCAAGCACCGGCGTCGCAAGGAGAAGACGCTCCGCAAGCTCGACGCCATGCAGACGAACCTGACGCGGTTGTCCGACCTCGCGGGGGAGATCCGTCGGCAGCTGAAGCCGCTCGGTCGGCAGGCCGAGGTCGCGCGCAAGGCGCAGTCCGTCGCCGCGGTGGCCCGCGACGCCAAGGCCCGCCTCCTGGCCGACGAGGTCGTCCGGCTGCGCCGTGAGCTCCACGAGCACCAGGAGGTCGAGACGGGCCGGAAGTCCGAGCGCATCGTCCTGCAGGAGCGCCTCGACCAGACCCGTGCCCGGCAGCAGCAGGTCGAGCAGAGCATGGTCGGTGACGCCGTCGACCGCGCCCGGACCGTCGTGCACCGGCTGGAGAGCGTGCAGGAGCGGCTCCGCGGGCTGTCGAGCCTGGCGAACCAGCGCCTGATGTTCCTCGCCCAGCAGGCCGACGCGCCGCAGCAGGGCCCCACGATCACGCCGGAGCGGGTGCAGGGCGTCCGTGCCGAGGCGGACCGGCTCGAGGCCCGTGCCACCGAGATGGCAGCCGGGTCCGGGGCAGCGGCGGCGGCTGTCGAGCAGGCGCGGGCCCGCCTGGACGCCCTCGACGAGCAGATCGCCGCGCAGGCCGCGCTCGTCTCGCAGCACGACCTCGAGGCCCAGCGCCTCCGCAACGCCGTGGACGTGCAGCGGTCGCGCCGCGCCTCCGTCGTCGCGGACCGCGAACGGCGGGCCCGGGCACTGGCCGAGGCCGAGGACCGAGCGGCGCGTGCCGCCGCGGCCCTGCACGACATCGGGGACGACCCCTCCGCCGGGGTGGACGTGGACGCACTCGCCGCCGCGCACGACACGGCGCGGCAGCGGCTCGAGGCAGCGCAGACGGCGCGCGAGACCCTGCGCGACCGGCTCCACGCCCTGGAGCGCGAGCGCGACGCCCTCGATGCCCGGGTCGCGGCCCTCGGCATGTCGATCGACGTCCGGGACGGGTCGCAGGCGGTGATCGACGCCCGGCGCGACGGCGTGCTCGGTCGCCTCGCCGACGCGCTGACGGTCGAGCCCGGGTTCGAGGCCTCGATCGCCACAGCGCTGGACGGGCTCGCCGACGCGGTCCTCGCCACCGACCGCGGCACGGCCCTCGCCACGGTCGCCCACGCGCGCGGCGCCGACCTCGGCCGCGTGGACGTCGTCGTCGCGGACGCGGAGCTCGACGGGCCGGGGCTCCCCGCGTCGCTGCCGCCGGGCGTGCGTCCGGCCCTCGACGTGGTGCAGGGGCCGACCGCGATCACCGCGGTGCTCCGTGCGACGCTGGTCGCGGTGGCGGACGACGTCGACCTGGAGGCGGTGCTCGCCGCCGCCCCGCACGCGACGGTCGTCACGCGGTCGGGTGACCTCGTCCGCACCGTCCGGGTGACCGGCGGTGGCGCGCGCACGGTCTCCCGCATCGAGCTCGTGGCGGAACGCGACGACGCGCAGGCCCGCCGTGACGCGGTCGCGGCGGACGCGGCGGACGCGGCCACGGGCCTCCAGGCCGCTCGCCAGGAGGTCGAGGACGTGCGCCGCCGTGCGGACGAGGCCGACCGCGCGCTGCGTGCGCACACCGCGGCGGTCGCCGACTACGACCGCTCCAGTGCCGCGATCCGCGCCGGGGCGGAGAACGCCGCGGCCGAGGTGGAACGTCTGCGCGCCGCCCTGGGCGAGACGGACGGTGCGGTCGAGGCGGTCGACGCCGCGCTGGCCGGGGCCGAGGACGCGCTGCGGGGGTTCGAGGAGCGACCGCGACCCGTCGTCGACGCGTCCGGGCGCCCGGCGCTGCAGGACGCCGTCGAGTCCGCGCGGGCCGCGGAGATCGAGCAGCGCATCCAGGTGGAGACCGTGCGGGAGCGGGCCCGGTCGGAGCGGAACCGTGCGGCCGGTCTGCAGCGGCAGCTCGAGGCGGAGCGTGCTGCTGCGGAGGAGGCAGCGCGGCTCGCGGTGATCCGGCGCGGACAGATCGCCGTCGCCGAGGGGGTGCTCGCCGACCTGCCGGGCGTGCTCGGCGCGGTCGACCGGTCGCTCGCCGAGGCCCGGGTGCAGCTCGTGACCGAGGAGGCCGAGCGCACGAAGCGGAACACCGAGCTGCAGGTCGTCCGCAACGAGGAGCGCGAGCTCCGCGAGCGGCTGCAGACCATCACCGACGGCGTGCACTCGCTCGAGATGGAGATCTACGAGAAGAAGCTGCACGTGTCCGGCGTGCTCGACCGCGCGCAGAGCGACCTCGGGCTGAACGAGGCCGTGCTCGTCGCGGAGTACGGGCCGGACGTGCCGGTGCCGGTGGACGTCCTGGTCGACCCACGGGTGCTCGCGCGTCGGCACCGCGAGGCCGACCGGGCGCGGGCGGCGGCGGAGGCCGCAGCGGCGCCCGACGCGGACGCTCCCGATGGCGACGCCGCCACGACCGCCGTCGCCGATGTCGACGCCGATGTCGATGTCGACGCCGACCTGCCCGGGCTCGTCGACGCCGAGTCGACACTGCCCGGCGGTCCGGCGCTGCCCGAGCTCGACACCACCGACGAGGTCGACCCCGCCGACGTCGAGACGGTGCCGTACGTCCGCGCGGAGCAGGAGCAGCGGCTCGCGGCGGCGGAGCGCGACCTCGGCCGGCTCGGCAAGGTGAACCCCCTCGCGCTCGAGGAGTTCCAGGCGCTCGAGCAGCGGCACGCCTTCCTCGCGGAGCAGCTCGACGACCTGCAGAAGACCCGGACCGACCTCCTCACCATCATCGAGGAGCTCGACACGAAGATGCAGACGATCTTCGAGGCGGCGTACAACGACACGAAGGCCGCGTTCGACGTGATCTTCCCGATCCTGTTCCCGGGCGGCACGGGATCGATCACGCTGACGGACCCCGACGACATGCTCGCGACGGGGCTCGACGTCCAGGTGAAGCCCGCGGGCAAGAAGATCGACCGGTTGACGCTCCTGTCGGGCGGTGAACGCTCGCTCGCGGCGGTGGCCCTGCTCGTGGCGATCTTCACCGCCAGGCCGTCGCCGTTCTACATCATGGACGAGGTCGAGGCGGCGCTCGACGACGCCAACCTCGGGCGGCTGCTCACCGTGTTCGAGCGACTGCGGGAGTCGTCGCAGCTCATCGTGATCACGCACCAGAAGCGCACGATGGAGATCGCCGACGCGCTGTACGGCGTCTCGATGCGGCAGGACGGCGTGTCCGCCGTGGTCGGCCAGCGCGTGCAGCGGCGCGAGCCCGCGGACGCGGCCGCGTAGCGCGCCCGCGCCCGGCCCGCGTCGCGCTGGCGCGCTGGCGGCCGCACGGCGAGACTCGGCTCGGCGGGCACGTTCGTGACGGGGACACCGCGAAACCGTCCGCTGGGGCGAGTCTCGGGGTGCGGAGACGGACGGGAGGCGCGGTGCCAGCCGGCACCGTCCTCCCTCGCAGGCTCGGTCGGCGCGCCCCGCGCAACGCTTCGCGTTGCCGCTGAGCGGGGCGCGCCCGTCCGGCACGTGGTCGCGACTACTTCGCGTCGGCCTCCACGGCCTCCTTCGGCTCGCCCGTCGGGGTCAGGCCGCGCTCCTGGCGCTTCTTCGAGACGATGAGCGAGGCGGCCGTGGCCACCGCGATCGTCAGCGCGATGAAGCTCAGCGAGAACCAGATCGGGATCTCCGGGGCCCACTCGATGTGCTCGCCGCCGTTGATGAAGGGCAGCTCGTTGACGTGCATGGCGTGGAAGACGAGCTTGACGCCGATGAAGGCGAGGATGACCGCCAGGCCCTGACCGAGGTAGATGAGGCGCTCGAGCAGCCCCGCGATGAGGAAGTACAGCTGACGCAGACCCAGCAGGGAGAACGCGTTGGCGGTGAACACGATGAACGCGTCCTGCGTCAGACCGAAGATCGCGGGGATCGAGTCCAGGGCGAACAGCACGTCGGTGAGGCCGATCGCGACCATGACGAGCAGCATCGGGGTGAACAGGCGCTTGCCGTCGACACGGGCCGTGAGCTTGTCACCGTGGTAGTCGTCCGTGGTCGGGATGATGCGACGCAGGACACGGATGAGCTTCGAGTCGCCCTCGGTCTCGTCGTGCCCGCCGCCCTTCGCCTGCGACCAGGCGAGCCAGAACAGCAGCGCGCCGAACAGGTAGAAGACCCACGAGAAGTTCTCGATGATCGTGACGCCGAGGGCGATGAAGACGCCTCGGGCGACGAGGGCGATCGCGACGCCGACCAGCAGGACCTTCTGCTGGAACTCCTTCGGCACCGCGAAGCTCGACATGATGATGAGGAAGACGAACAGGTTGTCGACCGACAGGGCCTTCTCGGTCAACCAGCCGGCGAAGTACTCGCCACCGGCCTGACCGCCGCCGAAGACCAGGATCCCGACACCGAACAGGATCGCGAGCCCGACGTAGAACGCCGACCAGAACGCGGACTCCTTGATGTGCGGGACGTGCGGGGTCCGCACGTGCGAGTAGAAGTCGAACACCAGCAGCGCGAGGATGCCCGCGATGGTGAGGAGCCAGACGAAGAGGGGAACGTCCAATGGATGTCCTTCAGGTTCGGGGCGTCCCGCGGAGCGGGTACGCCGATGCCTGAAGGTCTCCTCCGCCGTGTCGACCGACTGGTCGGACACGACCGGCGTCCCGGGTCTGGATCGTCCCAGACCGTACTGACGGGTGCGCCGCGCGGGAGTACTCCCCTTCAGGAACCGAGGATACCGGGCGCAGCGTCCACTGGTCGCGCCCTAAGCTGGGAGCATGGCGAGTTCCTGGTCACTGTCCACCCGTCTGCGCGGCCTGTTCCAGCGGAAGACCATCGACGAGACCACGTGGGACGATCTCGAGACCGCGTTGATCGGTGCGGATTTCGGCCCCGACATCGCGGACGAGGTCATCGAGGACCTCCACGCCCGCGTCGACCGGTACGGCACGACGGACCCCGCCGACCTGCAGCGCATGCTCCGCGAGGTGCTCGAGGAGCGCCTGTCGAAGCTCGACACGACCCTCAAGCTCAGCAACCGCCCGGCGGTCGTGCTCGTCGTCGGCGTCAACGGCGTCGGCAAGACCACGACGATCGGCAAGTTCGCGAAGTTCCTCAAGACCTACGACCGCACGGTCGTGGTCGGCGCGGCGGACACGTTCCGCGCGGCGGCGGTCGAGCAGGTCGCGACGTGGGCGCAGCGCGCCGGGGTCGAGGTCGTCCGACCGGCGCAGCCCGGCCAGGACCCGGCCTCGGTGGCGTACCAGACGGTCGAGAAGGCCATGCGCGACGGCACCGAGATCGTCGTGATCGACACCGCCGGCCGACTGCACACCAAGGCCGGCCTGATGGACGAGCTCGGCAAGATCAAGCGCGTCGTCGAGAAGCAGACCGAGATCGCCGAGGTGCTGCTCGTCCTGGACGCCACCACCGGGCAGAACGGTCTCGCCCAGGCGCAGGCCTTCATCGAGGGTGCCGGCGTCACCGGACTCGTCATCACCAAGCTCGACGGATCGGCCAAGGCCGGCTTCGTGCTCAGCGTGCAGGAGAAGACCGGCATCCCCATCAAGCTCATCGGGCAGGGTGAGGGCATCAACGACCTCACCGGCTTCACCCCGCACGTCTTCGTCCAGAACCTGGTCGGTTGAGCGCCGTGGTGTCGTCCGTGACCGCGCCGTCCACGACCGGCGGGCGAGGGACCCGACCGCCGGCCACCGTCTCGGTGCTCGAGGTCGTCGTGATGTGCGTGGTCGCGGTCGGGCTGACGATCGGCAGCCTGCTGCACAAGCTGCAGTGCGCCGCCCCCGGGGTCGACTTCGTGACCGCCACCCGCAAGGCCTGCTTCGCGGACACCGTGAGCCTGTTCTCCAGTCGCGAGCTCGCGTCGCACGTGTTCCCGTACGTGCAGCCGCTCGGCGAGAACGGGCTGCCGCCGGGGAGCCTCGAGTACCCGACGCTCAGCGGGATCTGGGCGTGGCTGAGCGCGCTGCCGGTGAGCTCGCTGCACGGGTTCCTCGTGGTCACCGCGCTGACCTTCGTGCCCGTGGTCGTCGTCACCGTCGTGGCGCTGGCCCGCGTCGCCGGGCGCCGGGCGTGGTTCTTCGCGGCCACGCCGCCGCTCTTCCTCTACGCGCTCTACAACTGGGACCTGCTCCCGGTGATGTGCACGGTCGTCGCGATCGCGGTGGCGGTCTGGTGGCCGGCCGGGCGGTCGCTGGTGTGGCGGGCCGTCGTCGTCGGTGCGCTGTTCGGTCTCGGCGGTGCCTTCAAGCTGTACCCGCTCGTCTTCGTCGCGCCGTTCGTCCTCGCCCTGCTCGTCGACGCGACCGCGTCGTGGGGCGATCGCGTGCGCCGCGCCCTCGGCGCGGTGGCGGGCTCGGTCGGCGTGGTCCTCGTGGCGAACCTGCCGTTCGTGCTCATCAACGCCGAGTCGTGGTTCTCCGTGATCCGCTACCAGGGCATCCGGAACATCGACGGGGCGACGCTCTCGGTCTGGTACTACGCCTTCCAGCCGTGGTCGGCCGAGGACTCGCCCGCGTTCCAGCACACGCTGAACCTGCTGGCGACCGGAGCGACGGCGGTGGCACTGCTCGCGGTGCTGGTCACCGGGTTCGTCCTCGGGGTCCGTCGCGGTCGCATGCCCTGGATCGAGACCAGCGCGGCGCTCCTCTGCGCCTACCTGGTCGCGAACAAGGTGGACTCGCTGCAGTACGCGCTCTGGCTCGCGCCGTTCTTCGTGTTCGTCCGGATCCGCAGCGGTTGGGTGATCGCCTACCTGGCCGCGAACACGCTGCTCTTCGCCGGGTGGTTCCGGCACATCTACCTGCAGGCGATCGGGACCACCGTGCGGACCTACGCGGACGAGGCGATGTCGATCGGTGTCTGGGCGCAGATCGTCCTGCTCCCGATCCTGGCGGTCGTGTTCCTGCGCAGCCGGGCGGTGGACCGCGACGACGAGGTGTCGGTGGTGCACGGAGCGCCGGAGCCGCAGCGGACGCCCACGCCGAGCGCGTGAACACGCGCGCGATCGCCGGCAGCAGCAGCGTCCGTCCGGCCGGCGGGGTCGCCGCCGTCGAGCTCGTCGTGATGTGCGTGGTGGCCGTCGGCCTGACCGTCGGGAGCCTGTTCCAGAAGCTGCAGTGCGCGGGCGAGGGTCTCGACCTGGCGTACGTGACACGACACGCCTGCCTCGGCGACACCCTGAGCCTCTGGGGCATCCGCGACCTCGCATCGCACGTGTTCCCCTACGTCGGGCCGCTGACCACCCGCGGCCTGCCGCCCGGCACGCTCGAGTACCCGACCCTCACCGGCCTGTGGGCCTGGCTCAGCGCCCTGCCGGTCGGGTCCAGCCGCGGGTTCCTCGTGGTGACGGCGCTCACGTTCGTGCCGGTGGTGGTGGTCGTGACCGTCCTCCTCGCCCGGATGGCCGGCCGGCGCGCGTGGATCTTCGCCGCGACACCGCCGCTGTTCCTCTACGCGCTCTACAACTGGGACCTGCTCACCGTGGTGTGCACGACCGCGGGCGTCTTCGCCGCGGTGCGGTGGCCGGCCGGACGTGCGCCGGTGTGGCGTGCCGTCGTGGTGGGCGCGCTGTTCGGACTCGGCGGAGCGTTCAAGCTGTACCCGCTCGCGTTCGTGGCACCGTTCGTCCTCGCACTCCTCGTGGACGCCGGGCCGTCCTGGCCGGACCGGGTCCGTCGTGCCGCCGGGGCGGTGGCCGGCGCGCTCGGCGTGGTCCTCGCCGCGAACCTGCCGTTCGTGCTCGTCAACGCCACGTCGTGGTTCTCCGTGATCCGCTTCCAGGGCACCCGGGACATCGACCCGAGCACCCTGTCGGTCTGGTACTGGGCGTTGCAGCCGTGGTCCGCGCAGAGCAGCCCGGAGGTCCAGCTCCGACTCAACCTGCTCTCGACGGCGGCGACCGCCGTGGCCGTGCTGGCCGTGCTCGCCGTCGGTCTGGTCATCGGGCTCCGGCGCGGCCGCATGCCCTGGATCGAGACGAGCGCGGCGCTGCTGTGTGCGTACCTCGTCACGAACAAGGTCGACTCGCTGCAGTACGTGCTCTGGTTGACGCCGTTCTTCGCCGTCGTGCGGATCCGCCTCGGGTGGGTGGTGGCCTACGTGACCGCGAACCTGCTGCTCTTCGTCGGGTGGTTCCACTCGTTCGCGCTGAAGGCCGTGGGTGTCTCCGCCCGGACCTGGGCGGACGAGGCGCAGACCATCGGGATCTGGGGGCAGATCGTCCTGCTGCCGATCCTGGCGGTGGTGTTCCTGCGGAGCCGTGCGGTGGACCGCGACGCGGACCGCCCGGAGCCGGATCCCCGACCGGGGGCAGCTGCCGGGCTCCGTGCTCGGGGAACGGCGTCGCCGGCTCGCGAGTAGTGTCCGCTTCGGCCCGGGCGTCCGCTCGGTCTCGTTCCAGGGATTGGAGACCCTCATGCCCGCACTGCTGATCATCGCGATCATCGTCGGCCTCGTCCTGCTCTTCAGCGGCATCTTCGTCGGTGCGCTGAAGTTCCTGCTCTGGGTGGGCATCGTGCTCATCCTGCTGGCGGTCATCGGCTGGCTCCTCCGGAGCATCCGCGGTCGCGCGTAGCGTCGGCCGGTCACGTCGGACGTGACCACGGACGGACGGGAGGCCCGGTACCAGCTGGTACCGGGCCTCCCGTCCGTCCGTCGGTCGCCGGATCGGCGCTACACGGCCTGGCGACCCGGGGTCGCCTCGAGCAGGTGGGCGAGGTGCGGCGGCACCGTGCCCCCGCGCGCAACGGTGGCGCGCGCCCACAGCCGGCCCGCCCGGTAGGACGAGCGCACGAGCGGACCGGCGAGCACACCCGCGAAGCCGATGTCCTCGGCGATCTCGCGCAGGTCGACGAACTCCTCCGGCGTCACCCACCGCGCGACGGGCAGGTGCCGCGGCGACGGACGGAGGTACTGCGTCAGCGTGATGATCTCGGTACCCGCCTCGTGCAGCTGCTCGAGTGCGTCGACGACCTCGTGCCGTTCCTCGCCCATGCCGAGGATGAGGTTCGACTTCGTCACCAGGCCCGCGTCGCGGCCCTGCGTGAGGACGTCGAGCGAGCGCTCGAAGCGGAACGCGGGGCGGATGCGCTTGAAGATCCGGGGGACCGTCTCGACGTTGTGCGCGAAGACCTCCGGGCGGGCGTCGAACACCTGCCCGAGCTGGTCGGGGCGGCCGTTGAAGTCCGGCACGAGGATCTCGACGCCGGTGCCGGGGGAGTGCTCGTGGACCTGTCGGATGGTCTCCGCGTAGAGCCAGGCGCCGCCGTCGTCGAGGTCGTCCCGGGCGACACCGGTCACGGTCGCGTACTTCAGGCCCATCGACACGACTGAGTCCGCCACACGCCGGGGTTCGCCCCGGTCGAGCGGGCTCGGCTTGCCGGTGTCGATCTGGCAGAAGTCGCAGCGCCGGGTGCACTGCGAGCCGCCGATCAGGAAGGTGGCCTCCCGGTCCTCCCAGCACTCGAAGATGTTCGGGCAGCCGGCCTCCTGGCAGACGGTGTGCAGCTGCTTGTCCCGGACCAGTGCGGAGAGGTCCCGGAACTCCGGGCCCTGCGTCGCGCGGGTCTTGATCCAGGCGGGCTTCGTCTCGATGGGTGTCGCGGCGTTGCGGGCCTCGACCCGGAGCATGCGGCGGCCGTCGGGGGCGAGGGTCATGCGGCGACCTCCTGTCGCGTGGTGCTGCTGATGCGGTGACCGGCGTGCATGCCGTCGACCGCCTGCTGGATCCGCGGCCCGACGAGGGCGGCGACCTCGTCGACCGTGACGTGGCGGCCGGTCGCGCGGCTGAGGGTGGTGACGCCCGCGTCGGCGATGCCGCACGGGACGATCGCGCCGTAGGGGGCGAGGTCGTTGTCGCAGTTGACCGCGATGCCGTGGCTCGAGACGTGCTCGGCGACGTGCAGGCCGATCGCGCCCACCTTGTCGTGCGGGCCGCCGCCCGGTCGGCGCACCCAGACACCGCTGCGCCCGTCGACCCGTTCAGCGGTGACCCCGACCGAGGCCGCCGCGTCGAGGACGACCTGCTCGAGGTCGCGGACCCACGCGACGACGTCGAGCCGGTCGGCGAGCCGGACGATCGGGTAGGCCACGAGCTGCCCCGGCCCGTGCCACGTGATGCGTCCGCCCCGGTCGACGTCGACGACCGGGGACCCGTCGGTCGGCAGGTCAGCGGCTTCGGTGCGGCGCCCGGCCGTGTAGACGCTCGGGTGCTCGCAGAGCACGACGACGCCGGGGGAGCGGCCGGCGACGACGTCGGCGTGGAACGACCGCTGGACGGCGAGGCCCTCCTCGTAGTCGAGGAGCCCGGGCCAGCGGATGATCTCGAGCTGGGGCACGTCGAGCACGCTACCCCGGTTCCTGGACGCAGTCCAACAACCGGGCGGTGGGCGGTCCGGGGCGGTCGGAGGTGGCCCTGTAGAATCGTCGGACCATGGCACAATTCGGCTCACTCTCCGATCGGCTGACCGAGACCTTCCGCAACCTGCGGAGCAAGGGTCGTCTGTCCCCGTCCGACGTCGACGGCACCGTCCGCGAGATCCGCCGGGCCCTGCTCGACGCGGACGTCGCGCTCGAGGTCGTCAAGGCCTTCACCGCGTCGGTGCGGGAACGTGCGCTCTCGGACGAGGTCAACAAGGCGCTCAACCCCGCGCAGCAGGTCGTCCAGATCGTCAACGAGGAACTCGTCGGCATCCTCGGCGGCCAGCAGCGCCGACTCGAGTTCGCGAAGCGACCGCCGACCGTGATCATGCTCGCGGGCCTCCAGGGCGCCGGCAAGACGACGCTCGCGGGCAAGCTCGGCAAGTGGCTCAAGAAGGACGGCCACACGCCGATGCTCGTCGCGGCGGACCTCCAGCGTCCCAACGCCGTGCAGCAGCTCCAGGTCGTGGGCGAGCAGGCCGGCGTGCACGTGTTCGCTCCCGAGCCCGGCAACGGCGTCGGCGACCCGGTCAAGGTCGCGAAGAACGCGATCAAGGCCGCGGTCGACCAGCAGTACGACACCGTCATCGTGGACACCGCCGGTCGACTCGGTGTCGACGCCGAGCTCATGAAGCAGGCAGCGAACATCCGCAAGGCCGTCGACCCGGACGAGGTCCTGTTCGTCATCGACGCGATGATCGGTCAGGACGCCGTCGCGACCGCTCGCGCCTTCCAGGAGGGCGTCGACTTCACCGGTGTCGTCCTGTCCAAGCTCGACGGCGACGCCCGCGGTGGTGCGGCCCTGTCGGTCGCCAGCGTCACGGGCCGCCCGATCATGTTCGCGTCCACGGGCGAGGGGCTCGACGACTTCGAGCCGTTCCACCCGGACCGCATGGCGAGCCGCATCCTCGACCTCGGCGACATCCTGTCGCTCATCGAGCAGGCGCAGTCCGCGTTCGACGAGGACGAGGCGCGCAAGGTCGCCGAGAAGATCGCGACCGACTCGTTCACGCTGAACGACTTCCTCGCGCAGATGCAGCAGCTCCGCAAGGCCGGCTCGATCAAGGGCATGCTCGGCATGCTCCCGGGCGCCAAGGGCATGCGCGAGGCGCTCGACAACTTCGACGAGAGCGAGATCGTCCGGACCGAGGCGATCATCCAGTCGATGACGAAGCAGGAGCGCGAGCTCCCGAAGCTCCTCAACGGCTCGCGTCGACTCCGCATCGCGAAGGGTTCCGGCACCACGGTGACCGAGGTCAACGCGCTCGTCAACCGCTTCGAGCAGGCAGCGAAGATGATGCGCACCGTCGCCCGTGGTGGCGTGCCGCAGATGCCGGGCATGGGGCCGATCCCGGGCATGCACGGCGGCAAGAAGAAGCAGCAGCAGGGCGGCGCCAAGAAGAAGAAGGTCGGCAACCCCGCCAAGCGCGCGGCGCTCGCGTCGGGTGCGGCGGCGCAGCCGCAGCAGCAGGCACCCACCGGGTCCGGTCTCGGACTCGGCGGTCCGAAGGGCGGCAAGGCGCCCACCGAGGAAGAGCTGGCCAGCCTGCAGAAGTTCCTCGGCCGCTAGACGCGACCCCATGACCGACGGGAGGCCCGGTACCAGCTGGTACCGGGCCTCCCGTCCGTTCCGTGGTGTCGTCTAGAGCGACTCCCGCAGCTCCGTCACCAGGTGGCGGACCACCGCGCGCAGGTCCCCGCCGTTCTCCTGCGCCACCCGCAGCTGCCGCTGGTACGACGCGCCGTCGGCGATCATCGTGTCCAGGTGGTGCAGCTCCTGCTGGCAGCCCAGACGGTCGGCGATCGGGTCGAGCCGCTGGACCAGGTCGTGGACCTCGTCGGTGACCAGGCGCTCGTGGCCGGCGGCGTCGGTGATGATCTCGGCCTCCATGCCGTAGCGGGCTGCGCGCCACTTGTTCTCGCGGATGAACCACGGCTGCATCGACGGCAGCGTCTCGCCGCGGTCGAGGCGGTCCGAGAGCGCGGTGACGAGGCACTGGACGAACGCGGTCACGCCGCCGACCTCGTGGAGGGTCGAGATGCCGTCGGACACGCGGTTCTCGAGCGTCCCCCACCCCGGCGACGGGCGGATGTCCCAGCGCAGGTCCTTGAACCCGTCGATCACACCGGTCTTCGTCAGGTCGTCGACGACGGTCTCGAAGCCGGTCCAGTCGTCGATGCCCGGCGGCAGGCCGCCGGTGGGGAGCTGCTGGAACATGAGGGCACGGTTCGAGGCGTACCCGGTGTCGGTCCCGCCCCAGAACGGGCTCGACGCGGTGAACGCCTGCAGGTGCGGAACGTACGCGAGCATCGCGTTCATGATCGGGACCGCCTTGTCGCGGTCGTCGATCCCCACGTGCACGTGCACGCCCCAGATGAGCATCTGCCGACCCCACCAGCGCGTGCGGTCGATCAGCGTGGTGTAGTGCTCGCTGTCCGCCGTGATCTCCTGCTGGTCCCACTGCGCGAACGGGTGGGTGCCGGAGCACATCACCTGCGCGTCGAGCGGTTCGGCGGCATCGATCACCTCGCCGATGATGCCCGCGAGCTCGCTCGTCGCCCCACCGACGGTGTCGTGCACCCCCGTGACCACCTCGACGGTGTTCGTGAGGAGTTCTTCGGTCACCCGGTCGGGATCGCCGAGGCGCTCCTGCACGGCGGAGAGCACGGCGGGGGCACGGGGCGCGAGGTCGCCGGTGCCGCGGTCGACCAGCGGGAGCTCCCACTCGACGCCGAGTGTCGACGGGCGGGACTCGGTGAAGCGGATGTCCATGGGGCCATCCTGCCCGTCGGCTTGGAGGGTCGGCACAAGGAGTTCGGTCCCGGGCACGTCGTCCGGCAGAGTGGTCGCCATGAGCAGCGTTGCCGTGCCCGACCTCGCAGTCCTCTCCTCGTCCTGGGACCTCGGACCGCTCCACCTGCGGAACCGGGTGGTGATGGGGTCGATGCACACCGGGCTCGAGGTCCTCGACGACGGCGGTGCCGCGATGGCCGCGTTCTACCGCGAGCGCGCGGCGGGCGGCGTCGGCTGCATCGTCACCGGCGGGATCGCGATCAGCGACGAAGCCCGTGGTGGTCCGGACTTCGCGGTGTTCGGCACCGGGGGCGCGGACGAACGGTTCCGGGTCGCCGTCGCGGCCGTGCACGACGAGGGCGGAGCCGTGCTCGCCCAGCTCTTCCACGCCGGCCGGTACGCCCTCGCGAACGGCCTGGTCGACCGGTACGGCCGACCCCAGCGCGTGGTGGCTCCGTCGGCGCTGCCGTGGGCGGCGGCGCGCGGGGTCCAGCCGGTCGCGCTCACCGATGCCGAGGTCCGCCGGACGATCGACGACTTCGCCGCCGCCGCCCGGTCTGCCGCGGCGATCGGCTTCGACGGCGTCGAGATCATGGCGTCCGAGGGCTACCTGGTCAACCAGTTCCAGTCGCCGCTGACGAACCTCCGCGACGACGACTGGGGTGGGGACGCCGAGCGACGCCGCCGCTTCGCGATCGAGGTCGTCCGGGCCGTCCGCACCGCCGTGCCCGACCTGGCCGTCACGATCCGGCTGTCCGGTGCCGACCTCATGCCCGGGTCGACGACGGACGCCGAGGTCGACGCGCTCGTGCACGACCTGGTGCCGCTGGGCCTCGACGGGATCTCGGTCGGCATCGGTTGGCACGAGTCGCGCACGCCGACCGTGCAGGCCGCGGTGCCGCACGGCGCGTGGCTGGCGTACGCCGAGCGGGTCGCGGGCGTGGTCCGCGAGTCCGCGCACCCCGAGGTGCAGGTGATCGCATCGAACCGGATGACCGACCTGCGCGACGGTGAGGCGGTGCTCCGCGGCGGGCAGGTCGACGCCGTCGCGCTCGCCCGTCCGTTCCTCGCGGACCCGGACATCGTCCGCCGGTCGCTCGACGGCCACTTCGACCTGGTGAACACCTGCATCGGCTGCAACCAGGCGTGCCTCGACCACTCCATCGTCGGACGGCCCGTGTCCTGCCTCGTGAACCCCCGCGCTGGCCGCGAGCTGACCATGCCGCTCCGGCCGACCGTCGAGCCGAAGCGCGTCGACGTGGTCGGCGGTGGCCCGGCCGGGCTGGCCGCCGCGGTGGACGCCGCGCGGCGCGGGCACGCCGTGACGCTGTGGGAGGCGACCGACGCCCTCGGCGGGCAGTTCGCCCTGGCCGCGGCGATCCCCGGCAAGGAGGACTACGCCGCGACCGTCCGGGCGGCGCGCGCCGAGCTCGGCGCCCGCGGGGCGACCGTGCACACCGGCCGTGCCGCCACCGTCGCCGACCTGCTCGACAGCGACGCCGTGGTGCTCGCGGCAGGGGTCGTGCCCCGCGTGCTGGACGTCCCGGGCGCCGAGCTGCCCCACGTGGTGTCCTACGAGGACGCCCTGCGCGACGGGGTCCAGCCCGGCACCGTCGCGGTGGTCGGCGGCGGCGGCATCGGGGTCGACACGGCGGCCTTCCTGGTCGAGTCGCCCGACGAGGCGGTGCGGGCGGCGGAGTTCGCGGCGCGCTGGGACGTCACCGTCGCCGACGACCTGGTCGGCGACGTCCCGCAACGGCTTCCCGCGGTGGCACGGACGCTCCGCCCCGGCGCCGACGTCACGGTGCTCCGTCGGTCCGGGAAGTTCGGCCAGGGGATCGGCATCACCTCGCGCTGGGTGGCGGTCGGACGACTGCGCGACGCCGGGGTGCGGATGGTCGGCGGGGTGCAGGAGTACCTGCGCATCGAGCCCGGGACGCTGTGGATCCGGGACGAGGACGGTCGGGAGACCGCGGTACCGGCCGACCACGTCGTCGTGTGCGCCGGGCAGGAACGTGCACCCGCGGTCGAGGGCGACGAGGCCGAGGACGCGTCGGGGGTCGCCGTCGCAGGGGGAGGGCTCGCACCGGGCCTGGCTGCCGCGGGGGTGCCGTACGCCGTCGTCGGCGGTGCCCGGGACGCCAGGAGCGTCGACGCGGTCCGTGCCACGAGCGAGGCGATCGAGGCCGTGCGCGCCCTCGCACCGTGACGACACGGCGGCCACGGCGCGTCCCGGCTCGCTTCTCCGGCGGAAACCTGCAAGAATGAACGGTCGAATCGCGTCTGCTCGACCCTCTATCCAGCAGGTCGCGACTTCCTTCGAGCTTCCACCGCGCGTGCCCCCACGCCCGCGGTTCCGGTTCAACCACAACAACACGCAACAGGAGTAATTGTGGCTGTCAAGATCCGTCTCAAGCGTCTCGGCAAGATCCGTGCGCCCTACTACCGCATCGTCGTCGCCGACTCGCGCACCAAGCGCGACGGTCGTGTGATCGAGGAGATCGGTCAGTACCACCCGACCGAGGAGCCTTCGGTCATCAAGATCGAGTCCGAGCGTGCGCTCTACTGGCTCGGCGTCGGCGCGCAGCCGACCGAGCAGGTCGCGGCGCTCCTCAAGCTCACCGGCGACTGGGGCAAGTTCAAGGGCGAGGGCAACACCGAGTCCACCGTCAAGGTCGCCGAGCCGAAGCAGGCCTTCGTCGCGGACACTGCCAAGAAGGCCGTCCTGAAGCCGAAGTCGGAGAAGACGGCCCCCGCCGCCGCTCCGGCCGAGTCGGCCGACGACGCCGCAGAGACGACCGAGGCCTGATTCCTTGCTCGACTCTGCGCTGACGCACCTCGTCAAGGGGATCGTCGATCACCCGGACGACGTCCGCGTCGCCAGTTCCACCTCTGCGCGTGGCGAGGTCCTCGAGGTGCGTGTGCACCCCGAGGACCTCGGTCGCGTGATCGGTCGCGCCGGACGGACCGCAAAGGCGCTCCGCACCCTCGTCTCGGCTCTCGCCGACGGCAAGCGGGTGCGGGTCGACGTGGTCGACACCGATTCCTAGGGAGACGACCCAACTCCGGGTGGGTCGCATCACGAAGGCGCACGGGCTCAAGGGCGGCATCAAGCTCGAGCTCTACACCGACGACCCGGATCGTCGGTTCACGCCGGGGGCGGAGTTCACGCTCCAGGTCCCCTCGGACTCGCCGTGGTCGGGCAAGACCCTGACCATCGACGAGCTCCGCTGGTACAACGGGCACCCGGTCGCCTTCTTCGAGGGCGTCGCGGACCGCACCGCCGCCGAGTCCCTCGCGCGGGCGATCCTCTGGGTCGAGCAGGACGCCGACGCCGAGACCGGTGAGGACGACGCCTGGTACGACCACCAGCTGGTCGGCTTGCGCGTGCTCCGCGACGGCGTCGAGGTCGGCACGGTCGCCCGCGTCGACCACCTGCCCGCGCAGGACCTGCTCGCGATCGACACCCCGTCGCGCGGCGAGGTCCTGGTGCCGTTCGTCTCGGCGATCGTGCCGACGGTCGACATCGCGGCGGGTACCGTCACGGTGACGCCCCCGACGGGACTGTTCGAGGACCCCGAGGACACCTCGCGGCCCGAGACGGTCACGCCGAGCGACCGCGAGGGCTGATCGTGCGCATCGACATCGTCACGATCTTCCCGGAGTTCTTCTCCGTCCTCGACGTCTCGCTGCTCGGCAAGGCCCGCTCGGACGGGCTGCTCGACGTGCACGTGCACGACCTGCGGCACTGGACGACCGACCGGCACCGCACGGTCGACGACACCCCGTACGGCGGTGGCGCGGGCATGGTGATGAAGCCCGAGCCGTGGGCGCAGGCGCTGTCGTCGATCCTGCGCGAGGACGGTTCGTCGACGCTCGTCGTCCCCACGCCGGCCGGCACCCCCTTCCGTCAGTCGATCGCCCGGTCGCTCGCGTCCGAGCACGACCACCTCGTGTTCGCCTGCGGGCGGTACGAGGGCATCGACGCCCGCGTGTTCGCTTGGGCTGCCGAGCGGTGCTCGGTCGTCGAGCTCTCGCTCGGTGACTACGTGCTGAACGGCGGCGAGGTCGCGGCCATGGCGATGATCGAGGCGGTCGGCCGTCTCGTCCCCGGGGTCGTCGGCAACCCGGAGTCGCTCGTCGAGGAGTCCCACGAGGACGGCCTGCTCGAGTACCCGTCGTACACGAAGCCGGCACTCTGGCGTGACCTCGAGGTGCCGGACGTCCTGCTCAGCGGGCACCACGCGCGCGTCGCCGCCTGGCGGCACGAGCAGCAGGTGGAGCGGACCCGTCGCGTCCGCCCGGACCTGCTGCCCGACGCGTAGCGCCGGCCGCATCGCCGCGGTGCCGGCGCCTCCGGCAGTGGTGCTCCGCGCCGTTCCGATCGCACGACGTGCCGCCGGCGCACGTTCCGGTCGCGCGACGTGCCGCCGGGCTGGATCGTGCGCGGCAGGTCGCGCGACGAGGGCGCCCGCGTCCCGACGGATGGATGGACGAACGGACGGGAGGCGCGGGGCGGGGTCGCGCCGCGCCTCCCGGCCGTCAGGCGGTCGCCTCGGTGCGCTGGGCGCGACGCAGGGTGAGCACCTCGGGACCGTCGTCCGTGACCGCCACGGTGTGCTCGACGTGCGCGGCACGGGACCCGTCGACGCTCTTCAGCGTCCAGCCGTCCTCGTCCTGCACGAGTTCGTCGGTGCCCTGCATGAGCCACGGTTCGATCGCGACCACGAGGCCCGTGCGGAGCTTCAGGCCGCGGCCGGGGCGGCCGTCGTTCGGCACGTGCGGGTCACCGTGCATCGTGCGGCCGACGCCGTGCCCACCGAACTGCGTGTTGACGCTGTAGCCGGCGTCCTTCGCCACCCTGCCGATGGCGTAGGAGACGTCGCCGAGCTTGTTGCCCGGTCGGAACTGCTCGATGCCGGCCAGCAGCGCGCGCTCGACCGTCCCGACGAGTCGCTGGTCCTCGTCGCGGGCCGTGCCCACCTGCACCGTGACGGCGGAGTCCGCCACCCAGCCGTCGACGCTCGCGGCGAAGTCCAGGCTGACGAGGTCGCCGTCGACGAGCACGCGGTCGTACGGCAGGCCGTGCAGGGCCGCGTCGTTCACCGACGTGCACAGGTTCCGGCCGAAGGGGGAGTTGCCGAACGAGGGGTGGTAGTCGACGTAGCAGCTCACGGCGCCACGGTCGGCGATCATCCGAGCGGCCACGCGGTCGAGGTCGAGCAGGTTCACGCCCACGTCGACGGTCTCGAGCAGCTCGTCGAGGACGTCGGCGACGAACCGTCCGGCGGCGCGCAGGCCCTCCAGCTCGGCGGGGGTGCGGAGTTCGATCATGCGTCCATCCTGGTCGTTTTGCGAGCGGGCTTCCCTGTGGCATGATGGACCGCTGTGCCCTGGCTGGACTCTGCCACGGGGGAGTCGCCGATTCCGGGCATGCACACTTCTTTCCACACACCGATCCGCGGCGACCCGTGCGCGTCCGCAGAGAGTGAACGAACATGCAGCTCCTCGACCACGTCGACGCAGCGTCCCTGCGCACCGACGTCCCGGACTTCCGCCCCGGCGACACCATCAAGGTGCACGTCAACATCATCGAAGGCACGCGCTCGCGTGTCCAGGTGTTCCAGGGTGTCGTCATCGCCCGCCAGGGCCACGGCCTCGGCGAGACCTTCAAGGTCCGCAAGGTGAGCTTCCAGGTCGGCGTCGAGCGCTGGTTCCCGGTGCACTCGCCGATCATCGACCACATCGAGGTCGTCACCCGCGGTGACGTCCGTCGCGCGAAGCTCTACTACCTGCGCGAGCTCCGCGGCAAGGCGGCCCGCCGCAAGATCAAGGAGAAGCGCGACGCCTGATCGCCTTCACAGTGAGGGCCCGCGAGCCGGGTTCCACTGGACGCCCCCCGCCGATGTACGGTTGTGCATCGACGGGGGGCTTTCCCGTTGTGCGCGCTCCACGGAGCGCAGGGTCTTCCACGTCCGACGAGTGCGGGTGTGGGTCGGCACGCTGGTCGAGCGTGCATGTGAACGAGAGCGGACATGACGGACACCACCGAAGGATCGGGACGCCGCCCACGGGCTGAGCACAAGGGCAACGGCGTCCTGACGTTCCTGCGGGACCTCGTCATCATCTTCCTCGCGGCACTGCTCGTCTCGTTCCTCGTCAAGACGTTCCTGATCCGGTCGTTCTACATCCCGTCGGAGTCGATGGAGAACACCCTGCAGGTGAACGACCGGGTGATCGTCAACGAGCTCGTGCCGGACGTGGTGTCGCTCAAGCGCGGTGACGTCGTGGTCTTCAAGGACCCGGGCGGTTGGCTGACCGGCACGAACGTGCCGGGCGTCGCGCCGACCACGCAGCCGGCGAAGGCGATCGACTGGCTCCTCACCCAGGTCGGTCTCGGGACCGGCGACAGCGACGACCACCTCATCAAGCGGGTCATCGGCCTGCCGGGGGACAAGGTCACGTGCTGCAACGACCTCGGGCAGATGTCCGTGAACGGCGTGCCCATCAAGGAGCCGTACACGCTGCTGCCGGGCGGCGCCCCGGCGTCGGCCGACCCGTTCTCGGTGACCGTCCCCGAGGGCACGATCTGGGTGATGGGCGACAACCGCAACGACTCGAAGGACTCGCGCTACAACCGGGACACCCCGTCGAAGGGCTTCGTGCCGCTGTCGGACGTCACCGGCAGGGCGTTCGTCATCTCGTGGCCCACGAGCCGCTGGACGTGGCTCGACGACTACCCCGACGTGTTCGCGGGTGTGGAGGAGAAGGACCGGTGACCCCGGTCCGGCCATCGCTCCGGGTCGAGAAGAAGCTGCTCGGCTCCGGTCGCGTGACCGTGATCGGCATGGACGAGGTCGGCCGTGGGGCGATCGCCGGTCCGGTGGCCGTCGGGGTCGCGGCGGTGACGATCGACATCGGACGCGTGCCCCAGGGGCTCGCCGACTCGAAACTGCTGTCAGCCGCTCGGCGCACCGAGCTCGAGCCCGTCGTCCGACGGTGGGCACGGACCGCCGTGGGCATGGCGACGGCGGACGTGGTCGACCAGCAGGGGATCGTCCCCGCGCTCGGCCAGGCCGGTGCGGCGGCGCTCGGCGCGCTCGTCGACGACGGGCTGTGCCTCGACGACGCCGTCGTGGTGCTGGACGGCTCGTTCGACTGGTTGTCCCGTGCCGTCCCCACAGCACTGGTCCCGTCCGCCCGGCCGCTCGACGTCGTGGTGCGCGTGAAGGCGGACCGCGACTGCGCCTCCGTCGCCGCAGCGTCCGTGGTGGCGAAGGTCGAGCGCGACGCCCTGATGGTCGCTGCGCACGAGGGGGCTCCGCACTACGGGTGGGCGTCGAACAAGGGGTACGGGTCCACGGCGCACTACGACGGGATCCGGTCCGTCGGGGCGCACGCGCTGCACCGGAAGAGCTGGCTGCACCAGGCGTCGAGCGTCGCCCTGGACGGGTTCGACGAGCTGGCCGTCACCGGCTGACCCACCTCGTCGTCCATCGTCGGTCGGCTCGCCGTAGACTGTGCGGGCGATGGATGACGACGAATTCGACGACTACGACCGCGAGGTCGAACTTGCCCTGTACCGCGAGTACCGCGACGTCGTGTCGCAGTTCCGGTACGTGGTCGAGACCGAGCGGCGGTTCTACCTGGCGAACGAGGTCGACCTCGTCCGCCGTGACACCGAGCACGACTTCTACTTCGAGCTCACGATGAACGACGTGTGGGTGTGGGACGTCTACCGTTCCGACCGGTTCGTGAAGTCCGTGCGTGTCCTCACGTTCAAGGACGTGAACGTCGAGGAACTCACGTCGCGGGAACTCGAACTGCCCAAGGAACTCGCACTCGACGAGTGATCCACAGCTTTTCTGGAATTGCGACTCGGGCTTCTTCCGACGACATTCCCGCAATTGTCGCGCTACGGTGGTGGTGAAGCTTTTCCCGTGACCCACCGTCACGGGGATCACCACCCCTCGACCCAGGAGCACGACATGGCACAGAAGGTCACCGTCCAGCTCGTCGACGACCTCGACGATTCGCCCATCGCCGCCGGCGAAGGCCGCACCGTGGAATTCGCGTTCGACGGTTCGAACTACGAGATCGACCTGTCCGACGACAACGTGGACAAGTTCCGCGAAGCGATCTCGGACTACGTCGCAGCGGCACGGAAGGTCTCCGGTCGTCGTTCCGGTGGCAGCAGTGGTTCCGCGCCGAAGTCCGCACCCAAGCGCGGGAACTCCGAGGAACTCGCGAAGATCCGCGACTGGGCGAAGGAGAACGGTTACGAGGTCTCGAGCCGCGGCCGTATCTCGACCCAGGTGCAGGAAGCGTACGCAGCCGCGCACTGACGCACGACCTCACGAGACCCCGGATGTCCTGACGACATCCGGGGTCTCGTCATTCCTGCACAACATTTCCATCAAGAGTGCTCATCCACAGTTCCGCCATCCGACCGACGGCGCCGGTTGCATTGCCGCATCGTCGTCGGTGGAGGCAACGACATGGAACGACGAACACTGGGGCAGTACGGCGAGGACCGCGCGGTGGAATGGCTCACGGCGCGCGGGTACCGATTGGTGGAACGGAACTGGCGGTGCGCACGCGGCGAGGTCGACGTGGTCGCCTGGCACGGGCGGACACTCGTGTTCATCGAGGTCAAGACGCGAGCGGGCACGGCGACCGGGCACCCGTTCGAGGCGATCACCACGGCGAAGACCGCGCGCCTCCGACGGCTGGTGCCGATGTGGTTCGCGGCGCATCCCGACACGCACGCCCCGGCGGTCCGTCTCGATGCGCTGGCGGTGCACGTGGCCGGTGACCGGCACGGCATCGAGCACCTGACGGGGATCCTGTGACCGGCATCGGTCGGTCCGCCGCGGTCGCCCTGCTCGGCGTGACCGGACGGCGGATCGAGGTCGAGGCGCACCTGACGAGCCAGCTGCCCGCCTTCAGCATCATCGGACTGCCGGACACCTCGTTGGGCGAGGCCCGAGAGCGGGTCCGGGCCGCAGCGGCGAACGCCGGGGCGCCCCTGCCGGCCCGGCGGATCACGGTCAACCTGACGCCGGCGGCGATCCCGAAGCGCGGATCGGGCTTCGACCTGGCGATCGCCATGGCGGTGCTCGCCGGCGCGGACGTCGCGCCCCGTGTGAGCGAACGGGTCGTGTACATCGGGGAGCTCGGGCTCGACGGGCGACTCCGGCCCGTACCCGGGGTCGTGCCGATGCTGCTCGCGGCACGGGACGCCGGAGCCGAGCGGGTGGTGCTCCCCACGGGGAACGCCGAGGAGGCCCGGTTCGTGCGCGGTGTGGACGTCCGCGCCGTGGACTCGCTCCGTGCCGCCGCGATCGACGCCGGGGCGCTCCTCCCGCCGGTCGAGGTCGACCCGGTCGCCGCACCGCCGGTCCTCCCCGAGCGATCACCCGTCGCCGAGCTGGCCGAGGTCGTGGGCAACCCCACCGGCGTCCGTGCCCTCGTCGCGGCGGCCGCCGGCGGACACCACGCCCTGCTCGTGGGACCGCCGGGCGCCGGCAAGACGATGCTCGCGGAACGGCTGCCGGGCCTGCTGCCGGACCTCGACGACGACGCGGCGCTCGAGGTCGCGGCGGTCCGGTCGGTCGCCGGGCACGGGGTCGCATCGTGGACCACGAGACCTCCGTGGGAGGCCCCGCACCACTCGGCGTCCGCGGTGTCCCTCATCGGTGGCGGCTCCGGCACGGTCCGACCGGGCGCCGTCTCGCGCGCGACTCAGGGCGTGCTGTTCCTCGACGAGGCCCCGGAGTTCCCGCGCGCGGTGCTCGACGCGCTGCGACAGCCCCTGGAGTCCGGACGGATCACGGTGCACCGGGCCGCCGGGGCCGCCGAGTTCCCCGCACGCTGTCAGGTCGTGCTCGCGGCGAACCCGTGTCCGTGCGGCAACGCCGGCTCGATGCGGCAACCGTGCGAGTGCGCGCCGGCCACCGTCCGCCGGTACCTCGGCCGCATGTCCGGGCCGTTGCTCGACCGCATCGACATCCGCGTGCGCGTGCCGCGGGTGACCACCGGCCTGATCCGCGGTGAGGACGGCACGACGCCCAGCACGGCGCAGGCTCGAGCGACCGTCGAGGCGGCACGCCACGCGATGCGCACCAGGCTCGTCGGTACGGGGTGGACCCGGAACGCCGAGGTGTCGGGGGCGTGGCTCCGCGGCCCCGGGCGGGTGGATCGGCGGGCGACGACGGCGCTCGACCAGGCGCTCGACCTCGGCACGCTGACGATGCGCGGCTGGGACCGGACGATGCGCCTCGCCTGGACGCTCGCGGACCTGCAGGGGGACGACCGGCCGGGCGAACGGCACGTGCGCGAGGCCCTCGCCCTCCGGAGTGCGCTGTGACCGGGGCGCCCGACCTGCTCGAGACGGTCGCGGTGCTCCTCGGTCGGGCTGTGGCCGACGCGGTGGACCCGGTGGAGGCAGCGGCGCGCGTGGCGTGGTCGGCCGTCGTGGAGCCGGGGGACGCGGTGGCGGGGATACTCGTCCAGGGACTCGGGGCCGAGCGCTCGTTCGCGCTCGTCCGGTCGGCGTGCGACGACGGACCCGTGGGCCTGCTCGACTCCTGCATCGATCGGGGCGTCCCGGGGGCTGAGTCCCCGGCGCCCTTCGCCCGCACGCTGCGGATCGCCCTCGAGCGCTGGCGCCCACGGCTCGCCCGGGTCGACGTCCTGACGACGCTCGAGGCGGCGCGCGCGGTCGGTGCGCGGCTCGTCGTGCCGGGCACGGCCGGGTGGCCCACCGGCGTCGACGACCTCGGGCCGCACGCGCCCGTCGTGCTCTGGACGCGGTCGGGGCGTCGGGCCTCCGGTCCTGCCCTGGCCGTCGTCGGTTCGCGGGCGAACACCGTCGCAGGGGCCGAGGCGACCGCGGAGATCGCCTCGGCGGCCGCCGACGCCGGGTGCACGGTGGTGAGCGGTGGGGCCTACGGCATCGATGCGACCGCGCACCGGGTCGCGGTCGCGGCGGGCACGCCGACGGTGGCGGTCCTGGCCGGCGGGATCGACCAGCTCTACCCGACGGGCAACGTCGAACTGCTGCGGAACGTCGCACGGCAGGGCAGCCTGCTGGCCGAGTCCCCGCCGGGTACCCGGCCGACACGGTGGCGGTTCCTCGCACGGAACCGACTGATCGCGGCGCTGGGTGCGGCGACCGTCGTGGTCGAGGCCGGGGCCCGCTCGGGCGCGTTGAACACGGCGCACCACGCTGCGCAGCTCGGCCGACCCGTGTTCGCCGTCCCGGGGGCGTTCTCGTCGTCGGCGTCGGTCGGGTGCCACCGTCTCGTGGCGCAGGGGCGTGCTCAGATCGTCGTGGGTCCGGGCGACCCCGTCGAGGCCGTCGTCGGACGACGCGGATCCGGGCGAGGACACCCGTCGAGGGACGCTGGGCCGACGCACGCCGACGAGCCGATCGGTGGTCGGCAGGACCCCGAGGTGGTCCGGGTCCTGGACGCATTGGGACGGCGGGCGCTCGGCGAGCAGGAGATCGCCGTGCGCTCGGGCATGTCGGCGGGTGCGGTGGCGGACGCGCTCGCGCTGGCCGAACTGCAGGGTCTCGTCACGCACACCGTCGGCGGGTGGACCAGGTCGTGACGGCGCCGGACGCTTACCCTGGGGCCCGTGGCGGAGCAGACGGACAGGCGACTCGTGGCGGCGGTGGAGTCGTTCCTCGACCACGTCCGTGGCGCCCGGGGTCTGAGCGACCAGACCGTCCGTGCCTACGCGAACGACCTCGACCAGCTGGTGCAGTTCGCCGACGAGCGGCGGATCGCCGCCACCGCGGACCTCGGTCTCGAGGTGCTCCGCGACTGGCTGTGGGAAGCGGACCGACGCGGGCTCGCCCGGTCCACGATCGCGCGCCGGTCGTCGTCGGTGCGGGCGTTCACCCGCTGGGCCAGCGAGACCGGTCTGCTCGACACCGACCCCGGCGCCCGGCTGCGCGCGCCGAAGGGGGCGGGACACCTGCCGCGCGTCGTGTCGACCGACCAGGTCCGGACGGTGCTCGACGGACTCGCGGCTCGGGCGGACACGGACGACCCTGCTGCGCTCCGCGACCTGGCGGTCGTCGAACTGCTCTACGCCGCGGCGATCCGGGTGAGCGAGCTCGTCGGCATCGGCGTCGAGGACGTCGACCGAGACCGCCTGACCGTGCGAGTGCTCGGCAAGGGCGGCAAGGAACGGGTGGTGCCGTTCGGCGTGCCCGCAAGGGACGCGCTCGAGGCCTGGCTCGGACGGGGTCGCCCGGTCCTCGCTGCGCGCGCTGCCGAGCGGTCACCGGCCCCCGCCCGGCAGTCGGACACCTCCCCGCAGCCGGACCCCTCCGAGCAGCAGGTGCAGCGCTCCGGCGGGCCCGCGCTCTTCCTCGGCGACCGGGGTGGCCGACTCGGGGTCCGCAGCGTGTACCGGGTGGTCGCTCGAGCGCTCGGAGACCTGCCGGGCGCGGGTCCGAGCGGGCCGCACACCTTCCGGCACACCGCGGCGACGCACCTGCTCGACGGGGGAGCGGACCTCCGGGCCGTGCAGGAGCTCCTCGGGCACGCGAGCCTCGGGACGACGCAGATCTACACGCACGTCTCGTCCGCCCGGCTCCGGGAGGTCTACCGAACGGCGCACCCCCGCGCTTGACGGCGAACGGCCGGGCGGGAGTCCCGACGCCGTTCCGCCGCACGGCCTCGCGGCCTCGCGGCCTCCGGCACGTCACCCCGGCCACGCCGACTCCGGGAGCAGGACCGGCCAGGCAGCCGGCGACAGGAACCGCAGCGGATCGACGTAGCGACCCTCGACCCGTGCGCCGAGGTGCAGGCACGGATCGGCGGCGGGACAGTGTCCGACCGTGACGACACCGACCACCATCCCCTGCTGGACGGCGTCGCCCGTCGCCACCGAGGGTTCGACGGAGTCCAGCGTGCTCACGAGGCCCTCACCGTGGTCGATGGTCACGACGCCCCTGCCGGCGACCTGCCCGGCGAACGACACCGTGCCGTCCGCCACCGCGACCGCAGGGGTACCGACGGACGTAGCCAGGTCGATGCCGCGGTGACCGGGCGCGTAGTCGTCCGCGGGTGCCTCGAACGGTCGGACCACCTCGCGCGTGCCCGTCGGCCAGACCCACGGCGCCGGAGCGACGTCCTCGCTCGCCACGATCGTTCCGGCCGAGCGGCCAGCCTCGTCGGACGTCGCCGGGTGCCCCGACAGGAGCGCACTCGCGAGCGCGACCACGAGCGGACCCGCGAGTGCGACCAGGAGTGCGACCGCGAGGACGAGGAGCCCACCCGGCCGCCCGGGCCGAGGGAGGAGCGGTGACCGTCTCATGTGACGAGGGTCGTCGAGACGCGCCCGGGCACGGGCGGCGGCGGGCCGATCTGGGGACGGTGCCCGCTGCCTCCAGGGCTGTGCAGGGACGGCTGTCGGACGGCGCCGCGCCACACCACGTCCTCTCGCGGTGCCGGCTGCGACACGACACGCGTCGATCGACGCGTGCAACGTCGGCGAACCCGTGCGATCCACGGCGACCCCAGAACGCGTCCACCCCGCATGCCCCGCCGCGCCGCCGCGCCGCCGCGCCCCGATGTGCCCCGCGAGCCGCCAGCGAGTACAGTCGGGGCCGCTCCGGAACACGCAACGCCGCTCGGACGGCGAACCAGCCGACCGCCGGGGCACCGTGCGCCACCCAGCACGGCGGCAAGAACCTGGAGCACCGTGTCGAACACGTCCACCCAGCACGGCGAGGACCGTGCGTTCAAGGGGAAGGTCACCCTGTTCGCCATCGCGGCGGCAGTCGGCGGCTTCCTCTTCGGATTCGACTCCTCCGTCATCAACGGAGCCGTCGACGCGATCAAGGGCGAGTTCGGCCTGTCCGAGGCCGCCAGCGGCTTCGCGGTCGCCTCCGCGCTCATCGGCTGTGCCTTCGGTGCCTACTTCGCCGGTCGCCTGGCCGACCGCTGGGGCCGGACGCGCGTCATGTTCTGGGCAGCGGTGCTGTTCTTCGTCAGCTCGATCGGCTCCGCCTTCGCGTTCGCGACCTGGGACCTCGTCATCTGGCGTCTCGTCGGTGGCCTCGGCATCGGTACCGCGTCGGTGATCGCCCCCGCGTACATCTCCGAGGTCTCCCCGAAGGCGATCCGCGGCCGACTGGCGTCCTTCCAGCAGCTCGCCATCACGCTCGGCATCTTCGCCGCCCTGCTCTCCGACCAGCTCTTCGCGGTGACCGCCGGTGGCGCCTCGGAGCAGGTCCTCGGCCTCGCCGCCTGGCGATGGATGTTCCTCGTCGGTGTCGTGCCGTCCGTCGTCTACGGCGTGCTCGCGATCACCCTGCCGGAGTCCCCGCGCTTCCTGCTCTCGAAGGGCCGTGCCGACGACGCCCGTGAGGTCATGGGCAAGATCGTCCCGCGTGACACCGTGAACACGAGCCTGGAGGAGATCCAGGACGGCATCAAGAAGGAGGCCAACGAGAAGAAGGGCTCCATCCGGGGCAACCGCTTCGGCCTGCAGCCCATCGTCTGGGTCGGCATCATCCTCGCCGTGCTGCAGCAGTTCGTCGGCATCAACGTGATCTTCTACTACTCGACGACCCTCTGGCAGGCGGTCGGGTTCAAGGAGAGCGACTCGTTCCTCATCTCGACGATCACGTCGATCGTCAACGTCGCCGTCACGTTCATCGCGATCTTCACCGTGGACAAGCTCGGCCGGAAGCCGCTGCTCGTGGCGGGCTCGTCGGGCATGTTCGTCTCGCTCACGATGGTCGCGATCGCGTTCTCGCAGGCCACGATCGTGGACGGCGCGCCGAGCCTGCCCGGCTCCTGGGGCATCATCGCGCTGATCTTCGCGAACCTGTTCGTGGTCTCCTTCGGCGCCACCTGGGGTCCGCTCATGTGGGTCCTGCTCGGCGAGATGTTCCCGAACCGCATCCGCGCGACCGCGCTCGGTGTCGGCTCGGCCGCCAACTGGATCGCGAACTTCGTGGTCACGATCTCGTTCCCGGTGCTCTCCGGCTTCAACCTGACGGTGACCTACGGCATCTACGCCCTGTTCGCCCTGCTCTCGCTGTTCTTCGTCATCGCGAAGATCCCGGAGACGAAGGGCCGCTCCCTCGAGGAGATGGGCATCACGGCAGAGGGCGACACGGTGTCGGCGAAGTAGCGTCCACCGGCGTCACCACCTGACGGGAGGCGCAGTGCGGGTCGGACCCGCACCGCGCCTCCCGTGCGTCCCGGCTCCGTCGTGTCCGGCGACGGCCTGGGCGTCCGGACCTGCTAACATTGCGACCGCAGCGCGCTCCGGCGCGCTGACTTCGCGCGTCCACAGTGCTCGTGCAACAGCAGTGCTCGTCCAACAGCAGTGCTCTCGCCACGACACGTTCCGCGGCCACCGGTCCTGCTCTCACGAGCGGGCGGCCGCGCGGACAGGGCGCCAGGGGTCACGGCCACCGGTCGCGACCGACACAACCGCAACCGTGCGCACGGCCGAACAGTCGTGTGCCGAGAACAAGGAGGGACGGCATGGCCGTCGTCACCATCCGCCAGCTGCTCGACAGCGGCGTCCACTTCGGACACCAGACCCGTCGGTGGAACCCGAAGGTGAAGCGCTTCATCCTCGCCGAGCGCTCGGGCATCCACATCATCGACCTGCAGCAGTCGCTGGCCTACATCGACCGCGCGTACGACTTCGTCAAGGAGACGGTCGCGCACGGTGGCACGATCCTCTTCGTGGGCACCAAGAAGCAGGCGCAGGGCTCCATCGCCGAGCAGGCGACCCGCGTGGGCCAGCCGTACGTCAACCAGCGTTGGCTCGGCGGTCTGCTCACGAACTTCCAGACGGTCTCCAAGCGCCTCGCGCGCATGAAGGAGCTCGAGGAGATCGACTTCGACGACACGACGAAGGGCTTCACCAAGAAGGAGCTCCTCATCAAGAAGCGCGAGCTGGACAAGCTCCACAAGACCCTCGGTGGTATCCGCAACCTCACGCGGACCCCGAGCGCGCTCTGGGTCGTCGACACCAAGAAGGAGCACCTCGCGATCGACGAGGCGCAGAAGCTCGGGATCCCGGTCATCGGCATCCTCGACACCAACTGCGACCCCGACGAGATCACCTACCCGATCCCGGGCAACGACGACGCGATCCGCTCCGTCGGTCTCCTGACCCGCATCGTCGCCGACGCCGCGGCCGAGGGCCTGAAGACCCGCCACAACGGCGGGGACGAGGAGACGGCCGAGCCGCTGGCCGAGTGGGAGCAGGAGCTCCTCTCCGGTGAGCAGGGTGGCGCGCAGGCCGCTCCGGCAGCCGAGGCCGCCCCCGCAGCCGAGGCTCCCGTCGAGGAGAACGACGCCGACGCGCAGGTCGCCGCGAAGGAGATCGGCGAGCCGATCGCCGACGAGGCCAAGAACGCCGAAGCCACCTCGGCCGAGTAGTCACCGGGGGCGCCGGGCCGGTCGGCTCGGCGCCCCTTCCCTCTCTCTCCACAACACCAGTCCAGAAAGGACTCCAGTCAATGGCCAACTACAGCCTTGCTGACGTGAAGAAGCTCCGTGAGGACCTCGGGGCCGGCATGATGGACGCGAAGAACGCGCTCGTCGAGGCCGACGGCGACTACGACAAGGCCGTCGAGCTGCTCCGCATCAAGGGCGCGAAGGCCGTCGCCAAGCGCGACGACCGTGCGACCTCCGAGGGTGTCGTCGTCGCGACGACCGAGGGTGGCGCCGCCACCGTCGTCGAGCTCGCGAGCGAGACCGACTTCGTCGCGAAGAACGAGAAGTTCACCACCCTCGCCGACAAGGTCGTGGCCGCGGTCGCCGCCGCCGGTGCGTCCGACGTCGAGGCCGGCAACGCCGCGCCGCTCGACGGCAAGACCGTCGCCGAGACGATCGACGAGGCCGCCGCCGCGCTGGGTGAGAAGCTCGCGCTGCGCACCGTCGTCCGTGTCGAGGGCGACGCCTTCGAGGTCTACCTGCACAAGACCAGCCAGGACCTGCCGCCCCAGATCGCCGTCGTCATCGCCTACGCGGGCTCCGACGCCGCCGAGGCGCGGTCGATCGCCCAGCACGTCGCGTTCGCGAACCCGACGTACCTGACCCGCGACGAGATCCCGGCCGAGGCCATCGAGAAGGAGCGCGCGACCGTCGAGGCGATCACGCGCGAGGAGGGCAAGCCGGAGGCCGCCCTGCCGAAGATCGTCGAGGGTCGCCTCAACGCGTACCGCAAGCAGGTCGCGCTCCTCGAGCAGGACTACGCGAAGGACAACAAGCTGTCCGTCGCGAAGGCCGCCGAGAACGCCGGTCTGACGATCCAGGGCTTCGCCCGCGTCAAGGTCGGCGCGTAACGAACCCGTGACGGGGCTCGGAACCACATCGGTTCCGGGCCCCGTTTTCTGCGCGCTGCGACACGCGCGGAGCCGGCCGGGAGGCACGACCTCCTCCGCCGGACCGGCTGCGGCCGGGTAGATTCCCACGAGACATTCGACGAAGGGTGCGCCACATGACGAACGAGAAGACCGGACGCCGCCGGGTCCTGCTGAAGCTGTCGGGGGAGGCGTTCGGGGCCGGGTCCCTCGGGGTGAACCCGGACGTCATCAGCACCATCGCCAAGGAGATCGCGCAGGCCGCGCAGGACGTCGAGGTGGCCATCGTGGTCGGCGGCGGCAACTTCTTCCGCGGTGCCGAGCTCTCGCAGCGCGGCATGGACCGCGGTCGTGCCGACTACATGGGCATGCTCGGCACCGTGATGAACGCGCTCGCGCTCCAGGACTTCCTGGAGCAGGCCGGAGCGGCGACCCGGGTGCAGTCTGCGATCAGCATGACCCAGGTCGCCGAGCCGTACATCCCGCGGCGCGCCGAGCGGCACCTCGAGAAGGGGCGCATCGTGATCTTCGGCGCCGGTGCGGGCCTGCCGTACTTCTCGACCGACACGGTCGCCGCCCAGCGTGCGCTCGAGATCGACGCGCACGAGGTCCTCGTGGCCAAGAACGGCGTGGACGGTGTGTACACCGCCGACCCGAAGAAGGACGCCACCGCCGAGAAGCTGCACCACGTCACGTACCAGGACGCCCTGCTGCAGGGCCTGAAGGTCGTCGACGCGACGGCGTTCTCGCTCTGCATGGACAACGGCATGCCGATGCACGTCTTCGGCATGGAGGGCGAGGGCAACGTCGCGGCCGCCATCCGCGGGGAGCGCATCGGCACGGTCGTCAGCAACTGACCCGCACGCTGACTAGACTCGACGCAGTACCGAAGGAGAACCACCGTGATCAGTGATGTCCTGACCGAAGCCACCGAGAAGATGGCGAAGGCCGTCGACGTCGCCAAGGACGACTTCGCGACCGTCCGTACCGGACGCATCAACGCCGCCCTCTTCCAGAAGATCCCGGTCGACTACTACGGCACCCCGACGCCGCTCGCCCAGCTCGCGTCGCTCCAGACGCCCGAGGCACGCACGCTCATCGTCACGCCGTACGACAAGTCGGCCCTCAAGGAGATCGAACGCGCGATCGCGACGTTCCCGAACCTCGGCGCCAGCCCGTCGAACGACGGCGAGATCGTCCGCGTGACGATCCCGGAGCTCACGCAGGACCGCCGCAAGGAGTTCGTGAAGCTCGTGCGCGGCAAGGGTGAGGACCACAAGGTCGTCATCCGGAACATCCGTCGCCGCGCGAAGGACGACCTCGACGCGCTGAAGGGTGAGATCTCCGACGACGAGATCGCCCGCGGCGACAAGGACCTCGAGGCCCTGACGAAGAAGCACGTCGACCAGATCGACGACGCGCTGAAGAAGAAGGAAGCCGAACTCCTCGAGGTCTGATGCGTCTCCCCGAGCCGGGCGGCGACCGCCCCACAGAACCGCGCCCGACCGGAGCAGCCCCGACCACGAAGAAGGGGCTCCGTCAGGACTTCGATGCCCGTGCCCGTGCGGCTCGCGCCGACTTCGAGGCGCAGCTCAAGCAGCGCAAGGCGGACTTCGGCGCGCGCAACGAGGCACTGACCGCCCGCACCGGCCGCAACCTGCCGGCCGCGATCGCCATCGCCCTGGCGTTCGCGGTCGTCATGCTGGGGTCGCTCCTCATCTGGAAGCCGGCGTTCATGGTCGTCGCGGCCTTCCTGCTCGGGGTGGCCGTCTACGAGCTCGCGAGTGCGATGCGGTTCGCCGGGCGCGACGTGCCGCGCATCCCGAGCGTGGCCGCGGCCGTCGTCATGGTCCCGGCAGCGTTCCTCGGAGGGCAGGTCGCAGCGCTGTTCGCGATCCTCGGCGGCATCGTCCTCATCGCGGTCTGGCGGCTCGTCGAGGTCGCGATCGCGCGGGAGAAGCCGCCGGCCGGTCACGTCGCCCGCGACCTGACGAACGGTCTGTTCGTGCAGGCCTACATCACCCTGCTCGGTGCGTGCATCGTGCTGCTCTCGGCCCAGCCCCGCGGTGAGCTGTGGGTGATCGCCTTCATCCTGGTGGTCGTCGCCGTCGACACGGGTGCGTACGCCACCGGGCTCAACCTCGGCAAGCACCCGATGGCGCCGCGGATCAGCCCGAAGAAGACCTGGGAGGGCTTCGCGGGATCGGTCGCCGCGAGCATCCTGGTCGGCATCGTGGTGACCTGGCTCATGCTCGGTCTACCCTGGTGGACCGGCATCGTCCTCGGTGTCCTCATCTCGGGCTCCGCCACGCTCGGCGACCTGACCGAGTCGATGATCAAGCGCGACCTCGGCATCAAGGACATCTCGTCGTTCCTGCCCGGGCACGGTGGGCTGCTCGACCGCATCGACAGCATCCTGCCGTCGTCGGCCGTGGCCTACGTGTTGTTCCTGGTGGTCGTCCACTGACCTGAGCGCCCGACGCCCTGTCGGACCGCGCGTCCAGGTGGCGCCATGGTCCGGTGCTGGCAGAATGTCGCCGTGGCCACGACCTTCCCCTCCGCAGACCGCAAGTCCCTCGGGTACGACGTCGACGAGGTCGAGCGGTTCCTCGAGGACGCCCGTCGTGCGTACACCGCCGGCGACACCGCTCCCGGCATCGAGGCGGCGAAGATCCGCAGGACCGCCTTCTCCATGCGCAAGGGCGGCTACTCCACGGCACACGTCGACGCCGCGCTCGAGCGCCTCGAGGACGCCTTCGCCGCTCGCGAGCGGGAGCGCGAGATCGCCGAGACGGGTCAGAAGGCCTGGTACGCCGAGGCCCGCGCCAAGGCGTCGGACGTCGTCGCGCGACTCGAGCGTCCCACCGGGCAGCGGTTCGCACGCACCAGCCCGCTCGGCACCGGCTACCACCCGAAGGACGTCGACGTCTTCGCGGAGCGGCTGGCGGGCTACTTCCGCGACGGCAAGCCGCTCAGCCTGACCGAGGTCCGGTCGGTGGTGTTCCGCCCGAAGCACGGCGGCTACCGCGAGGCGCAGGTGGACGCGCTGCTCGACGCGGTCGTCGAGGTCATGCTCGCCGTCCGCTGACGACGCGCGGGACACCGGTGCTTCTCTTCCCGTGACCGTTCCGTTATCCTGGACCCACTCATGGGCAGGCACACGGCAGACCTCAGCTTCGACCGCGGTACCCGCGAGCACCTCGACCGTCCGGTCGTCGGTGAGCGCCGCGCGGCACGCGACCGACTCCGCACGACGGGGCACTCGGTCCTCCACGCGACCCCGCGGGTCGAGACGGCAGCGCTGCCGTCGACACCGCTGGGCGCACCCGTGACGGCGCCGACCCCGGTCGCGACGTCCGCCGCACCGGCGACCGCTCCGGTCCTCGTCCGCGGACCGATCGCACCGACCGGTGCTGCAGACCCGCGCATCGTCCAGCAGCGACGCGCGGTCGCCGCACCGGCGAAGCCGAAGGCCGCCCGGACCCTCAACTCGTTCATGCGCGGACGCGCGACCATCCCGACGCTGTCGTTCTTCGCCGTCTTCGGCTTCGTCGGCGGCTCGCTGTTCAACCCGATGCAGCCCGACGTCGCCCAGGCCGCCGTCGTCGCCCCGGTGCTCGTCAAGGCGCCCGTGGAGCCGCAGCAGTTCACGGCACACGGCACGTACGCCGCGTTCGACGTGACGCGCGACGGCTACGGCGTCACGCTGCCGAAGCCCAAGGTCGAGGAGAAGCCGGCCGAAGCCACCGACGACCAGGCCGACCCGGCAGCGAAGAGCACGGCCGTCACGCCGTCGAACACGCTCGCGGCGACGGCCGCGACGCCGAACCCGGGCAGCGCGCAGGAGATCGCCCAGCAGATGGTCGCCGCACGCGGCTGGGGGAGCGAGCAGTTCAACTGCCTCGTGTCGCTGTGGAACAAGGAGTCGGGTTGGCGCGTCAACGCGTACAACCCGAGCGGTGCCTACGGCATCCCGCAGGCGCTGCCCGGCAGCAAGATGGCCACGGCCGGTGCGGACTGGCAGACGAACCCCGCGACGCAGATCACCTGGGGTCTCAACTACATCTCCGGCGTCTACGGCACCCCCTGCGGCGCGTGGGGCCACAGCCAGTCCTACAACTGGTACTGATCGGCAGTTCCGGGGTGCCGCGCAGCAACCGACCGCGGCGACCCCGTGGTCGTGGTCCCGAGCCGACCGAGGACGAGACCGGTCTCGACCGCCTCATGAGTTCGTGGAGGCGGACCGAGGTCCGTCGCGGTCGTACCTTCACCGTGCAACCGGTGTCCGCGGCGTCCGCACAGAAGGAGTACGTCTGTCCGGGCTGCGGCCTGGCCGTGCTGCCGGGTGTCGCGCACGTGGTGGTCTGGCGCGCGGACGGTGTGCTCGGGGACGACGCCGACCTGGCGTCCCGCCGACACTGGCACAACCACTGCTGGAGCATCGCATGAGCACCGAGATCCGCTCGAACACCGAGCTCCCCGCCCGTCGTACCGACATCGAACTGGTGACGGACGACCACCTCACCCTCGTCGGCGAGCTCGCCGAGCCGCTCGACCGGCCCGCGCGGGGCACGCTCGTGACGCTCCACCCGCTGCCGACCGCGCACGGCTTCATGGACAGCCACGTGCTGAAGAAGGCGGCCTCGCGCCTGCCCGCGTTGGCGGACATCGCGGTGCTGCGGTTCAACTTCCGGTCGGTGACCTCGCCACGGGGCACGTCCGAGGGCGTCTTCGGTGACGGTGAGTCCGAGGGCTTCGACCTCCGCGCCGCCGTGCAGGAGACCGTCGCACGCGGACTGCCGACCCCGTGGCTCCTCGGCTGGTCGTTCGGCACCGAGGTCGTCCTCAAGCACGGCCTCGAACACGTCGCCGCGGGGAACGTCGCCGGCGTGGTGCTGCTGTCGCCCCCGCTGCACCGGACCTCGGACGACGAGCTCCGACGCTGGGCGGACGTGGACGTCCCGGTCGTCGCGCTGGTCCCGGAGCACGACGACTTCCTGCAGCCGGAGGACGCGGTCCGCCGCTTCGCCGTCGCGCCGAACGTGCGGGTCGTCCCCGTCGCGGGCGCGAAGCACCTGTGGGTCGGGGAACGGTACGTCCGCACGGTCCTCGACGCCGTCGCGGACCTCGTGGTCCCGGGCAGCGCGCCGCTGCCGACGCACCTCGACGACTGACCACACGGTCGGCGTCGCGACCGGGCTGACGCCACCGACCGGTCAGGGCCGGACGGCGACCGTGCCCCGCGAGCCGACCGTCCCGGGTGAGCGGCGAGCGTTACGGCTGGCGCGGGGGGACGCGACCCGGCCCGGAGGCGCGCGGTGCGCCTCCAGGCCGGGTCGCGGATGCCGTCCTCAGCGGGCGGTGGCGTCCTCGTCGAGGGCCTCGTCGTCCGCCGGCCGGCCGGCCGCCACGGGGGACTCGTCGAGGAGCCCGGTGGCGTGCGTGAGCACGCCGCGCAGGTTCTCCAGGTACCCGGCGACGGCGTCGCGCTCGGTGCGGATGGCGGCGAGCCGGTCCTCGGACTCGGCGATCGCCGCGGCCGACCGTTCCTCGGCCTCCGCGATCATCCGGTGGACCCGCTCCTGGGCGTCGCTGACGATGGTGCGTGCACGTTCCTGTGCCTGCGCGGTGCTCGTACGCTCGAGGTCGTCGGCCTCCTGCTGCAGCCGCTCGGCGCGCTCCCGCGCCTCGGACGCGCGGCGGGTCGCCTCGGCGAGCTGCAGGTTGGCTTCGTCGAGGTACTTCTGCGTCTCGGCCACCGTCTCCTGGTGCTTCTGCAGGTAGTCCTGCTCGGCGTCGTCACGGCGGGCGGCGAGCTCGGACTCGAGCGCCGCGCGGGCCTCGTCGCGTTCTCGGGCGATCGCCGTGCGGACCTCGTCGCGTTCCTGCTGCAGGTCGGCGCGCACCGTGTCGACCTCCTGCTGCAGCGCCGTGCGCTCGGCCTCGAGGTCGGAGAGCTCGGCCGTGCGGCGGTCGGCGATCTCGGTGTCGACCTCGGCGTGCTCCCGCTCGCGGCGCGCAGCGAGCTCGTCGGCGTGCTCGCGAGCGGCGCGCTCGGCGGCGGCGTCGGCCTCGGCGCGCTCGCGTTCGAGGCGGGCGCGGTGCTCCTCGAGTTCCGCGGCGATGCGGGCAGCGGTCTCCTCCACCAAGCGTGCGTTCTCGGCCCGGGTCTGCTCCTCGTCGACACGGAGCTGCGCACGGGCGGCCTCGAGCTCCTGGTCGAGGGCGGTGCGGGCCTCGGCTGCCTCGCGCTCCCAGCGTGCGCGGGCGGCACCGAGTTCGGCGTCGAGCTCACGACGACGGTCGCTGGTCTCCGCCTCGAGTGCGGCCCGGCCGCGCTCGACCTCGGACTCGAGCTCGGCCCGGCCGGTCTCGAGCGCGAGCTCGTGCGCTCGGCGCTGCTCGTCGCGCTCGCGCTGCCAGGCAGCGCGGCCCTCGGCGACCTCCCGCTCGAGGGCGGCGCGCCGCGTGGTCTCCTCGCGGTCGAGGTCCGCGGTGCGCCGGGCGTGGTCGGCCTCGAACACACTGCGTCGGTGCTCGGTCTCACGGTCGAGGTCGGCAGCGGCGCGACGGGCGTCCTCGGCCGCGCGCTGCGCGTCCTCGCGCAGCTCGGCGACCTCGCGCTCGACACGGGCACGCAGGGCATCGGTCTCGCGGATGGCGACCGAGCGGACCTCGGCGGCCTCGGTGACGGCTGCACCCCGGACGGCGGCGGCCTCGTTGCGGGCGTCCTGGGTCAGCAGGCCGGCCTCGGCACGGGCACGCTCGATCGTGTCGGACGACTCGGCCCGGGCGCGGGTGAGCTCGTCGGTCGCACGGGAGCGGGCGTCCTCGAGGGTCTCCGACGCCTCCTGCCGGGCTTCGCGGAGCAGACGCTCGGCCTCGTGCCGACTCGATGCGCGGAGCCGCTGGGCGTCGATGTCCGCCTGGCTGATGAGTCGGGTCGACTGCTCCTCGGCCACGCGCAGGGTGGACTCGAGGCGGGTGCCGAGCCCGCTGTAGGTCGGGGTGCCGGCCTCGTCGAGCTCGCCCTGCAGGTCCGCGACACGCGCCTGCAGGAGACGGATCTCCTTGGCGGCCTCGGCGCGGTCGGTGTTCGACTTGATGAGTTCGCGGCGGAGCTCGTTCACCGAGCGGTCCACCTCGTCGCGGCGGTACCCGCGCAGCTCGGTCCCGAACTCGGCCTCGTCGTTCGCCACGTGTTGCTCCTGGGGGTCGGCGGAGGGCCAGCCCTTGGCCCGCGGACGAGTCTAGTGGCGGCCCACCGGTGCCGACTGAGCCCGTGGACAGCGGTGGGGGATGCGATGTCCAGGGTGCCTCGCTATCCTGGAGCGCTGTTTCGCGCGCCGATCCCCCCACCCCCGGCGCGGTAGGGAGAAGATCCGTGCGATTCGTCCTGGCGATCGTCAGTTTCGTCATCGGTCTGCTGCTCGTCGGTCTCGCGGTCGGGCAGCGCACCGTGTTCGCGCCACCCTCGTCGCTCGTCGCGGAGTCGTCGAGCGCGGCCTCGGCCCCGGTGACCGTGATCCCGGGGTCGACGCTCAACGCGAACCCCGGGTACCAGCGCATCGACGTCTCGGGTTCCGGGACGGTGTTCGCGGCCTACGGCAGGACCGCCGACGTCGACGCGTGGATCGGTGACGCGAAGCACACCACCCTGCGCTTCGACGCCGAGCAGGACCGCCTGGTCGGCCGCACGACGGGATCGGCCGACTCCGTGCCGGACCCGAAGGGCAGCGACCTCTGGTACCAGGAGTGGGACGGTGCGGGGCGGTTCACCGTCCGGTTGCCCGCCGACGTCTCGGTCGTGGTGCTCGCCGACGGGTCCGACGCCGCGCCGACCGACGTGTCGGTGACCTGGCCGCGGGACACCGCGACGCCCTCCGTCGGTCCGCTCCTCGTCGCGGGCGGACTCTTCCTGGTCGGTGGCGTCGCGCTGCTGGTCTGGGCGTTCCTGCACCAGCGTCGTGGTCGTGGTCCGCGTCGCCGCAGCGGTGGGTCGCGTCCGCCGCGCGTGCGGGCGTCGCGTCGTGCAGCCGCCGCGGGGGCACAGGTGCCGGTCCGCGGTCGTCGTGGCCGTCGTTCCCTGGTGGCCGTGCCGATCGTGCTCGTTGGGGCGCTCGGTCTCGCGGGCTGCTCGTCGGACTACTGGCCGCAGGGCGGTGGCTCCGGCGCCACCCCGACGCCGACCGCCTCGGCCACCGGCGCCGCGGACTCGACCGAACCGACCGCTGCGACCGAGCAGCAGATCCGCCGGATCGTCGAGCGGGTCGCCGAGGTCGCGTCGAAGGCCGATGCCGACCGTGACGCGACGCTGCTCGAGACCCGCTTCACCGGGGCCGCCCTCGACTTCCGCAAGGCGAACTACGCGATCCGCGAGAAGGACACCGACGTCGAGACGCCGCCCGCGATCTCGGCCGGTCAGGTCTGCGTGGCACTCCCGCAGCAGACCGACAGCTGGCCGCGCACGATCTTCACGGTCGTCGCCGAGGACTGCTCCGCGAAGACCGCTCCGCAGGCCCTCACCCTGGTGCAGGACAGCGCGCGCGACGACTACAAGGTCGCCTACGACGTGTCGCTCGAGGCCGCTGCGGAGATCCCGAGCCTGGCGCCGACGTCGATCGGTGCGGCACGGCTCGCCGGGGACACGAAGCTCCTGCGCATCGCACCCGACGACATCGCGGCCGCGTACGGCGACGTGCTGGCGAAGGACTCCGACAGCGACTCCGCCTCGCTCTTCGCCTCCGACGGCGACGGTCTGCGCTCGACGATCGGCAAGGCGTACAAGGACAAGAAGGCCGAGTCGCTGCCGGACACCGCGAAGATCGAGTACTCGTCCGAGGTGCCCGACGACGGCGCCGTGGCGATCGCCACGGACGGTGCGGGTGCGCTCGTGTCGGCCTCGCTCGACGAGGTCGAGAAGGTGACCCCGACCGCGGCCGGCGCCGAGGTCAACACCGAGGGGGCGGTCAAGGCCCTCTCCGGCGTCGACTCGAGCACGAAGGGGATCAGCGCGACGTACAGCGTCCAGCTGCTGTTCTCCGTGCCGCCGGTCGGCAGTGATGAGAAGGTGGTCCTGCTCGGGTTCACGCAGGGCCTGACCGCAGCGAGTGAGGTGCAATGACCAACGTCCCCCCGACCCCGTCCGGTCTCCGCGGAGCCGTCGACCTGTCGTCCCTCGTCGACCGCGCTCAGCGGCCGACGCAGCAAGCGGGTGCTCCCGCCGGAGGCCCGGGCGCAGCCGCGGGCACCGGCGGCGCCGGCGCCGCTGCCGTGCCGGGCGGCGTCCCGGCGACCGGTGCCGGTCCCGATGCCGACCTGACCGTCCCGTCGCTCGTCATCGACGTCACCGACCAGAGCTTCCAGGACGTCCTGCAGCTCTCGTCCGTCGTCCCGGTGATCGTCGACATCTGGGCGGAGTGGTGCGGGCCGTGCAAGCAGCTCTCGCCGATCCTCGAGCAGCTGACCGCGGAGTACGACGGTCGCGTGGTGCTCGCCAAGGTCGACGCGGACACCAACCCGCAGCTCGTGCAGGCGTTCCAGGCGCAGTCGATCCCGACCGTGGCCGCCGTGATCGGTGGTCGGCCGCTCGGACTCTTCGTCGGCGCGCTGCCCGAGGCGCAGGTGCGCGACGTCTTCGAGCAGGTCGTCGCCGCTGCCGAGCAGAACGGCGTGACCGGTCGGGTCACCGTCGACGGCGCTGCCGAGACGGAGCCCCAGGGCGAGCCCGCTCCCGAGCCGCTGCCGCCGCACCACCAGGCAGCGTACGACGCCATCGAGCGGGGCGACTACGCCGCCGCCGTGCAGGAGTACAAGACCGCGATCGCGCAGGACCCGAACGACCAGATGGCCGTCGCCGGGCTCGCGCAGGTCTCGTTGCTCGACCGGTTGAACGGTCGCACGGCCGACGAGCTCCGCAGTGCCGCGGCCGCGGCGCCGCAGGACGTCGAGGCACAGATGGCCGTCGCCGACCTGGACGTCAGCGGAGGGCACGTCGAGGACGCCTTCGGGCGGCTGCTCGACCTGGTCCCGACGGTGTTCGGTGCGGACCGCGAGACGCTGCGCGTCCGGCTCGTCGAGTACTTCGAGTTGATCGGGGTGGACGACCCGCGTGTGGCCGCGGCACGGCGCCGTCTGGCGAGCGCACTGTACTGATCGACGCACCACCGTCGGCCGGTGCGAGACGCCGGCGTCAGTGCGAGACGCCGCAGGAACCACGAGACGCCCCCGGGAACGGGGGCGTCTCCTGTGTTCGGGGGCGTCTCGCGCGGCGTGCACCGCGGACGACACGGGCGGACGACACGGGCGGACGACGGACGGGAGGCCCGGTGCCAACTGGCACCGGGCCTCCCGTCCGTCCCGTGGTCGCGTCCGCGCGGCGGCGGGGTCAGTCGGCCAGTCGCAGCCAGACCGCTCCCAGCGGCGGGACCACCAGGTGGGCCGAGGCCGGGCGGCCGGCCCACGGCGTCTCGTCGGCCGTGACCGAACCCATGTTGCCGACACCGGACCCGCCGTACTCCGTGGCGTCGGTGTTGAGCACCTCGTGCCAGGTGCCCGCAGCGGGCAGCCCGAACCGGCGCTCGACGGGTACCCCGGAGAAGTTCACGAAGACCGCGAGGCGGTCGTCGCCGTCCTTCCGGAGGAACCCGAGCGTCGAGTGCGGCGCGTCGCCGCCCTCGATCCACTCGAAGCCCTCGGGGGAGGAGTCGTGCGTCCACAGCGCCGGGGTCTCCTTGTAGACGCGGTTCAGCGACGCCACGAGGTCCTGCACGCCGAGGTGTCCCGGATCGTCGAGGAGCCACCAGTCCAGCCCCCGGGCCTCGGACCACTCCGACGGCTGGGCGAACTCCTGGCCCATGAAGAGCAGTTGCTTGCCGGGGTGCGCCCACATGAACGCGAGGTAGGCCCGGACGTTCGCGAGCTTCTGCCACTCGTCGCCGGGCATCTTCCCGTAGAGCGAACCCTTCCCGTGCACGACCTCGTCGTGGCTGATCGGCAGGGTGAACTGCTCACTGAAGGCGTAGACCAGCGAGAACGTGATCTCGTCGTGGTGGTACGCGCGGTACGCCGGGTCACGCTCGACGTACTGCAGCGAGTCGTGCATCCAGCCCATGTTCCACTTCTGGCCGAAGCCGAGCCCGCCGGCGCTCGTCGGCTGGGTGACACCGGGCCACGAGGTGCTCTCCTCGGCGATCATCACGATGCCGGGGTAGCGCTTGTAGGCCGTGGCGTTCGTCTCCTGCAGGAACGAGATCGCCTCGAGGTTCTCGCGACCGCCGTGGATGTTCGGCAGCCACTCGGTGCGGGAGTAGTCGAGGTACAGCATCGAGGCCACGGCGTCGACCCGCAGGCCGTCGATGTGGAACTCCTCGAACCAGTAGAGCGCGTTCGCCACGAGGAAGTTGCGGACCTGCGGGTGCCCGAAGTCGAACACGAAGGTGCCCCAGTCGAGCTGCTCACCGCGACGCGGATCCGGGTGCTCGAACAGCGCGTAGCCGTCGAACTTCGCGAGTGCCCACTCGTCCTTCGGGAAGTGTCCCGGTACCCAGTCCATGATCACGCCGATGCCGGCGCTGTGCAGGCGGTCGATCAGGTAGCGCAGGTCGTCCGGCGTGCCGAAGCGCGCGGTCGGAGCGTAGTACCCGGTGACCTGGTAGCCCCACGAGCCACCGAACGGGTGCTCGGCGAGCGGCAGGAACTCGACGTGGGTGAACCCGAGGTGCTGCACGTGGCCGATGAGCGCATCGGCGGCCTCGCGGTAGGAGAGCCCGGGGCGCCACGATCCGAGGTGCACCTCGTAGACGCTCATCGGCGCATCGTGGGTCGTCGTCTGCGCCCGACGCTCCATCCAGGCGGTGTCGCCGTCGGACCACGTGTGGTCGGAGGCGGTGACGACCGAGGCGGTCAGCGGCGGGACCTCGGTGCGTCGGGCGAACGGGTCCGCTCGCTCGACCCAGCCGGAGTCGGTGAGGATCTGGAACTTGTACCGCTGCCCGACGAGGGCGCCGGGCCAGAAGAGCTCCCACACGCCGAGGTCGTTCAGGCGACGCATCGCGGTGGTGCGGCCCTCCCACCCCTCGAAGTCCCCGATCACGCGGACGGCGGTGGCGCGGGGTGCCCACACGGTGAACGCGACGCCGTCGACGCCGTCGACGGTGCGGACGTGCGCGCCGAGGTGCTGCCAGAGCTGCTCGTCACGGCCCTCGCCGAACAGGTGGAGGTCGAGCTCGCCGATGGTCGGCGCGAAGCGGTAGGCGTCGTCGGTGGTCCACGTCGCGTCGTCGGCGTCGGTGGACTCGTCGAGGTCGTAGTCGGCCTCGACGCGGTACCGACCGAGCGTGCCGGTCGTGGCGCCCGCCCAGAGACCGTCGCCCTCGTGGGTCAGTTCGACGTCGTCGCCGTCGGGGCGCACGATGCGGACGGCCGTCGCGAGGTGCCGGACGACGCGCACGCTCGTGCCCCCGTCCACCGGGTGCGGACCGAGCACGTCGTGCGGCTGGGACCAACGGCCCTCGGCCACCTGCTGGCGGAGCCAGTCCTCGACCGGCGCCGGCCGGGGAGCCGCTCCCGAGGTCGGGGCGACGTCGGAGCCGCCGGCGGGCGCTGCGTGCTGCGGTGCTGCGTGCTGCGGTGCCGCGGGCTGTGGTGCTGCGGACTCGGGTGCTGGGACGAGGTCCGCCGCGGTCGCCGTCGCTCCCGGTGCCGCCGAGCGTCCACCCTCGGAGAGCGGTGCGTCCGCGCCGTCCGCCGACAGACCGGTCGGGTCCGTGGGCTCCGGGCCGGTCGGTGCCGGGGAGCCGTCACGAGCTGCGCCGGCGAGGGTCGCCGACTCCGGGACCCCGCGGTCCGGCGTCTCCTTCGCCACGGGCGCGGCGCCGGGGAGGTCCTCGTGCGGTGCCGAGACCCGTGGCTCGTACCGGGGGGCCGGTTGGTCGGCCGGCGGGACCACGCCCGGGGCACGGGAGCGGGTCACGGGCGGCGGCGGGGGCGGCACCGGCGGGACGCTCGGCCCCTGGCCTCGGTCCGGGGTGGCGGGGGTGGGACGGTCGGAGCCCATCGGCGGGGTCCCCTTCGGGTCGCTGTCGGTCATCGGACGGGTCCCTCCACGACGAGCAGGTGCACGGGCTCCTGGAAGGCGTCGAGGCGGACGTAGTTGGACGAACCCCACTCCCAGCGCTGCCCGGTGACGACGTCGCGGACGACGAACGGCTGCTCGTTCGGCAGCCCGAGCGCGGCGAGGTCGAGGTGCACGGTGGTCTCGCGCGCCGAGTGCGGGTCGACGTTCGCGACGACGATCACCGTGTCCGCGCGGCCCGACCGGATGAACTCGGCGGGCAGGTGCTTCGAGTAGACGACGATCGCCGGGTCCTCGGCGTCGTGGACGTGCAGGTTCCGGAGCTGACGCAGCGCGGGGTGGGCCTGACGGAAGCGGTTGAGCATCGTGACGTACGGCGCGAGGCTCGCGCCCTCGGCCTCGGCCAGGGCGAAGTCGCGCGGCTTGTACTCGTACTTCTCGTTGTCGATGTTCTCCTCGGACCCCGGGCGTGCGACGTCCTCGAAGAGCTCGTACCCGGCGTACATGCCCCAGGTCGGCGCCCCGGTCGCGGCGAGCGCGGCGCGCACCTTGTAACCGGCGCGACCGCCGAACTGCAGGTACTCGGTGAGGATGTCGGGGGTGTTCACGAAGAGGTTCGGGCGCAGGTAGGCGCTCGTCTCGTGGCTGAGCTCGGCGAAGTAGTCCTCGATCTCCTCCTTCGTGTTCCGCCACGTGAAGTACGTGTACGACTGCTGGAACCCGGCCTCGGCCAGGGCGCGCATCATCGCCGGGCGGGTGAAGGCCTCGGCGAGGAACACCGTGTCCGGGTGCTGGTCGCGGACCTCGCGGATGACGCGTTCCCAGAACCAGAGCGGCTTGGTGTGCGGGTTGTCGACGCGGAAGATGCGGATCCCGAACGCGATCCAGTGCTCGAGGACCCGCAGGACCTCGGTGACGATGCCCTCGGGGTCGCTGTCGAACTGGATCGGGTAGATGTCCTGGTACCGCTTCGGCGGGTTCTCGGCCGTGGCGATCGACCCGTCCGCCCGGACCGTGAACCACTCGGGGTGCTGGTCCACCCACGGGTGGTCGGGGGAGCACTGGAGTGCGAAGTCGAGCGCGACCTCCATCCCGCTGTTCTTCGCCGTCTCGACGAAGACGCGGAAGTCGTCCTCGGTGCCGAGGTCGGGGTGGATCGCGTCGTGCCCGCCCTCGGGACCACCGATCGCCCACGGGCTGCCCGGGTCGTGCGGTCCCGGGGTGAGCGTGTTGTTCGGGCCCTTGCGCGCCGTAATGCCGATCGGGTGGATCGGCGGGAGGTAGACCACGTCGAAGCCCATGCGCGCGACGGCCGGGAGCCGGCGGGCCGCGGTGCGGAAGTCGCCGCTCCTCCACGAGCCGTCGGCGTTCTTCTTCGCCCCTTCGCTGCGGGGGAACAACTCGTACCAGGCGCCGACGCCCGCGCGCTGCCGCTCGACGTCGAGGAGCTGCGTGGGGGAGTGCGTCCGGAGCGAGGTCAGCGGGGAGTCCTCGACCTCACCCGTGATGCGCGGGTCGTCGACGGCCGTGAGGCGCTCGGTCGGCCCGAGGTCGGTGTCCCGCAGCTGCTCGGCCGCGCGGACGGCGGCGCTGGAGTCGGTCTCGGCGGCGAGTCGGTCGAGCAGGACGGCGCCGTCGAGGAGCGTCGCCTCGGTGTCGACACCGGCGGCGATCTTGAGCCGGGCGGCGTGCAGCCACGTCGCCCAGTCGTCGGAGAACGACTCGACGTGCCACGTCCAGACGCCGACGTGGTCGACCTGCACGGTGGCCTCGTAGCGGTCCGTGCCGGGGGCGCCGAGCAGCATCGGCACGGTGCGTGTGCCGCCGTCCGGGCGTTCGAGCACGAGGTCGGCGCCGATGATCCCGTGGCCCTCGCGGAAGACGGTCGCGCCGAACGTGATCACCTCGCCGTCGAACGCCTTGCCCGGGAACCCGTTCGGGGTCGTCGGCGCGAGCTGGGTGATCGGGATGCGTCCGATCTTCGGTCGGCGGGGTCGATCTGCGGTGGCCACGGAGGCGACGCTACCCGGCCGGAGCGCTCGCGTTCCCCGGAACGCGTTCCCTGTGCAGTGTCGGGCGCGTCACACGGCCTGTGCAGGACGCGCACGTGCGGGCTCCGTCGCCCGTTCCTTCCCCGGACGGGCGCGCGGAGGGCCACGACCGCCCTACGCCACCTCGAAGACGTGGATGCCGGGGCCGTACGCGGTGAAGACCTGCCCGCCCGGCCGGAGCCGCTCGTGGTCGCGGTGCTTCTCGCTCGACCAGGCCAACCGGTACCCGAGCACGTCCTGGCGCGCCGGCAGCGTCAGGTCCCGCGTCCGCCCGCTGCCGTGCACGACCACGAGCACCCGGTCGAACGGCTCGTGCTCCGGGGTCGACTCGGCGAAGTACTGCACGACCCGGTGGATGGGTTGGTCCCACCCCTCGGGGGTCATCGGCTGCCCGTCCGGTCCGTACCACGCCATGCGCGACGCTCCGGGCGTCTCCCGCCCCTCGACCCCGAAGCGCGTCGGCCGGAGCGCCGGGTGCGCTGCGCGCAGCCGCGTGAGCGCCGCGACCGCCTCGGTCATCGCCTCGGCGTCCTCGTCGTCCGACCAGTCGACGGCGGTCAGGTCGTCGGACACGACGTAGGCGTTGTTGTTGCCGTGCTGCGTCCTGCTGCGCTCGTCGCCGGCGGTCAGCATCGGGATGCCCGCCGAGAGCATCAGGGTGCCGACGAGGTTCCGCATCGACCGGCCCCGGGCGGCACGCACCCCGCGGTCGGCCGTGTCGCCCTCGATCCCGTGGTTGAACGAGCGGTTGTCGTCGGACCCGTCCCGCCCGTCCTCGCCGTTCGCCTCGTTGTGCTTGCGGTCGTGCGAGACGAGGTCGAGCAGCGTGAAGCCGTCGTGGGCCGTGACGAAGTTGACGCTCGCGAGGGGGCCGCGCTCCTGGCCGAAGGTGCCGCGGGACCCGGTGAGCGCCTCGGCGAGCCGACCGATGCCCGCCTGCGGGGTGCCGTTCCGGCGTTCCTCGGCGACGTCGGTCAGCCAGAACTGGCGGACGGTGTTCCGGAACCCGTCGTTCCACTCGCTCGTGCCGGGGCCGAACGCCCCCGTGCGCCACCCGTCGGGACCGACGTCCCACGGCTCGGCGACGACGAGCACGTCCTGCAGGTCCGGGTGCTGCCGGATGCGCTCGAGCAACGGGTGCGCCGGGTCGAACACGTGGTGCTCGTCGCGGGCGAGCGCCGCCATAAGGTCGAACCGGAACCCGTCGAGCTGCACCTCGCGCGCCCAGTAGCGCAGGCTGTCGACGACCATGTCCGCGGTGGCCTCGACCGAGGTGTCGAGCGTGTTCCCGCAGCCGGTGGTGTCGTAGTACGACGTACCGTCCTCGGTCCAGCGGTACCGCCCCGCCCCGTCGATGCCGCGCAGCGAGGTGGTGGGTCCGCCGGTGCCCTCCTCGGCGGTGTGGTTGTAGACGACGTCGAGCAGCACCTGGATGCCCGCCTCGTGCAGGAGTCGCACCATGCCCTTGAACTCGCGGAGCACCGCGGAGGCACCCGCGGCACGGGCGTCCGACGAGGCGTGGGCCGCGTGCGGTGCGAAGAACCCGAGGGTGTTGTAGCCCCACGCGTTCTCGCGACCGGCGTCCCGGAGCCACGCCTCGGTGTCGAACGCGTGCACGGGCAGCAGCTCGAGGGTCGTCACGCCGATGCGGCGCAGGTGGGCGATGGTGCTCGGGTGCGCGACGCCGGCGTACGTCCCGCGCAGGTGCTCGGGGACGTCGGGGTTCGCAGCGGTGAGCGTGCGGACGTTCGCCTCGTACACGACGGTCCGGTCCAGGGGGACGTCGGGCTTCGGCACACCGCCCCAGTCGAAGGCATCGTCGACCACGACGCTCGTCCACCGTGGGCCGCCGCTCCCAGCGGCCGTCGCCGCGGGGACGATGCCACGCGCGTACGGGTCGAGCAGCGGTCGCGCGGGGTCGAACGCGTGGCGGGGTCCGTCCGGACCGTCGACGAGCAGGTGGTACCGATCGCCCGGCCGCACGTCCGGCGTCTCCGCCGCCCACCGGTCGGTGCCGTCGGTCCGCGACAGGACGTGGCGGGTCTCGACACCGTCGGCGTCGACGACCACGAGGGTCACCGCGGTCGCGGAGGCGGAACGCACCGAGAAGCGGGGCACGCCGTCACCGAGGCGGAAGCCGGGGGTCTCGTCGATCGCGGTGCGGTGCATGACGACCAGGGTACGAGGGGCCGGAGGTATCCTGTGAACGCACACGGAAGGGGCGCAGTCATGCCGGTCTACCTCGACCACGCGGCGACGACGCCCATCCTGCCCGCGGCGCTCGCCGCGTTCACCCGGGCCCTGGCCACGGTGGGCAACCCGTCGTCGATCCACAGCGCCGGCCAGCGCGCGAAGATGCTGCTCGAGGACGGTCGCGCCGCGGTCGCCCGGTCGCTCGACGCGGAGCCGGTCGAGGTCGTCTTCACCTCCGGCGGCACCGAGAGCATCAACCTCGCGGTCAAGGGGCTGTACTGGGCGCGGCAGCAGGACCGTCCGCGGCCGCGCATCGTCGTGCCGGCGGGCGAGCACCACGCCACCGTCGACACGGTCGAGTGGCTCGAGCGCCACGAGGGCGCCGTCGTCGACGTGGTCCCGCTGGACGCGCAGGGTCGCGTCGACCTCGTCGGCCTGGAGGCACGGCTCGCCGACGCCTCGGACGTCGCCCTGGTCACGTTCCTGTGGGCGAACAACGAGGTCGGGACCCTGCAGCCGGTCGACCGCATCGTCGAGCTGGCGCACGCCGCCGGTGTGCCGGTGCACAGCGACGCCGTCGCGGCGTACGGGCAGGTCCCGGTGTCGTTCGCGGCCTCCGGCCTCGACGCGCTCAGCGTGTCGGCGCACAAGATCGGTGGGCCGGTCGGGATCGGCGCGCTGGTCCTCGGGCGCCGTGCGACGGTCGAGCCGCTCATCCACGGCGGTGGCCAGCAGCGACAGGTCCGCAGCGGGACGCAGGACGCCCCGGCGGCGGCGGCCTTCGGTGTCGCCGCGGAGGCCGGGCTGCACGACGCGTCGGCCCTGCGCGACCGGCTCGTCGCGGGGGTCCTGGAACGCGTCCCGAGCGCCGTGCTCATGGGCGACCCGGTCGACCGGCTCCCCGGCAACGCCCACTTCACCTTCCCCGGGTGCGAGGGCGACTCGCTGCTGTTCCTGCTCGACGCGGCCGGGGTCGCCGTGTCGACCGGGTCCGCCTGCCAGGCCGGCGTCCCCGAGGCGTCGCACGTGCTGCTCGGCATGGGCCTGTCCGAGGACGAGGCCCGCGGCGCCCTGCGCATCACGCTCGGGCACACCTCGACCGAGGCCGACGTCGACGCCTTCCTCGCCGCGCTGCCCGACGCGGTCGCCCGGGCCGGCGCAGCCGGCCTGGCGTCCCGGACGCCTCTGCTCGGACGCTGAGCGACCAGGTCCCCACGGCTCTCCACAGCGGCCACCTGCCGGACGCGAGCCCACACGGCGGAGTGCGGCGAGCCTCCCGGCCGGTGGGCACCGGTAGGATCGGTGACCATGGTCGAACTTGACTTCACCGAGCAGCTGTCCGCCCTCCGCGAGACCTTCGGCAACATCCGCTCGGTCGTCGACGTCGACCGGCTCCAGCGCGAGATCGCCGAACTGAGCGAGCAGGCGGGTGCCCAGGACCTGTGGGACGACGTCGAGCACGCGCAGCAGGTGACGAGCGCGCTCTCGCACAAGCAGGCCGAGCTCCGGAAGATGACCGACACCGAGCAGCGCATCGACGACCTCGAGGTCCTCGTCGAGATGGCGAACGAGGCCGACGACGCCGACTCCGCGGCCGAGGCGCAGGACGAGCTCAAGGCCATCCAGAAGACCATGGGCGACCTCGAGGTGCAGACCCTCCTCGACGGCGAGTACGACGAGCGCCCCGCGGTGATCACGATCCGCGCCGGTGCCGGCGGTGTCGATGCGGCGGACTTCGCCGAGATGCTCCTCCGCATGTACCTGCGCTACGCCGAGCAGCACGGCTTCAAGACCACCGTCATGGACACCTCCTACGCGGAGGAAGCGGGCATCAAGTCCGCGACGTTCGAGGTCGACGCGCCGTACGCCTTCGGCACGCTCTCGGTCGAGGCCGGCACGCACCGCCTCGTCCGCATGTCGCCGTTCGGTGCCGCGGGCAAGCGCCAGACCTCGTTCGCCGCGGTCGAGGTCATCCCGCTCATGCCGGAGACCGCGGTCATCGACATCCCGGAGAACGACATCCGGGTCGACGTGTTCCGGTCCTCCGGCCCCGGTGGCCAGTCGGTCAACACCACGGACTCCGCCGTCCGCCTGACCCACCTGCCGACCGGCACCGTCGTGTCCATGCAGAACGAGAAGTCGCAGATCCAGAACCGCGCAGCCGCCATGCGCGTGCTGCAGTCGCGCCTGCTGCTCCTGAAGAAGGAGGAGGAGAACGCGAAGAAGAAGGAGCTCGCCGGCAACATCACGGCGAGCTGGGGCGACCAGATCCGCTCGTACGTCCTGGCGCCGTACCAGATGGTCAAGGACCTCCGGAGCGAGCACGAGGTCAACAACCCGTCGTCGGTGTTCGACGGGGACCTTGACGGCTTCATCAACGCGGGCATCCGCTGGCGCAAGCAGGGCGACGATTCCTGAGCGAGCTCGCGGGGGAGTCGAGCCGCGCGCCTCGGTTGACTTCCGGCCCACCCGACCTAGCCTGATCCGGTCATGATCAAATTCGACCAGGTCACCAAGGTCTACTCGGGCAACCCGAGTCCCGCGCTCGACGACCTCTCCCTCGAGATCCTCAAGGGTGAGTTCGTCTTCCTCGTCGGCGCGTCCGGCTCCGGCAAGTCGAGCTTCCTCCGCCTCGTGCTCAAGGAGGAGAAGCCGACCCGCGGGCAGATCCACGTGCTCGGCCAGCGCCTCGGCGCGCTGTCGTCGCGCAAGGTCCCGTACTTCCGCCGCAACCTCGGTGTGGTCTTCCAGGACTTCCGGCTCCTGCCGAACAAGAACGTCTTCGACAACGTCGCGTTCTCGCTCCAGGTGATCGGCAAGAGCAAGGGCTTCATCAGCGAGGCCGTCACCGACGTGCTCAAGCTCGTCGGCCTGGCCGGCAAGGCCACCCGGATGCCGCACGAGCTCTCCGGTGGTGAGCAGCAGCGCGTCGCGATCGCCCGTGCGGTCGTCAACAAGCCGGCGATCCTGCTGGCCGACGAGCCCACCGGCAACCTCGACCCGACCACCTCGGCGGGCATCATGGCGCTCCTCGAACGCATCAACCAGGGAGGCACCACCGTGCTCATGGCGACGCACGACGCCAGCATCGTGAACCAGATGCAGCGCCGGGTCATCGAGCTCTCGAACGGCACCGTCCTGCGCGACGAGCAGTCCGGCGGGTACCAGACGCAGGCGCTGCCGATCCAGCGCGGCTCCGGCGTCTCGAACACGACCGGCATCCAGACGATCCCGGGGCTCATCCGATGAGGCTCGGGCTCGTCATGTCCGAGGTCGGCTCGGGCCTGCGGCGCAACGCGTCGATGGTGGTCTCGGTCGTCCTGGTGACCTTCATCTCGCTCACCTTCGTGGGCACGGCGATCCTGCTGCAGATGCAGATCAACCAGATGAAGGGGTACTGGTACGACCGGGCGCAGGTCGCGGTGTACCTGTGCACCGACACCGACACCACCGGCAACTGCACCGGCGCCAAGGCGACCGAGGACCAGCGCGAGCAGGTCCAGGCGCAGCTCGACTCGTCCACCCTGAAGCCGTACATCGAGAAGACGTACTACGAGGACCAGGACCAGGCGTTCACGCGGTTCAAGGAGCAGTTCAAGGACTCGCCCGCGACCGAGTTCGTGAAGCCGGAGTACCTCAACGAGACCTTCTGGGTGAACCTGAAGAACCCGTCGCAGGCGGACGTGCTCGTCGAGAGCCTGTCGAAGGTCGCCGGTGTGCAGAGCGTCGTCGACCAGCGCGGGTACCTGCAGCCGATCTTCAACCTGCTCAACGCATCGTCGTACACGGCGATCGGCATCGCGTCGCTGATGCTCGTGGCGGCCGTGCTGCTCATCGCGACCACCATCCGACTCTCGGCGTTCAGCAGGCGACGCGAGCTCGGCATCATGCGCCTGGTCGGGGCGTCGAACCGGTTCATCCAGACACCCTTCGTGCTCGAGGGGGTGATCGCCGCCGCGATCGGAGCGGTGCTCGCCGGTGGCGCGATCACCGCGGTGGTCTGGTTCTTCGTCCGGAACTACCTGGCGCAGCGGTTCTCCGGCACCGCCTTCATCGGCATGAGCGACGCGGCCGTGGTCGTGCCCGCGGTGATCGTGATCGGCGTGCTCCTGGCCGGGGTCTCGGCGCTCATCGCGATCCGCCGGTACCTGCGCGTCTGACCCGGCCCGGGCGGCGGTCGATCGTCCGGCGCGAGGCTCGCCGTGGCGGACATCTTCGCGGTGGTCCTGCCAAGAACGTGTCCGCCTGCGCGAGCCTGGGGTTGCCGGCGCACCGCGGCGCGCCGGGAAGGTGCGCCGCGGTCGTCGTGTTCACTAGGCTGTAGGGCTGCGCAGCAGCACCGGGGCCCGTGCCCGGTCACGAAGGGAGTCACCATGGCGAAGGAACGCGGCGAGAAGATCGTGGCGACCAACCGTCGCGCGCGCCACGACTACCTGATCGAGGACACGTACGAGGCGGGCATGGTGCTCTCGGGTACCGAGGTGAAGTCCCTCCGCGAGGGGCGGGCCTCACTCGTCGACGGCTACGCGTTCATCGACGGTGGCGAGGCCTGGCTCGACTCCGTGCACATCCCCGAGTACACCGAGGGGACGTGGAACAACCACGCGCCGCGGCGGAAGCGCAAGCTCCTCCTGCACAAGCAGCAGATCGTGAAGATCTCGCACAAGACCGCGCAGGGCGGGTACACGCTCGTGCCGATGAAGATCTACTTCCACGACGGCCGGGCGAAGGTCGAGATCGCGGTCGCCAAGGGCAAGCGCGAGTTCGACAAGCGTCAGGCCCTGCGCGAGAAGACCGACAAGCGCGAGGCCGAGCGCGCCATGCGCTCGCGCAACCGCCTCGGCGAGTGAGCGCGGCGGGGTGAGCCCTCGGCGAACGTCGGTGGCGTCGTCCAGCACACCCCGCTAGGCTGGGGTCCGCTCCTCACGGGGAGCATTGGCAACTCAACAGCGTGACAGCGGCTCGCACGTCACGGCCCGTACGGGGATGATCGGTTTCGACATTGCCTGTGTGCCGACGGGAAGCGGGCCGAGGACCCACGGTCATCTCGTGAACGATCCGTGGAAAACAACAAGTGCCAATTCCAAGCGCACTGACTTCGCTCTCGCTGCGTAAGCAGCCCAGCACATGAAGTCCGTCGGCCAGGTGATCGTCTTCTAACCTGAGTTCCGGCGTCATCCAGAGGACTTGCTGCACGGTTGCGCCTCAGGGCCGTGCGGGACTTGCACTGAGACTGGGCCCGTCGTCCTAGAAGCCGGTAGCAAAGGACGGGGCCGAGCAGAACGACTCATCCGGATACGCCCGTAGAAGACGTCGAACCGCAGCGATGGACGGGGGTTCGATTCCCCCCATCTCCACCAACGCCGTGCCGTCGAGCCGCTGTCGCGCTGATCGAACCGAGATCGCCACCCGAACGCCCCGTCGTCGTCCCCCAGGACGGCGCCGGGGCGTTCGTCGTTCCCCCGGGGTCCCGGACTACTGTCCGGAGCGAGCGCGGGGCTGGTCCTGCGTCGAGCCGACCGGGAGGGCAGCACGTGGTGCAGGAGATCGCGATCCGAGTCCGTCTGCGCGAGCAGGACCGTCTGGGACTGGCGGAGTACGAGCGGATCGTGGGGTCCGTCGCGACCGTCGCCGCCGTCGTCGCCTGGCTGCCGACGCCCGGGTCACGGCTCGTCGTCCGCGGTCGTGGTGCCGAGCCGGTGCGCCTCGAGACGGTGTCGTACGGCACCGTGTTCGAGATGCTCGTCGTGCTCGACCAGCGCTCGGCCGCGGTGGAACGGGCAGCGTCGGCGGTGGCCGCGCTGGTGACGTCGGTGCGCGACGAGCACGTCGAGGACGACGTCGCGGGCATCGCCGGCGAGTTCGACCGCCTCGATCGGTCGGCGCCGCGTGGTCGCTCGGCGGTGGAGCTGGCGCTGCGTGGGTTCCTCGAGGGAGCCCGGGCCGACGTGCTCGCACGGAGGACCACCACGCGGGTCCGTGCTGCCCAGGCGCTCCTGCGGCTCGCCGAGGACGGGGCAGAGCTCGTGGTGGAGCGGGTCGAGGACGCCCTGGCACCCGTGGTCGAGGAGCAGCAGGTCGACGTGCTCTCGGACACCGGCACGTCCGTCGTGGTCGAGCCGGTCGACGGGATCGCGCCCTCCGGTGTCCGCGCCTCGCGCCCGGTGGTCGACGACGACTTCCCGGCGGAACAGCCCGGCGAGCAGGACGAGGGCACGAAGACCAAGGACAAGGACGAGAAGCAGTCCGACAAGAAGAAGAAGGACAAGAAGAAGAAGGACAAGAAGAAGAAGGACAAGAAGAAGAAGTCCGGCAAGAAGAAGGACAAGAAGTAGTCCGACAAGAAGCAGTCCGACAAGAAGCAGTAGGACCACGCGGTAGGGCCGGGTCAGAAGTCGAACAGGTTCGCCCGCAGGCCGCCGTCGCCGTACTCCCGGCGCAGCAGCCCCCGGCGGCGCAGTGCGGGCACGAGGTCGCCCGTCAGCCGGTACACCTGCGCCGGGTGCAGGTCGCCGGACAGGATGAACCCGTCGTTGTCCGCGTCCGCCCCGAGCTCCTCCACGAAGTCCGCGAACTCCTCGGCCGTCCCGACGAACCCCGCGCGCGCGCTGATCCGCCCGAGCCGGGCCTTCCGGGTCAGGAGTTCCCGGAGGGGCGCGTCCGGCGTGTCCCCGACCAGCCCACGGACCGTGCCCGCGGACACGTGGTCGCCGAAGGTCCCGTCCGGGATCGGTGCGTCCAGGTCGAGGGCGAGCAGATCCGTCTCGGAGTCGCTCGACCACGCGACGGCGGCGGCTCGGAGATCAGCATCCGACGGGTGTCGTGACGCGGCGACGACCCGCTCGGCCTCCTCGACCGAGGGCACCAGGACCGGCTTGAGCACGAACAGCACCCGCAGGTCGTCCGCGCTGCGCCCGGCGTCGGCCGCGGCGGTCAGCACCCGGGACCGGTACGCACGGACCGCCTCGGCCGTCAACGGTGCGAGTGCGAGCTGCACGTCCGAGTGCGTCCCGGCGAACCCGAGCCCGCGTCCGGATCCGCCGGGGGAGACCACGACCGGGTCAGCGTCGAGCGGGAGCGCGTTGAGCGGGCCGTCGGCGGTGAAGTACGCGCCCTCGTGGTGGAATGCGTCGAGTGCGTCGCCGTCGGCGAAGTGCCAGTCCGTCGGGTCCCCGACGTAGCCGTCGCCCCACGAGTGCCAGAGCCGTCGGAGCAGCGTGATCCACTCCTCGGCGCGGTCGTACGCGGCGTCGTGCGGGAGCGGTGCCGCACCGACGTGCCGGGCGCTGCCGGTGTCGGTCACGACGTTCAGCCCGAAGCGGTCCGAGGACAGGTGCGCGAGTGTCGCGGCCTGCCGCGCGGCGAGGTACGGCGGCGTGATGCCGGCGTTCACCGTCGGTGCGATGCCGATGTGCTGCGTCACCGCGAACAGGTACGGCGCGAGCAGCAGCGGGTCGTGCTTCGGACCGCCGTACGCCTGCCGGATCCGCAGGTCGAGGGTCGCCGGACTGCCGAGGGAGATCGCGTCCTCGGCGATCACGAGGTCCATCCCCGCCTGCTCGAGCGCCCGGACGGACTGCTGGTACAGGTCGGGCTCCGTCCAGTCGTGGCCCCAGTCCCAGTCGGACCGTCCCCAGGCCTGCGGGCCGAACCCCCGCGAGAAGAAGTACCCGAAGTGCTGCAGGTCGCCCACCGTCAGACCTCCTGCCCGACGAGGTGGCCCTGCGGGACGGCGCGTGCGAGGGCCGCGACCTCCGTGGCGGGGGCGGGGCGGGCCTCCCGGCCGGCGCCGTCCCGTCCGGTGGCCGCACGGACCGCCGCGAGGCCGCGCTCCACGTCGGCGAGCAGGTCGGTGACGTCCTCGATGCCGACGGACAGCCGGACCAGGCCGTCGCCGATGCCGAGCTCGGCCCGCTCGGCCGCGGTGCGGCCGGCGTGCGTGGTGGTCGCGGGGTGCAGCACGAGCGAGCGCACGTCACCCAGGTGGGTCATCCGACTGATGAGCTGCACCGCGTCGATGAAGGCGCGGGCGGCCGGCTCGCCACCGGCGAGCGTGAAGGCGAAGACCGAGCCGGCCCCACGGGGCAGGTAGCGCTGGGCGAGGTCGTGGTACGGACTGGAGGCGAGCCCCGCGTGGTCGACGCTCGTCACCTCCGGCTGGCGCTCCAGGAAGGACGCGACGGCCAGCGCGTTCGCGACGTGGCGCTCGACGCGGAGCGACAGCGTCTCGATGCCCTGACGCAGCAGGAAGGCGTTGAAGGGCGACGGCGTCGGACCGATCCGTGACGCGACGACGTCACGCGCGTACACCGCGAAGGCCCGGCTGCCGTGGCGCTCGACGTAGCTCTGCCCGCCGAGGGCGCGGTCCGGCGTCGTGAGGTGGGAGAAGCGTTCCGGTATGCGGCCCCAGTCGAAGGTCCCGCCGTCGACGACGAGCCCGCCGAGGCCGGCACCGTGCCCGGAGAGGAACTTCGACGCGGAGTGCACCACGACGTCGGCGCCGTGCTCGACCGGCCGCACCAGGTACGGCGTCGCCAGGGTGTTGTCCACGACGAGCGGCACGCCCGCCCGGTGCGCGGTGTCGGCGACCCCGGCGATGTCGAGGACGTCGTTCTTCGGGTTGGGGATCGTCTCGGCGAAGAAGAGCTTCGTGTTCGGTCGGACCGCGCGGGCCCACGCGTCGAGGTCGCGCTGGTCCGCGACGAAGTCGACCTCGATGCCGAGGCGCGCCAGGTTCTGCAGGAGCAGGCCCTTCGTGCCCTCGTAGATGCTCCGGGCGCTCACGACGTGGTCGCCCGCCTGCAGGAGCCCGAGGAGCGCCACCGTCACCGCCGCCTGGCCGCTGCCGACGAGGATCGCCTCGGCGCTCCGTTCGAGCAGTGCGACGCGGCGCTCGACGTCGGCGTTCGTCGGGTTGCCCAGCCGTGTGTAGGTGTACCCGTCGTCGACACCGGCGAAGCGCTCGCGGGCCTGCTCGAAGTCGCCGAAGAGGAAGCCCGAGGTCATGTGGATCGCGGGGACCCGCGCTCCGTGTGCGCTGTCGGGCAGGAAGCCGCCGTGCACCTGCTCGGTGGCGAAGCCGTGGCCGTCGTTCGACATGGGGTCCTCCTGGCGTGTCCGTCGTGCGGGTACTCTCGCAGGCCGGACGGGCCGGTGGGGCATTGCGGCGTCGGGTTACGGGCCGGCGGTGCCATCCCGAGCGGGAGCGGCCGTGCTCACGTCTGCGTCTGGGTCTGTGTCTGTGTCTGCGTCTGCTCCGGCGAGCAGTGCGGCGAGGCGTCGGGGGAGTCCCGGGGCGATCGGCTCCGGGAGCGCGTCGACCGGGAACCACCGGACGTCCTCGCTCTCGTGGCTCACCGTCGTCCGGGTGGATGGGTCCGCCGTGGCGACGAAGCCGACGTCCCAGTGCGCCGCGCAGGAGAAGCCGCCGTGCAGGTCGTGGCGGTCCAGGTCGGCCACGACGCCGTCGTCGAGCTCGAGACCGACGATGCCGGACTCCTCGCGGGCCTCGCGCCGAGCCGCCCCGGCCAGGTCGGCGTCCCGAGGCTCGAGGTGCCCGCCGAACTGCACCCAGAACCGGCCCTTGCGGTGCAGGCAGAGCAGGACGCGGGACCGATCGGGCGAGAACACGAAGCACGACGCCGTCAGGTGCTCCGTGCCGAGGGAACGGTCGAGTGCAGCGTCCCCGGTGCCGCGGACGAACCCGACGAACCGCTCGCGGTCGGGCGACGGCGCGTCGGTGAGCGCGGCGAGGGCATCGGCGGGGCGCATCCGACGATCGTGGCACGGCGGACGGGTACGTGCACGCGACGAGACGCGTGTCGATCGACGCGTGGGACGGTTCGTGCGCCGGCATCGTGTGCGTGTGCACCGTACGACACCGCACCGGTCGATCGACGCGTGCGATGTCGCAGGAGCGCGGCCGGGCTGCCGACGCCGGCCCGCCGACGCCTCGGCCCCGGGTCAGAACAGTGTGCGCACCCCGGCGGCGACGGTGTCCCACGTGGCGAGGAGCGGCTCCCGGGCGAGCCACACCGCCACCCCGTTCACCGCCACGAAGAGCACGAACCACAGCACGGCCGGCACCCGCATCTCGGCGGCGGCGATGTGGAAGTCCGTCTGCACCCGGGCGCCGGTCAGCAGCCAGCGGGCGACGTGCACGAGGGACCGCAGACCGTCCACCACGAACGCGGTGCCGACCGCCGCGACGACGAGCACGGTGGCCTCCGACGGCCGGACCGCCACCCACAGCGCGAGCGCGTCGAAGCCGAGCACGACGAGCAGGCCGAACCAGTTCCGCACGAACGCCAGGGCCAGCAGGCCGACGACGGCGAGCACCACCACGGGGAGCCACCGCGACCCCTGGAGCACCCCGGAGACGAGCAGCACCCCGGCCCAGAGCGGCGCGCTGTACCCGGCGAAGAGGTTGAGGACCCGGACCAGCCAGCGGATCGCCGCCGGCACGCGCCCGAGTCGGACCCAGGCCTCGCCGGAGCCGTCGGCGTGCAGGTCGATCCGGTCGATGCGTCCGCCGAACGGCACCACGACGACGCAGTGGCCGACCTCGTGCACGATGGTGGCCGCGATCCGGGCGACCCGGCCGACCAGGGGCACGACGGGCAGGACGGCGCCGACCAGGACGGCGACGAACACGAGGGGCGGGGCTGCTGCGGTCAAGACGCCAGGATGGCAGCACCCACCAAGAGGACGCTGACCGCGCGGGCCGTCGGGTCAGTGGACGGCGTCCACGACGACGAGCACCACCACGACGACCGTCGCGACGACCGCGAGGCCGGTCAGGACGACGAGGAACACCGTCACCCGGTTGCGCTGCACGTGCCTGGCTACTCGACCGTCACCGACCTCGCGGCGGCGCGGGGCTTGTCCACCGCGCAACCGAGCTGCAGCGCGAGTTCACGCGCCAGCATCTGCAGGGGCACGACCGCCTCGACCGGACCCCAGGGTGCGAGCGACCGTCCCCAGGCCAGGTCGGTGGCCTCCGCGCGGTCGGTGATCGCCGGTACGTCGGAGCCCGCACCGCCGATCGTGACGACGAGGCCCCCGCGGGCCCGGACCTCGGCGACGGCGGAGGCGATGCGCGGGTCCCCGTGGTCGACCACCACGACCGGGGTGCCGTCGTCGACGAGCGCGAGCGGACCGTGCTTGAGCTCACCGACGGGGCAGGACCGTGCCCACCGGTAGGCGAGCTCCTCCACCTTCAGCGCACCCTCGGCTGCGTAGGGCAGCCCGGGCCCGCGGCCGACGAACAGGAAGCCGGGCGCGTCACGGACCGTCGCGGCCAGGAGCGGGATGCGCTCAGCTGCGACCGCGGCGGCGGCCGCCATCCGCTCGGGCAGTCCGGAGAGCTCGTCGACCAGGGCTGCGGCGCGGGTCGGCTCGAGCCGGCCCGAGGCGACCAGTGCCGACAGGACCGCGGTCACGCCGACGACCACCTGCGCCGTGAAGGTCTTCGTCGCGGCGAGCCCGACCTCGGGGCCGGTGTGGCAGGCGAGCACCGCGTCGGCTCGGCGGGCGAGGGACGAGTGCACGTCGTCCGTCAGCGCCAGGACCGGGTACCGGTCGTCGAGCCGGTCGAGCGCCCGGAGGACGTCCGCGGTCTCCCCGGACTGGCTGATGGCGACGACGAGGGTGCCGCGACCGAGGACGGCGTGGTCCACCTCGCTCGCGACGACGATGTCGGTGGGCACGCCGCCGAGGGTGCGCGCGGTGCCGGCGACGACCTGGCCGGCGTGCAGCGACGTCCCGCAGGCGACGACGGCGAGCCGCTCGAACGCCGGCAGCCCGAGCCCCGTCCAGGTGCTGCCGTCCGCCGTGCGCTGCCGGACGCGCTCGAGCAGGTCGGCGATGACCCGGGGCTGTTCGGCGATCTCCTTGGCCGTGTGGTCCGGGTGGTCGCCGAGGTCGACGTCGAGCGCGGTCGTGGCGAACGGGGACGGGGTGGGGAAGGGCACGGGCACGGCGATGCCCTCCGACGACCAGCTCCACGCCTCGCCGAGCTCGACGACGTCGCCGTCCCGGAGCGGCACGAAGGTCTCGCACCACCGGGCGATGGTGCCGACGTCGCTCGCGACGAAGTCACCCCGTGCCGAGCGTGCGACGACGAGGGGCGACCGGTTCGCGGCGGCGACCATGCGGCCGTCCCGGGCGTCGAGCACGACGATCGCCCAGGAGCCCCGCAGTTGCGCGGTCGCGATCTGCACCGCGAGCACGAGGTCGGGATCGACGCGGAGTGCACGCTCGACCAGGTGCCCGATGACCTCGGAGTCGACCTCGGACCGGAACACGTGCCCCTGCTGCTCGAGCGTCGCCCGCACCCGTCCCGCGTTCTCGACGGTCCCGTTGTGCACGACGCTGATCCGGCCGGAGCAGTCGGCGTGCGGGTGCGCGTTCTCCTCGCGCACCGTCCCGCAGGTCGCCCAGCGGGTGTGCCCGATCCCGAGCCCGGTCGAGGCGTCCTCTGCCGGTACCGCGGCCGCCCGTGCAGCGAGGTCCGCCCGCAGGTCCGCGACGCGGGACACCGACCGGACCGTGGCGATCCGACCGGCGGCGGTCCGCACCGCGACGCCGACGGAGTCGTACCCCCGGTACTCCAGCCGTTCGAGACCGTCGAGCAGGAAGGGGGTCACGTCGTCGCTGACGCGCGCCGCGATGATGCCGCACATACGGTGTCCGTTCGGGTGGTGGACCGGCCCGGTGCCGGGGAGCGGCACCGACCGCCGCCGGGTCTGCCGCGGGTCCGGGTCCGTCGCCCGGCCGGTCCACCCGCGGATCAGGCGGGGGCGGACCGGGAGGGTCGGCGGTTCGGGTACCGGACGGTCGTGATCCGCGGACGGGCCCTTCCGGGAAGGGCACGACGGTCGGTGCACCACGAGCCTCGCCCGGCGGGTCCGCCGGGACAACACCGCGCAGCGGCTCTTGCGGTTCACCGCGCGAGCGGTGCGACCCGACGTGTCGTCGGTGCGGACTCCCGCAAGCCGGCTCGCGGTCCGACGTCGGGCGTGACGGACGGGAGGCCCGGTACCAGCTGGTACCGGGCCTCCCGTCCGTCGAGCGGTCGCCCTGCGTCCGCGGGTCGCGCGATCAGGTGAGCAGCGCGACGAGGTGCGAGCGTGAGCGCGCACCGACCTTCCGGTAGATCTGCGTCAGGCGCAGCTCCACGGTGCGCTGGGACATGAACAGCGACGAGGCGATCTCGCGGTTGCGGTAGCCCTCGGTCACCTTCTGCACCACGGCGCGCTCCTCCGCGGTCAGCTGGGTGAGCACGACGGACGCGTCCGGTGCGCTCCGCGGTGACCCGGGGACCGGGGCGGACAGCACCGGTCCGGACCGCAGTGACGTCGGCACGCCGAAGGCCGGCATGACCGCCGTCGGCGCGGGCGTCGCCAGCGGTCGTCGCAGACCGGCCGCCTCGTACGCGGCCGCGGCGGCGGCGCCGAGGCGGGGCCGCTCGGCGTCCGTGCCCACCGCCGTCAGGGCGGCGAAGGTGCGAGCGCGCTCGTACTGCGAGTCGTGCGGCTGGAACAGCTCGAGGGCTCGACGACGCGCCGTCTCACGGGTGGCGTCGTCGGCGACGAGCGCCAGGCTGCGGGCCAGCACGAGCGCCCCCCAGCGGGACGGCCGGGCGTGGTGGTCGGCCGCGAGCCGGGCCGTCGCGTTCCGGGCGTCGTCGATCCGGCCGAGGCGCACGTAGCCCTCGACCAGGTCGCCGAGGTGCCGCAGCACGGTCGGGTTGCGCAGCGACCGGCCGACGGCGTCCGCCGCCTCGAGGGCGGTCACCGCCTCGTCGACACGACCGTCGAGCAGCAGCACACGCCCGCGGAGTGCGTGCAGCCGGGCCGTGGTGCCCCAGAGCAGCACCGTGGAGCGGAGCGCCAGGCACCGGTCCACCACCTCGAGCGCCTCGAGCGAACGACCCTCGGCGAAGTGGCGCCACGCGACCGCGACCGCCCGCGACGGCTCGCGGAGCCGTTGCGCGGACAGGGCGCTCCCGGCCTCCCAGGCGTCGATCGCGCGGAGGGCCTGCCGGAAGTTGCCGGAGCGCAGCTCGTTCTCGGCGGACAGGTAGCGGGCTCCCTCGACCCACACGGCCTCGGTGTCCTGCCCGCGGGCGACGACGAGCGCGAAGACGCGACGTGCGCTCCGGTACCGCTCGGCGAGGCTCAGCGCGTGTGCGACGAGCAGGAGTGCCGGGTCGGACATCGCCATCAGCCGCGCCGTCGAGAGTCCGTCGTAGAGCTCCGTGTCGGCGGGCAGCGAACCGTCGAGCGCAGCGACGAGGCACTGCACGGCGCCGGCGATCTCCGCGGTGTGCGGGGTGATCACCGGACCGAGCTGCTCGACCCGGGCGAGCAGGTCGCGGGCCTGCTCGAGGTCCCACGTCTCCGCCCGGAAGCTCGCGACCATCGCCAGGAGCCCGGCGGTCGCGGGGGCTTCGGGTGCCTCCGCGTCCACGGGCACGAGGAGCTCGTCCGCGTGCACGGTCTCGCCGCGCAGGTACTGCACGGAGTACAGGACCCGCAGGCGCCGGACCTCGTCCGACCCGCGCCGGAACGGGCGCATCGCGGTGAGGTAGCGCGCGGCGAGCCCGAGCTGACGCTGTGCGAACAGCGCCTCGGTGACGGCGAGCAGTGCCGTCCGCTCGTCCTCACCGCCCGAGCCGACGTGCAGGGCACGCTCGGCCAGGGCGACCGCGGCGTGCGGTGCCCCGTCGGCGACGTAGCCCGCGGCGGCGTCGAGCAGCGCGACCACGTCGGGGACGTCGTCGACGAAGCTCCGGTGCCACGCGGCGGCGCGCTCGTCCGCCTCGGCGCTCGCCACGGCGAGCTCACGGTGCAGCGTGCGCCGGGTGCGTGCGGACATCCGCCAGTACAGCGCCGACCGCAGCAGCGGGTCGCGGACCGTGACGGTCTGGCCGCGCACGACGACGAGCCCGGCGTCGGCGAGGTCGTCGACGGCGTCGCGGTCCCATCCGGTCGTCCTGGCGACCGGCACGAGGGACAGCCGGGCGAGGACGTCCAGACCACGTCCCGCGTCGTCGGTGTCGGTGTCGGTGTCGGCGGCACCCTCGACCACGTCGAGGGTCAGCGCCGCGATGGCCTCGGTCGTGGCGGTCGGGCGCAACGGCAGCACGAGCGGCTCGGTGCCGGTCAGCTGGGCGGTCGAGAGCATGTCGAACTGCTCGCGGAGCGCACCGGGGTTGCCGCCCGTCGCATCGGCGAGGATCGCGAGGACGCCGTCGTTCGCGCCCTCCGGTGCCATCGACCGGGCCAGCGCGAGGGACACGTCGGCGGCCAGCGGCTCGAGCCGCAGCACGGGGAGGGCCGTGAGCGGACCGTCCGACGGCACGGTCCGGACCGTTGCGACCAGGCGCAGTGCCGTGCCGGCGAGCCGACCCGCCAGGAACGCGATGAGCTCCTGGCTCTCGCGGTCCATCCGGTCGAGGTCGTCGATCAGGACGACCGTCGGCGGCAGGGTCAGGGTCTGCACGGCCTCGAGGAAGTCGTGCGCGGCGGCGAGCCCGCTCGTCGCGCCACCGGCCTGCAGCAGGTGCGCGATGTGGGCGGTCGCCCGCGGATCGTCGAGTGCGGTGAACAGGGAGGTCACGCCGGCCAGGGGCCAGCGGGACTCGCTCCCGTTGACACCGACCCGCACGACGGGGAGGGAGACGCGGTCAGCGACCGCGTCGAGGACGCTGCTGCGCCCGGAACCAGGGTCGCCGACGACGACCATCGCGGACTCACGAGGGAGTACAGCGAGGGTCGCGATCCGGTCGACCTCGAGACGGCGACCGGTGAGTGCCATGACTCACCGGCCTCCGGGTCCGGGGACGGAGACTGCGGTGGGCGTCCGGTCGGCAGCGCGGCGGGAGACCACGGCGACGGACGGGATCCGGTCGGCGTCACGGGCAGGGACCGTGGCGACGGACGGACGCGAGGCGGCGACGGAGCGCACACCAGGGCTGTCGGTGAGATAACGCGGACGACGAGTGAGGGTGCACTCGGTTCCGCCTGGGAACGATGAAGTCATCGTCTGGACCACCCCTCGGGTCAGGGTTTTCGGACGAGTAATGGACGACGGACCCGACACGGTCCGGGTCTAGGGAACCCGGTGCGTCCGATCAGTCGTGAGCACGATAACCCGCCCATCGGACGCCACCGAAGTGCTCGTCAGCAGAGTGTCCGACTCGCCTGGCCCCAGTCCGGGGGGTCCCTGCCCCCGTCCGGGGGTCCGGCACCGTCGGCGGGGCCGCGCGCAGGGGACAAGCGGGGTACACCGCGGCGCAGCGCCCGCCCTGCCCCGGTGCCGCCCCTGTCGGGACGACCAGGGGCTACGGACGCCGGATGACGTCCACGACGGCGTCGTGCACGTGCCCGTTCGTGGCGAGGGCGCTGCCGTGCCACGGGCCCGGGTCGCCGTCGAGAGAGGTGAAGCGGCCGCCCGCCTCCTCGACGATCGGCACGAGGGCCGCGATGTCCCACGGCTTGAGGTCGGGTTCGCCCGCGACGTCGAGGACCCCCTCGGCGACGAGCATGTACGACCACATGTCGCCGTACGCCCGGGTGCGCCAGACCTTGCGGGACAGGGTGACGAGGGCGTCGAGCCGGTCGTCCTCGTCCCACTGCTGGATGCTGTTGTAGCTGAGGCTCGCCTCGGACAGCGCCGTGACGCCGGAGACCCGCAGGGGTCCGTCGGTCGAGTGCGCGCCGAGCCCCTCCGCGGCCCACCAGCGCTTGCCGAGCGCCGGGGCGCTGACGACGCCGAGCACCGGGCGGCCGTCGACGGCGAGGGCGATGAGGGTCGCCCAGACCGGCACTCCCCGCAGGTAGTTCGCGGTGCCGTCGATCGGGTCGACCACCCACTGCCGGTGCCCCTCGCTCAGGGCATCGGCGCCGGTGTCCGCCGTCGTCTCCTCGCCCAGGAACGCGTCGTCCGGGCGCTCGGCCGCCAGGCGCTCGCGCAGGGCGCGCTCGACCGCCTGGTCGGCGTCCGTGACGTGCGTGCTGTCGGCCTTCGTCGTGACGTGCAGGTCGGCGGCGCGGAACCGCTCGAGGCTGATCGCGTCGGCGGTGTCGGCGAGGGAGCGGGCGAAGTCCAGGTCGGCGCTGAGGTCCACGGAGGTCAGGCTAGCGCCCTAGGCCGCGACGACCTGCTCCTCCTCGTAGCGTGACACCGCGCGCTCGCGCGCGATGCGGGTCCGGCGTGCGGCGAGCCCGTGCACGAGGACGCCGAGCAGCACCGCGACGACCAGCCACAGCACGAGCACGACCACCGACCGGGTCAGCGACGCTCCGGGGAAGTACACGAGGTCCTGCGCGGCGCCGAGCCAGGCCGCGCCGCTCCAGAACGTGTTGAGCGCCGCGAAGAAGCCGGGCTGGAACGACGGCTGGAAGATCCCGCCGGAGCTCGTGAAGTTGAGCATCACGAAGAGCATCGTCAGGATCGGGGTGGTCCACCGCCCGAGCAGCGGGTGCATCCCGACGCCGAGGGCGACGATGACGGCGTCGTAGAGCCACGCGAACAGGAAGACCTGCCAGCGGTGGTCCGGGATGACGCCGTACAGCGGTCCGGCGACCAGGACACCGATGCCGGCGACGACCCCGGCGGTGACGGCGCCGACGACGACCGTCCAGAGCGCGCGGAGCTTCGCGGCCGCCGCGGCGACGGCGATCGCCGAGGCGTACCCGCCGACGCTCAGGCCGACGAGCAGGAAGAAGAGTCCCTGGCCGGTCGGGTCCTCGTCACCGGTGGGCACGACGTCGTGCACGGTGAACGGCAGGTGCTGCTCGTACGCGATCGGCAGGAAGACCTTCTGGGCTGCGGTCGCGGTGGTCTCGCTCGCGGCCGTGGAGACGTAGAGCACGGCGCCGTCCGTCCCCGGGGCGTACACGGCGGCGAGGTCGCGGTCCCGGACCTGCCGTTCGGCCTCGGCCGGCGAGTCGACGACGTGCGCGACCAGCCGGCCGTCGGAGCCGTCGGTGACGGTCTGGGCGAACACCTGGGCCTCCGGGCCCTGGCCGACGATCCCGACCGGGAGCTCGTGCGGGGTCGGGGCGTGGAACGCGCCGAGGTAGGCGAGGCTCATCCCGACCGCCAGGAACAGCGGCACGAGGATGTGCGACCCGAAGGACCGCAGCGACCGTCCGAGGTGTTCGGGGTGCAGGACCGCCGCCATCGCCGCCGTGGGGCGGTCGGCTCGCGACGGGTGCTCCGCCGCGTGGTCACCGTGGTGGACCGGTTCGGGTCTGGCTGTGTTGTGTTCTGCAACTTCGGGCACGAGGGGCAACGGTACACCCGCGCCGCACGCGACGGTCACCACGCACGCGACGGTCCCCACGCGCGGGACGACCCCCGCCTCGGGTCAGTCCGCGCCGGGGTCGTCCGCACCCATGCCGGTGAGCAGGGCGCGGAAGGAGTCGAGCCGCTCGACGCCGGTCGCCCCGAGCTCCCCGTCGTGCACGCGGTCGACGATCTCCCAGTCGTGCGCCTGTGCGAGCGGGATGCCGTCGGCGGGCTCGCGCACCGGGACGGCGTGCGCCGCGAAGGCCCGGAAGACGTTCTCCGGCTGCACGTGCCCGAGCCCGAACGACCGGACGCCGGGGGTGTCGATGATCCACCCACCGTCACGGACGCGCAGCGCGATCGAGGACGACGAGGTGTGCCGCCCGCGACCGGTGACCGCGTTGACCACGCCGGTCGCGCGGGTCGAGCCGGTGATGGCGTTCACGAGCGTCGACTTGCCGACGCCGGAGTGCCCGACGGTGACGGTCACCGTGTCGTCGAGCACCTCGTGCAGGGCGTCGAACGGCACGTCGTCCGACCGGCTCGTGACGATCCGGAGGTCCAGGCAGGCGAAGTGCGCCAGGAACGGTGCCGGGTCGGCCAGGTCGGTCTTCGTGATGCAGAGCACGGGGTCCAGGCCGGCGTCGAACGCCGCGACGAGGTACCGGTCGATGAGTCGCGGGCGCGGCTCGGGGTCCGCCGCCGCGACGACGATCAGCATCTGGTCGGCGTTCGCGACGATCACGCGCTCGACCTCGTCGCTGTCGTCCGCGCTCCGTCGGAGCAGGGTCGACCGCTCGGCGACCTTGACGATCCGCGCGAGCGAACCGGCGTCGCCCGAGACGTCCCCGGCGAGCGACACGTGGTCGCCGGTCACGACCGACTTCTTGCCGAGCTCCCGGGCCTTCGTCGCCGTGATCACCCGCTCGTCGTCCTGGCCGGCCGACACCAGCACGCCGAAGCGCCCGCGGTCGACGTTCGTCACCCAGCCGGTCGGGGCGTCGTCGTAGTTCGGACGGGTCTTCGTGCGGGGCCGGTTGCCCTTCGGGTTCGGCCGGATCCGCACCTTCGACTCGTACTGTCCGTACGGCTCGTCCTCGTCGGTGTCGTCCCCGTCGACGTCGTCCCACCAGCTCACGGCGTCACGCTCCCGTCCCGGTGGCCCGCAGCCTGGTCCGCACCGGTCGCCACCAGGTCCGCCCAGAGCTCGGGGAACTGCGGCAGCGTCTTCGCCGTGCAGCCGACGTCGTCGACGGCGACGCCGTCGACGACGAGACCGACGAGGGCGCCCGCGGTTGCCATCCGGTGGTCGTCGTACGCGGCCCAGCCACCGCCGTGGAGGCGGGCGGGCGCGATCCGCAGGCCGTCGTCGAGTTCCTGCACCGAGCCTCCCGACCGGTTCACGTCCGCCGCGAGCGCGGCGAGGCGGTCCGTCTCGTGGCCACGCAGGTGGCCGATCCCGGTGATCTCGCTCGGCCCGTCGGCCAGGGCCGACAGCGCGACGAGCGCCGGTGCGAGTTCGCCGCCGCGGGACAGGTCGAGCGTCACACCCGGCAGGGAGGCTCCACCCGCCACCCCGACGCCGCCGTCGAAGACGAGGTCGTCGCCGTCCCGCGTGACGGTCGCGCCCCACAGGGGCAGGAGCGTCTCGAGGTCGGCACCGACCTGCGTGGTGTGGGTCGGCCAGGTGCGGATCCGGACGGTGCCGCCCGCGACGAGCGCAGCCGCCGCGAACGGCGCGGCGTTCGACAGGTCGGGCTCGATGACGACGTCGCGCGCCGCGATCGGGCCCGGGTGCACCACCCACTCGCCGACGGTCGGCTGGCCCACGCGGACACCTCGAGCGCGGAGCGCCGCGACGGTCATGTCGATGTGCGGCAGGCTCGGCAGCCGCTCGCCGACGTGGGTGAGGTGCAGGCCCTCGTCGAAGCGGGGCGCCGACAGCAGCAGCCCGGACACGAACTGCGACGACGCCGATGCGTCGATCTCGAGACGGCCCCCGCGGACCGATCCGGTGCCGGTGAACGAGAACGGCATCGCGCCGTCGCCGTCGTCCGTCACGTCGACCCCGAGGTCCGCGAGGGCGCGGATGATCGCGCCCATCGGTCGCCTCCGCGCGTACGGGTCGCCGTCGACCGTCACGGGGCCGGTCGCCAGCGCGGCGAGCGGCGGCAGGAAGCGCATCACGGTGCCGGCCAGCCCGCAGTCGACGGCGACGTCGCCGTGCATCGGCGCGGGTGTGATCCGGAGGTCCGGCCCGTACGGGTTCGGAGCCGTGCCGTCCGCGGGGACGACCTCGTCGATCCCGACGCCGAGCTGCCGGAGCGCGGCGACCATCAGGGCGGAGTCGCGCGAGTGCAGGGGGAGCCGGATGGTCGAGGGGCCGTCGGCCAGCGCCGCGAGGACCAGCTCCCGGTTCGTCAGCGACTTCGAGCCGGGCAGGGCGACGTCGCCGCGCAGGGGTCCGCGGGCGAGGGGTGCGATCCAGGGATCGGGCTGCTGGGAATGCGTCGACTGGGCCATCGGTTCACCAGGGTACTGAACACCGCGGGAGGACCATTGGCGACAGCGACACTCGAACGGTCACGGACGGCACTGCCGACCGTGCGGACGACGATCGACGGCTCGCTCGGCGGGCTCGGCCTAGACTCGTCCGTGATGACGACCGACGAACCGCAGGCAGCACCGCACGACCTGGTCGAGGAGACCGAGGCGCAGCTCGACGCGGTGTCCGAGGAGGCGGACGCCCTCGAGCCCGAGGCCGAACCGGCGGACGAGAAGACCGTGTCCGAGGCCGAACTGCGCTCCCTGTTCGAGGACCAGGCGCTCCCGTTCATGGACCAGCTCTACGGCGCCGCGATGCGGATGACCCGTAACCCGGCCGACGCGTCGGACCTGGTGCAGGAGACCTTCGTCAAGGCGTACGCGGCGTTCCGGCAGTTCCGTCAGGGCACGAACCTCAAGGCGTGGCTCTACCGGATCCTCACGAACACGTTCATCAACACGTACCGCAAGAACCAGCGGAATCCGTACCAGGGCACGATCGACGAGCTCGAGGACTGGCAGCTCGGCGGCGCCGAGAGCGTCACGCAGTCCGTCTCGGCGCGTTCCGCCGAGGCCGACGCGATCGACCACCTGCCGTCCTCCGCCGTGAAGGACGCGCTCCAGTCGATCCCCGAGGACTTCCGGATGGCCGTGTACTTCGCGGACGTCGAGGGCTTCTCCTACCAGGAGATCGCCGACATCATGAAGACCCCCGTGGGGACGGTCATGAGCCGTCTCCACCGTGGACGCCGGCTCCTCCGCGGGCTCCTGGCGGACCACGCACGCGAGACCGGCATCGTCCCGGACGCAGCATCGACGGCGACGATGCGCGGGCGGGGCCGGAAGACGACTGCGGCCGCTGGTCGCACCGACGGGAAGGACGCACGATGAGCGGCTGCGACTGCTCGAAGGCCAAGGCCGAGCTCGAGGAGTTCCTGCACGACGAGCTCTGCCGCGAGGACGCCGCGGACATCCGCGAGCACATGGAGTCCTGCGAGGACTGCACGAGCGAGCACCGCGTGGGCGTCGTCCTCATGGAGACGGTGAAGCGCGCCTGCGCCGAGACCGCGCCGGACCAGCTCCGGACCGAGATCCTCGCGCGCATCCGCGTGGAGCAGGCGACGCACTAGGCGCGACCGTCCGCGGTCGTCACACGTCGCCGGCGCTGGGTAGGGTCGCCCCATGACCCTCACCGCCGAGTCGATCACCACCTGGTCCGACACGGACGTCGCCGACGTCACCGCCCTCGTCCGTCTGCTCGGGCACGTCGTCGACGAGTCCGCGATGCGCGCACGGCTGGAACGGCTCGTGCCCGAGGCCGGACACCGCACGTGGCTGGTCCGTGGCGACGACGGCCGAGCGGTCGCCGTGGCGGGTGCGCAGGTCACGTGGTCGTACGCGAGCGACGAGCCCACCGCGCAGCTCCTGCTGCTGGTGGTCGACCCGTCGGCCCGGAGGCTCGGGACCGGTTCCGCGCTCATCGACACGTTCGAGACGTGGGCGAGTGAGCAGGGGGCGCACCGGCTGAGCGCCGTGTCCGCCGCCGCCACGGACAGCGCGCACCGGTTCTACCAGAAGCGCGGGTACCACGAGGCCGGGGTCCGCTACACGAAGCTGAAGTAGCGTCGGGCAGCCCCTGGCGCTGCACGTCGGTGCTGCTGCGTGCCGCGTGCGGCCGCCGCTGCTGCCGCCGCCGTCGGTGCGTCTGCGTGCCCGGGAGATGCGCGCCCTGACGAACGATGCGCCCCGTCTCCACGGGGCGCATCGTGCGTCAGGGGGCGCGGCGGATCAGCCGAGTGCCTTGCGGACGACGTCGGCGGCCTCACCCGCGGAACGCTTCGACGAGCCCGTCGCCGGTGCGGCACTCGCCGGGCGCGAGGCCACGGAGAGCGGACGGCCGTCGAGGTGCGGGGACAGGTTCATGCACACGAACGGCCAGGCGCCCTGGTTCTCCGGCTCCTCCTGGGCCCAGACGACCTCGGCCTGCGGGTAGCCCGCGAGCACCCGGAGCAGCTCGTCGAGGGGGAGCGGCGCGAGCTGCTCCAACCGGACGAGGGCGACGTCGGTCGCGCCGGACTTGTCGAGCTCGGCGCGGAGGTCGTGGTGCACCTTGCCCGAGTGCAGCACGACGCGGCGCACCCCGGCCTTGTCGGTCACGCGGTCGTCGTCGAGCACCTCGTGGAAGGAGCCGTTCGTGAAGGCCTCGACCGGGCTCGTCGCCTGGCGGAGGCGGAGCATGGCCTTCGGCGTGAAGACGACGAGCGGCTTCTGCGGGCGCTCCCACGCCTGGCGACGGAGCAGGTGGAACCACGACGCCGGCGTCGAGGGACGCGCGACGATCATGTTGTCCTCGGCGCAGAGCTGCAGGTACCGCTCGATGCGCGCCGAGGAGTGGTCCGGCCCCTGACCCTCGTAGCCGTGGGGGAGCAGGAGCACCAGACCGGAGCGCTGTCCCCACTTCTGCTCGGCGGACGAGATGAACTCGTCGATGACGGTCTGCGCGCCGTTCGCGAAGTCGCCGAACTGCGCCTCCCACAGCACGAGGGCCTCGGGACGTTCGACCGAGTAGCCGTACTCGAACGCCATCGCCGCGTACTCGCTGAGCAGCGAGTCGTAGATGTACAGGCGGGCCTGGTCCTCGGCGACGTTGGCGAGCGGCAGCCACTCCTGCCCGTTCACCCGGTCGTGGAAGACCGCCTGGCGCTGCACGAAGGTGCCGCGTCGGGCGTCCTGGCCGGCGAGCCGGACGGGCTTGCCCTCGACCAGCACCGAGCCGATCGCCATGAGCTCCGCCATCGCCCAGTCGATGCCGCCGGAGCGGGTCATCTCGGTGCGCTTGGTGAGGAGCTGCTGCAGCTTCGGGTGGATCGAGAAGCCGGCGGGCGGGTTGCTGTGCGCGTCGCCGATGGCCCGGACGAGTTCCTCGGAGATCGCCGTCTCGTGCACCTCGATCTCGGCGTCGTCACGCTGGGCCGTCGGACGCTCGAGACCGTCCACGGCGCCGTCGTCGTCCGTCGTGATGACGGGCATCGTGCCGGTCTGCGCCTCGTGGGTCTCGGCGAAGGCGCGCTCGAGGCGGTCCTGGAAGTCGCGGTGCGCCTCGTCGTACTCCTCCTGCGTGATGTCGCCGCGACCGACGAGGGCCTCGGTGTACAGGGTGCGGACGGAGCGCTTCGCCTCGATGAGGTTGTACATGAGCGGCTGGGTCATCGAGGGGTCGTCGCCCTCGTTGTGGCCGCGGCGGCGGTAGCAGACGAGGTCGATCACGACGTCGCGGTGGAACTCCTCGCGGTACGCGAAGGCGAGCTCGGCGACGCGGGCCACGGCCTCGGGGTCGTCCCCGTTGACGTGGAAGATCGGCGCCTGGATCGTCTTCGCCACGTCGGTGGAGTACACCGAGCTGCGCGCGGACTCCGGGGGCGTGGTGAACCCGACCTGGTTGTTGATGACGAGGTGCACCGTGCCACCCGTGCGGTAGCCCCGGAGCTGCGACATCTGCAGGGTCTCGACGACGACGCCCTGGCCGGCCATGGCCGCGTCGCCGTGCACGAGCACCGGCAGCACGCCGAAGGTGCCGGGCGGGGTGCGGTCCTGCTTGGCGCGCACGATGCCCTCGAGCACGCCGTCGACGGCCTCGAGGTGTGACGGGTTCGCGGCGATCGTGACGGGGATGCTCGAGCCGTCCGACGCGCGGAAGACGCCCTCGGTGCCGACGTGGTACTTCACGTCACCGGAGCCCTGACCGGACACGGAACCCGGGAGCGACGACCCCTCGAACTCGCGGAAGATCTGCCCGTAGGTCTTGCCGGCGATGTTCGTCAGCACGTTGAGGCGGCCGCGGTGGGCCATGCCGATGGCGACCTCGTCGAGGCCGGCGCCCGCCGCGTGCTGGATGAGGGTGTCGAGGAACGCGATGGTCGACTCGCCGCCCTCGAGCGAGAAGCGCTTCTGGCCGACGTACTTCGTCTGCAGGAAGGTCTCGAACGCCTCGGCCTCGTTGAGCTTGCCGAGGACGCGGAGCTGCTCGTCCTTCGACGGCTTCGAGTACGGCACCTCGATGTGGCCCTGCACCCAGCGGCGCTGTTCCGGGTCCTGGATGTGCATGTACTCGACACCGACGGTGCGGCAGTAGGCGTCGCGCAGGATGCCGAGCACGTCGCGCAGGGGTGCCGTCGTGGTGCCGGCGAGGCCGCCCGTGACGAACTCGCGGTCGAGGTCCCAGAACGTCAGCCCGTGGTTCTCGAGCTCGAGGTCGGGGTGGGTGCGCTGCCGGTACTCGAGCGGGTCGATGTCGGCCATCAGGTGCCCGCGCACGCGGAAGCTGTTGATGAGCTCCTGCACGCGCGACGTCTTGTTGACGCGGTGGGCCAGGTCGACGTTGATGTCGTTCGCCCACTGGATGGGCTTGTAGGGGATGCGCAGCGCCGAGAAGATGCCCTCGTAGAACCCGTGCTCGCCGATGAGTCGCTCGTGCACCTTCTTGAGGTACTCGCCCGAGCCGGCGCCCTGGATGACCCGGTGGTCGTAGGTGCTCGTCAGCGTGATCGTCTTGCCGACGCCGAGCTCGACCAGGGTCTTCGTCGCGGAGCCCTGGAACTGCGCCGGGTACTCGAGCGCACCGGCGCCGATGATCGAGCCCTGGCCCTTCGTCAGGCGCGGGACCGAGTGCACGGTGCCGATGCCGCCCGGGTTGGTGAGCGAGATCGTCGTGCCCTGGAAGTCGGCCGGCGTGAGCTTGTTGTCGCGGGCGCGCTTGACGAGGTCCTCGTACGCGGCGAGGAACTGGCCGAAGGTCAGGGTCTCGGCGCGCTTGATGCTCGGGACGAGGAGCGAGCGGGTGCCGTCCTTCTTGGGGACGTCGATCGCGATGCCGAGGTTCACGTGCGCGGGCTCCACCACGAAGGGCTTGCCGTCGCGCTCCTCGTAGAACACGTTCTGGCTCGGGAAGTCCTTCAGCGCCTGCACCATCGCCCACCCGATCAGGTGGGTGAAGGAGATCTTGCCGCCCCGGGCCCGGCGCAGGTGGTTGTTGACGACGATGCGGTTGTCGATCATCAGCTTCGCCGGGATCGTCCGGACGCTGGTCGCGGTCGGGACCGTGAGCGAGGCGTCCATGTTCGAGGCCAGCGTCTTCGCCATGCCCCGGAGCGGGGTCGCCACGTCCTCGTGGGTCTCCTCGTGGTCGTCGGCCTCGTCGTTGGCCTCGGCCGGGATCGGCTGCGGGGTGGGCTGGCGCGAGGTCGTCTTCGCCTGGATCGGACCGGCGGGCTTCGCCTCGCCCGGGGCGTCACCCGTGGCGGGCTGCTGCGTGGTCGACTGCGACGAGGACTGCGCGGGGGCGGGTGCGCTGGGCGCCGAGCCGGCGGCGGCGTCGCCCCCGGTCTGCGAGCGGTGGTAGCTCTCGAGCACGGGCCACCACGACTTGTCGACGGACTCCTTGTCGGCGACGAACTGCTCGTAGAGCTCGTCGACCAGCCACTCGTTCGCCCCGAATTCGCCCGCGGTCTCGTCCGTACCCGTCAGATGGCTCGACACAGCCGATCGCCCACTCTCCGTCGATAGATGCTCGTGTGTGTCGTGCGGGGCAACCCTGCTCCGCACTGGCCGCCAGCCTAGCCGTTCCGCGCCGACCGTTCGGTGACCGTCGGACGCGCGCCGCGCCTCCCGGCCGTGCTCGCGCGTGTCGGGACGGGGGCCGCCCGCCGGACCGGTGGACCCGACGACGGGTGTCGCGCAGCAGGGGTCCTGCTCCGGCGTCGACGGTGCGCCGGGGAGACCTCCCGCACGCGTGTCCGCGCGGCTGCGGAGCCGTACAGTGGCACCCATGAGGTTCTACGAGACGCGGCCGACGCACGACCTGACCTACTCCGACGTCTTCCTCGTGCCGAGTCGGTCCGGGGTGACGAGCCGCTTCGACGTGGACCTCGCCACGAACGACGGCACGGGCGCCACGATCCCGATCGTCAGCGCGAACATGAACTCGGTGACCGGCCCGCGGCTCGCCGCGACCCTCGCCCGCCGCGGTGGGCTCGGTGTGCTGCCGCAGGACATGCACCTGCAGGACCTCGACGCCGCGATCCGCTGGGTCAAGGAGCAGCCGGTCGACTTCGACACCGCCTACGACATGCGCGCCGACACCACCGTCGCCGAGGCGCTCGAGCAGCTGCTGCCGGTGGCGGGCCGGGGCGTCGTGGTCCGCGACGGGGCGGGGGAGTACCTCGGCTGCGTGCCCGCCGCCCGGCTCGGCACCGCGGGTGCGGACGCGACGATCGGTGACCTGCTGCACGGACCCTCGACGGCAATCGACGCCGACGACGCCGGTACCCCGCGGCACGTGTACGACGTGCTCTCCGCCGCCGAGGTCGACTTCGCGCCCGTGGTCCGGCACGGCAGGGTCGTCGGCACCACGAGCCAGACCAGCGCGATCCGCTCCGACATCTACACGCCCGCCGTCGACGGGGACGGTCGCCTGCGGGTCGCCGCCGCGGTCGGCATCAACGGCGACGTCGCCGCGAAGGCGAAGGCCCTGGCCGCCGCCGGGGTCGACGTGCTCGTGCTCGACACCGCGCACGGCCACCAGGAGGGCATGCTCCGCGCGCTCCGCACGGTCTCGGCGCTGGGTCTCGGCCTGCCGATCGTCGCCGGCAACGTCGTCACCGCCGACGCCGTCGCGCACCTCGTCGACGCCGGTGCGACGATCATCAAGGTCGGCGTCGGACCGGGCGCGATGTGCACCACGCGCATGATGACGGCCGTCGGTCGCCCGCAGTTCTCCGCCGTGCTCGAGACCGCCGCGGCCGCCCGGTCGCTCGGCGCACACGTCTGGGCCGACGGCGGCGTCCGCTACCCGCGCGACGTGGCACTCGCGCTGGCCGCCGGAGCCTCCGCCGTCATGATCGGTTCGTGGTTCGCCGGCACGCTCGAGGCGCCGGGCGTGCTCCGCCGCGACGCCGCGGGCAAGGCCTACAAGGAGAGCTGGGGCATGGCGTCGGCGAAGGCCGTGCGGGAGCGCTTCGAGCGCCTCGACCCGTACGAGCGGGCCCGCAAGGCGCTCTTCGCCGAGGGCATCTCGTCGTCGACGATCTACCTCGACCCGGAGCGGCCGAGCGTCGAGGACCTGCTCGACATGATCACCACCGGCATCCGCAGCTCGGCGACGTACGCGGGGGCGTCCTCGCTGACCGAGTTCGCCGAGCGGGCGCTCGTCGGCATCCAGTCGGCCGCCGGGTACGAGGAGGGCAAGCCGCTCCCCGTGAGCTGGTAGCGGCGCGGGGTGGTCGGCCGCTGGCGCGAGTCTCGGTTCCACGGACAGTTTCGCGGTCCCACCGCCCCGAACGTGTCCGCCTGGCCGAGTCTCGACCAGGACCGACAGACGGACGGGAGGCGCGGTGCCAGCTGGCACCGTCCTCCCTCGCAGGCTCGGTCGGCGCGCCCCGCGCAACGCTTCGCGTCGCCGCTGAGCTGGGCGCGCCCGTCCGTCGTCCGGTGCGGTCAGCGCCGCCGGGTCGCGTCCTCGACGGTGCCCACCAGTTCCTCGAGGATGTCCTCGAGGAACAGCACACCGATCGTGCGCCCCTCGGCGTCGAACGCCCGCGCCACGTGACGGCCCGCCGCACGCATGGTCGCGAGGGCGTCCTCGAGGTCCATGTCCGTGTACAGGGAGATGAGCTGCCGGATCCGCTTCGGGGGCACCGGCACGTCGAACTCGTCCGGACGCAGGTCGATGACGTCCTTGACGTGCACGTAGCCCGTCGGGTCGCCGTCGTCGCCGACGAGCACGTACCGCGAGAAGCCACGCTGGGCGACCGCGCGCTCGACGTCCTCGGGCGTGGCGTCCTCGGGGAGGGTGACCAGGTCGGACATCGGCACCGCGACGTCCTTGACCTTCTTCTCCGTGAACTCGAACGCCATCGCGAGCTTGCCGTCGTCCGTCAGGGTGCCCTCGCGGCGGGACTGCTCGACGATCGTCTGGACCTCCTCCACGGTGAACGCGCTGACGGCCTCGTCCTTCGGCTCGACCTTGAACAGACGGAGCACGGCGTTCGCGGTCTCGTTCAGGCCGACGATCACCCAGTGCAGGGCGTGGCCGATGTACCAGAGCGTCGGGACGAGCAGCAGTGCGGCCCGGTCGGGCATCGAGAACGAGATGTTCTTCGGCACCATCTCGCCGAACACGACGTGCAGGAAGGACACGAGCAGCAGCGTGAAGACGAACGCCACGGTGCCGATCACCTCGACGCTCCAGCCGGTCAGTCCGAGCGGGACCTCGAGCAGGTGGTGGATGGCCGGCTCGGACACGTTGAGGATGAGGAGCGAGCAGACCGTGATGCCGAGCTGCGTGGTGGCGAGCATGCGCGTGGCGTGCTCCATCGCGGCGAGCGTCGTCTGGGCGGCCTTCGACCCGGCCTCGGCGCGCGGCTCGATCTGCGAGCGGCGGGCGGAGATCACGGCGAACTCGGCGGCGACGAAGTACGCGTTGCCGAGCAGCAGGACGACGAGCCAGAAGATGCCCCACCAGTCGGAGCCGCTCGACGCGGACTCACCGGCGGCGAGGACGACCATGCCGTCGTGGACGGACGCGGCGCTCATCGGGAGCCCTCCTTCGTGGCGGGGATGATGATCCCGGTGGCCGGGCGCTGCGCGGTCGCGGTGCTGCCGGTGGTCGGGACGGGATCGGGGTGCGTCGGGGTCCAGCGGACGCGGTCGACACGGCGACCGTCCAACCGCTCGACGCGGAAGACGCCGTCGTCGAGCGCGACCTCGTCACCGACGGCGGGCAGGCGTCCGAGGGAGGACATGATGAACCCGCCCACGGTCTCGTACGGACCGTCCTCGGGGACCGTCACGCCGGCGCGGTCCTCGAGCTCGTCGGGACGCAGGAGTCCGGGGAAGGTCAACCAGTTCCGGGAGCGCACGACGTCGATGCGTGCGCGGTCGTGCTCGTCGGACACCTCGCCGACGATCTCCTCGACGAGGTCCTCGAGCGTGACGACACCGGCGGTGCCGCCGTACTCGTCGACGACGATCACCATCTGGTAGCCGCGGCTCCGGACCTCGGCGAGCAGGGTGTCGCCGGGCATGGTCTCGGGGACGCGCTCGGCCTCGGTCATCAGGGCGCCGACCGGCACCTCGGGGCGCTTCTCGCGCGGGACCGCGACGGCCTGCTTCACGTGCACGATGCCGACGACGTCGTCCGCGTCCTCCTCGATCACGGGGAAGCGGCTGAAGCCGGTGCGGCGCGCGAGCGCGATGACGTCGTCCGCCGACTCCGAGACCCGGATGGTCGACAGTCGCGGGCGCGGGGTCATCACGTCGCTCGCGTCGAGCTCGGAGAACGCGATGGTGCGCTGGAGCAGCGTCGCGGTGTCCTGCTCGAGCGAGCCCTCCGACGCCGAGCGGCGGAGGAGCGAGCTGAGCTCCTCGGCGCTGCGGGCTCCGGACAGTTCCTCCTGGGGCTCGATGCCCATCGACCGGAGGACGGCGTTCGCGGTGCCGTTGAGCAGGGCGACCGCGGGCTTGAACACGGTGGTGAAGGCGACCTGCAGCGGCACGACGAGCCGCGCGGTCTGGAGCGGCAGCGCGAGCGCGAAGTTCTTCGGCACGAGCTCGCCGAGGATCATCGACAGCAGCGTCGCGATGACGAGCGCCACGATCGAGCCGACGGTCTCGACGAGTGCCTCGGGCAGCTGCATCGCGAGGAACGGCGCCTCGAGCAGCGTCGCGATCGAGGGTTCGAGCAGGTAGCCGGTCAGCAGGGTCGTCAGCGTGATGCCGAGCTGCGCGCTCGACAGGTGCGTCGACGTGACCTTCAGCGCTGCGATGACGGGCGCCAGGCCGGACTCGCCGCGGTCGCGCCGTGCCTCGACCTCGGCGCGGTCGAGGTTCACGAGCGCGAACTCCGAGGCGACGAAGACACCGGTACCGAGGGTCAGCAGGATGCCGCCGACCAGCATGACGATGTCGAGGGGACTCATTCTCCACCTCCCGACGCACGGGAAGCGGGGCTGCTCACCGAGTGAGCGCCGGATGAGTGGGAAGGCGAAACGGAATTCGGAGGATCGTCCACAGTGAGAGTCATGGTAGCGGGTGCGCAGCGTCGGAGCCGAGAGGACGTACAGGGAGCGCGCCGTGCCTCCCGGCCCGCACGCCGCGCGCCCCCGGCCGGTGTCGGTGACCGGTCGTGAGGCGCGCGGTGCGCTGGGTGCGCCGGCCTACGCCGTGACGCGCGCGCGGTGGTACTGCTGCGGCTCGTAGTCGATCGCCACGCCGAGCTCGGCGGCGGCGCGCAGGGCGAAGGACGGGTCGCGGAGGAACTCGCGGCCGACCATGACGACGTCGGCCTGGCCGGTGGCGACGACCTGCTCGGCCTGGAAGGCGGTGGAGATCATGCCGACGGCGATGGTGCCGATGCCGGCCTCGCGCTTGACCGTCTCCGCGAAGGGCACCTGGTAGCCGGGCCCGACCGGGATCGGGGCCTTCGCGACGTTGCCGCCGGTGGAGACGTCGGCCAGGTCGGCGCCGTGCTCGGCAGCCCAGCTGGCGACCTGCACGGTGTCCTCCACCGTGAGTCCGCCGTCGACCCAGTCGGTGGCCGAGAAGCGGACGACCACGGGGAAGCCCTCGCCGACCTCGGCGCGGACGGCGTCGATCGTCTCGAGCAGGGCGCGGGCGCGGTTCTCGAGCGAGCCGCCGTAGGCGTCGGTGCGGTGGTTGCTCAGCGGCGAGAGGAACTGGTGGAGGAGGTACCCGTGCGCCGCGTGCAGCTCGACCAGGTCGAAGCCGGCCTCGACCGCGCGGCGAGCGGCCGCCGCGAACGCGAGCGCCACGACGCGGATGTCCTCGGTCTCGAGCTCGCGCGGCACCGCGTAGCCGTCGAAGGCCACGGCCGACGGAGCGACCGTCGCCCAGCCGCCCTCGGCCTCCGGCACGCTGCCCGAGGCCTCGGACCAGGGGCGGTGGGTCGATGCCTTGCGCCCGGCGTGTGCGAGCTGGATGCCGGCGGCGGCGCCCTGCGCGTGCAGGAAGTCGACGATCGGCCGGAAGGCGTCGCGCTGCTCGTCGTTCCACAGGCCGACGTCCTGCGGGCTGATCCGACCCTCGGGCACGACGCCGGCGGCCTCGACGACGACGGCGCCCGCGCCGCCCTTGGCGAACCCGCCGAGGTGCACGAGGTGCCACGGGGTCGGGACGCCGTCCTGCCGCTCGACCGAGTACTGGCACATCGGGGAGACCCAGAGCCGGTTGCGGACGGTCAGGTCGCGGATGGTGATCGGTTCGAACAGGGCGTGCGTCACGCGGGTGCTCCTTCGTCGGTCCGTGCCGCCAGGTCCTGCAGGAAGGTCCGCAGTCCGGCCGGCGACGTGAAGTGGTGGCCGACCGCCCCGATCGCGTCTGCACCGGCGGCGTTCTCGGCCCTGTTGTCGACGAACACCATCTGCTCGGGCGTGATTCCCAGGCGCTCGCACGTCGTGCGGTAGACGGATGCGTCCGGCTTGAGGACGTGCTCCTCGGCACTGACCACGACCGTCTCGAACACCGAGCCCATCGGCGACCAGCGGTACGGGTCGCCGAAGTCGCGCCCGGCGTTGGACAGCAGGGCGAGCCGGGTCCCGGCGGCGTGCAGCTCCTCGACGATCGCCAGCGCCTCGGGGTCCACTTCGAACCAGCCCGTGAAGTCGACCGCCCAGAAGCGGTGGATCTCGGTGAGGCTCCACCGCCGGCCGGTCCGCGCCGCGATCGCGCGCCAGTACTCGAGCACCGTGAGGTCGCCCCGGTCGAGGTCGTGTCGCAGCTCCTGGTACACCGGCAGCAGCTCGTCCGCGGGTACGCCGGTCATCGCGACGAGGGCGTCCCACGCGCCGTGCGGTGTCCGGCTGATCACCTCGCCGTAGTCGAAGACCACCACGCGACCGGGCAGGAACAGGCTCATGCGCTCCACCGTAACGTGGCGGTCGTGAACGACTTCGCCCCCTTCGCCCCGACCGACGCCGCTGCCTGGACCACCGCTCCGCACGGCGAGTCGACCAAGTACCGCCGGGGTGTGCTCGGCGTCGCGACCGGCTCCGACCGGTACCCGGGGGCGGCGGTGATGGGCGTCGACGCAGCGGTGCACACCGGCGTCGGGATGGTCCGCTACGTCGGACCGGACCGTGCCACCGACCACGTGCTCGCCCGCCGTCCGGAGGTCGTCTCGGGTGTCGGTCGCGTGCAGGCGTGGCTCGTCGGCTCCGGGATCTCCGCGGACTCGCTGGACGAGCTCGACCCGTCCACCGCCGACGCGTTCCGGAACGCCTCGGACGACGGCGTGCCGGTGGTCGTCGACGCCGGGGCGATCCCGCTGGTCGACCTCGGACCGCTGGCGGTGCTGACGCCGCACGCGGGGGAGCTCGCCCCGGTGCTCGAGACCTCACGCGAGGCCGTCGAGCGTGATCCGGCGACGGCTGCGGTGCGCGCGGCGGAACGGACCGGCAGCGTCGTCCTCCTCAAGGGCTCGGACACGCACGTGGCGACACCGGACGGGTCGGTCCGGCTCGTGGCGTCGTCGGCCACGCCGTGGCTCGCGGCGGCCGGCGCGGGGGACGTGCTCGGCGGGGTGCTCGGGGCGCTCGTCGCCGCACGGCAGGGCGCTGCGGAGGCGTCCGGTGCGTCGCTGTCCCCGTCGGACCTGGCGCACCTGGCCGCGACCGCCGCGGTCGTGCACGGCGTGGCGGCCCGGCGGGCGTCGCGTGGTGGTCCGTTCACGATGACGGCCCTGATCGAGCAGCTGAGCGGCGTGGTCCGGGACCTGGTCGTCGACGGCGACGCGCGGGGGTAGCGCGCGCGGCCGGGCAAATGGGGGCGCGGGTGCCGGGCGCAGGCGGGCCGGCGTGCGACATCGCGCCCGTCGATCGACGCGTGCGGTGTCGCAGGATGCGTTCGCATCCGATGCGGGCGCACGGTCCGACGTGACGCGCGTCGATCGACGCGTGCGGTGTCGGCGACGTGACCCACTGCCGGACGGGAGGCGCGGGGCGGGCTGCCGGCGTGCCTCCCGGCCGGTGGCGGGGCGCGTCGGGACGTGGGGTCGCGTGACCGGGCGGGGTCGCGTTCGACCGACGCGTCAGGACGCGGGCGTGGCGTGCACGAGGAACTCGACGGCGCCCGCGTCGTCGACCTCCACGAAGCCGAGGTCGGGGGCCTGCACGCCGAAGTCCGAGAAGGTGATCGGGACCGTGCCGGACACCGCGACACCGTCGCCGTCGAGCCCGATCTGCAGGTCGGCGCGGACCGGCTTCGTCACGCCGTGCAGCGTGAGTTCCCCGTCGGCCCGGACCTCGGTCGTGCCCGAGCCGCTCGGGACGGCGTCGGTGATCGGTCCGGTGAGCGTGAAGGTCGCCTGCGGGAAGGCCGAGACGTCGAGGGCGGAGTCGCGGAAGTACGAGTCGCGCTGCGCGGAGTCCGTGGCGATGTCGGCGACCTGCACCGTGACGGTCGCCTCGGTGATCGTCGTGCCGTCGACCCGCGCCGAACCGGTGACGCTGTCCGTGCGCCCGGTCACGGTGACGTCGGAGCCGTTGAGGACCTCGTGCACGCGGTACCCGGCCTCGGAGTCGCCGCCCACGGTCCAGTCGCCGGACAGGTCGGCCGTGTCGAGCGTCGACGGGGCGCGGCTCGCGGCGACCGAGGGCGCCGCCGACGCCTTCGCGTTCTCGCTCGACGTGTACACGTTCGTGCCGACGGCGACGCCGACGACGGCGAGCACCGCGACGAGCAGGACGATCCCCGCCCAGACGAGGGGCTTGCGGCTGGTGGGGCGCTGGCGCGGGTCGGTGCTCACCCGCGAACGGTGACACGTCCTCCTCAGGAGAGCCTGTGGAGCGGTTCGCTACGCTCGCACGGTGCAGCAGCGGTTCCGGTGGGTCGAGGGCGTCTCGCTCGCCGTGGTGGTCGTCCTGGTGCACGCTGTGCTCTGGTGGCTCGCCACGACCGCGCCGAACCTGCCGCTGGGTGACGTCACCATCACCTACCGACGGTGGATCGAGGTCGGACGGATCGACCACTCGTGGGTCGGGGTCGACTCCGACTGGGTGTACCCGGTCTTCGCGCTCGTGCCGATGGCCGCTGCGGCCCTCGGCGGCACCGCGGCGATCGCGACCGGCTGGCTCGCGCTCATGGTGCTGCTCGACGCCGTCGCCTGTGCCTTCCTCTGGCGGTTCCGTGCGTTCGGCGTGCGGGTCGTCTGGTGGTGGCTCGTGTTCCTGCTCGCGCTCGGACCCATCGCACTCGGCCGGATCGACACCGTGGCCACCGCGATCGCCCTCGTCGGCGTCGCCTTCGTCGTGACCCGTCCGGTGGTCGCGTCGGCGCTCTTCACCGCAGCGGCCTGGACGAAGGTGTGGCCGGCTGCGTTGGTGGGCGTGCTGGTGCTGCTGCGTCGGGGACACCGGAGTGCCGTCGTGACCGGGGCACTCGTCGTGACCGGGCTGATCGTGCTCGTCGACGTGCTCTACGGCGGAGCGCCGTACCTGCTGTCCTTCGTGACCGAGCAGAGCGACCGGGCGCTGCAGATCGAGGCCCCGCTCGCGACACCCTTCATGTGGGCGGCAGCGCTCGGGGTCCCCGGAGCGGCCGTCTACTACGACCGCGAGATCCTGACGTTCGAGGTGTCCGGAGCTGGCACCCACGCAGCGGCCGCGCTGTCGACGCCGCTGATGGCCGTGCTCGTCATCGGCGGCGTGGTCCTCGCGCTGCTCGCGGTCCGGCGGGGCGCCCGTCGCACCGAGGTGGCACCGGTCCTCGCGCTGCTGTTCGTCGCGGTGCTGATCGCGGTGAACAAGGTCGGGTCGCCGCAGTACGTCGGGTGGTACGCCGTGCCCGTCGTCTGGGGGCTCGTCGCCGGGTACCCGAGCGCGCGGCGCTTCCTGCCGGTCGCGATCGGGGTGCTGCCCCTGGCGCTGCTGACGCAGGTGATCTACCCGGGGTTCTACGACGAGCTCCTCGCGGTGCACACCTGGATGGTGTTCGTGCTCACCGTGCGGAACGTCCTCGAGGTCGCCGTGCTGGTGTGGGCGGTGGTCGCGCTGGTGCGGCTCGCGCGGCGCTCGCCGGAGCGTTCGTCGGTGCGGGTGTCCGAGCCGCCGGTGCGCGGGGGAGTCGACCGGGGCAGGATGGACGCATGATCGTCGCGTTCTCCGTTGCTCCGTCCGGTGGTCCCTCGGCATCGTCGGACGGGTCCGTGCACGACGCGGTCGCCGCAGCGGTGCGCGTCGTCCGCGAGTCCGGTCTGCCGAACCGCACCTCGTCGATGTTCACCGAGGTCGAGGGGGAGTGGGACGAGGTCATGGACGTCGTCAAGCGCGCCACCGAGGCCGTCGGTGCGTACGGCACCCGGGTGTCCCTCGTGCTCAAGGCCGACGTCCGCCCCGGGCACACGGGGGAGATCGACGGGAAGCTCGAGCGGCTCGAGGCGGCGCTCGGCGACTGAGCCGGTCCCGGGCCGCCCGCACCACCGTGGATCGGCCCCGCGCGGTCACCGCGCAGGTGTGCGGACGAACACGAAGTCGGGACGGGGGACGTCGAGCGATCCGGTGAAGAAGGCGAGTCCGGCATCGGTCGGGTACCCCTGGCGGACGAAGCGGTCCGCGAACCGGAACCGGATCCCCGGTGCGCTGCCGTCCGCGAGTGTCCACTGCCCGGAGAAGTCCGACGAGGAACGGCCCTCGGAGCAACCGGGAGGGCTCGTGTCGGCGTTCCTGGTCCGGCACGCCAGGGCGTCCGGGATCCCGCGAGCGGTGTAGGTGCCGTCCGCCGACACGACGAACCGGGCGGGCTCGGAGCCGTCCTGCCCGGCGAGCTGCCACGTCCCGGTGTAGTCGGGAGGTCCGGATGCCATCGACCCGGCGCAGCTCGTCAGCACCAGGCACAGCGCGGTGACCAGGGCTGCCAGGCCCGTCCGGAGTCCTGTCGCCACGGTCAGAAGTACATGCGGCCGGTGTTGCTGTCGCGCTCGGCCTGGCGGAGCGCCTCGGCGATCTCGGGGTCACTGCCGTCGTACTGCCGCGAGCGTGCGCCGAGGTCCGTCAGGTGGTGCATCCACAGCCACAGGCCCACCGCGACGAGCAGGACGACTCCGGTCACGATCCACCACCCCATGGCCCGATGCTACGCCAGCTGGGAGGTGCAGGACACGCCGATCGCCTCCCCGCGGTGTCGGTGGTCGGGTGTCTCATGGTCTCCATCGAGCCGCACCGGCGGCTCGGGACGACCCGGACGACGACGAGGAGCGCGTGATGATGCACGACGGCTGGTGCCCCGACTGCGACCTGCAGACGGTCGTCATCGACGGTGACGAGCAGACCGGCGACGCCTGGGCGAGCTGCACCGAGTGCGGGTCCGGGTGGGTGCACCGCGACGAGCTGCCCGAGCTGGCGTCGGCCGGGGCGCGCGAGGAGCGCCGCGCGGCCTGAGGTCCGTCGAGCACCGACGGCGCCTGTCTCGCCGGCTCGTCCGGCGGGAGCCGGTCTTGCTCCACACTCGCGCGTCCGGCTGATGTCGAATCGATTCGGCCCGTCGTCTTCCGTCGGCTGTTTGGAGCGGTCTACACTGCTGGGACCGGGCCGCTGCACGTGTGCTCGGACCGTTCGACGCCGAACACGGATCGACCCCGTCGCCGTCTGATCGCCGTACCGCCGTCGTGCGCGTGCCGGCGGGAACGGGACCGTCTGCATGCCGTGCGGCGTGGCGATCCGGTCGATGTCCCGGCGAGCGAGCCGGGATCCGGCTCCGTCCTCCCGCCCCCGTTCCCCCCCCCCCAGATCCAGACAGGTCGCATGACGCTCACCACGCCGACGCAGCGCGCGTTCGCCCTCATCGCCCTCGCCCTCGGTGGCTTCGCCATCGGGTCTACCGAGTTCGTCGCGATGGGCCTGCTGCCCAACATCGCCGAAGCCCTGCTCCCCGCGCAGTACGCGGCCGACCCCGCCGCCGGGGTCGCGCACGCCGGCTGGCTCGTCAGCGCCTACGCGCTGGGGGTCGTGGTGGGTGCGCCGACGATCGCGGCGATCTCCGCCACGTTCCCGCGCAAGGGCCTGATCCTCGTGCTCCTCGTCGGCTTCGTGGTCGCCACGGTCGCGAGTGCGGTCCTGCCGAACTTCGGGCTCGTGCTCGTCGCACGCTTCGTCGCCGGTCTGCCGCACGGTGCGTACTTCGGCATCGCGTCGATCGTCGCGGGCGAGATCATGGGGCCGGGCAAGCGCGGCAAGGGCATCGCGATGGTGATGCTCGGCCTGTCGATCGCCAACGTCGTCGGCGTGCCCGCCATCACCTGGATCGGGCAGAACGCCGGCTGGCGCATCGCGTACGGCGTCGTCTCGCTGCTCTTCGCCCTGACCTTCCTCGCCGTCGCGGCCTTCGTCCCGCGGAGCGCCGCCGACGAGCACGCGACCGTCGGACGGGAGCTCCGGGCCTTCCGGTCGCCGCAGCTCTGGATCGTGATGGGGCTCGGTGCGGTGGGCTTCGGCGGGTTCTTCGCCGTCTACTCGTACATCTCGCCGCTCGTGCAGAACGTCACCGGACTGCCCGAGTCCGCGGTGCCGCTCGTGCTCGTCGTGGTCGGCCTCGGCATGGTCGTCGGCGGGGTCCTCGGTGGGCACCTGGCGGACCACAGCGTCAAGCGGACGATCTACATCGGGATGCTCGCGCTCATCGGCGCCCTGCTCGTGACCGTCTTCACCGCCCAGTGGGTCTGGGGGGTGTTCCTCGGCGCGTTCCTGCTCGGAGCGACCTCGTCGGCGATCCCGCCGGCGGTGCAGTCTCGCCTGATGGACGTCGCCGGCGACGCTCGGACCATCGCGGCGGCGCTGAACCACTCGGCGTTCAACATCGGCAACTCGCTCGGCGCGGCGCTCGGTGGAGCGGTCATCGCAGCCGGGTTCGGGTTCCTGGCCCCCGCGTGGCTCGGTATCGTCCTCGCGCTGCTCGGTCTGCTCGTGACGATGGTCAGCTACGGCGTCGAACGGCGGACGGATCGCCGCTCCGCCCTGCGGTCGTCGTCGCCGTCGACCGGGCCGATCACCGCGCCGGTGCCGACGGTCTGACCGGAGTCGACGCACCCACACGACGGACGGGAGGCCCGTGGCGGTGTCGCCACGGGCCTCCCGTCCGTCGTGTGGAGCGACTACAGCCCGACCGGGCTGCCGTCCTGCACGATGATGCCGTCGGTGATCGCACGCTTCCGCAGCGCGACCTTCGTGCCGACGTCGAAGCCCGCGACGCGGTACTTCTCGCGGATGCGCTTGAGGTAGCTCTTCGCGGTCTCCTCGGAGATGCCGAGCTGGTAGGCGACGCTCTTGACGGGCTCGCCACCGCCGTACAGCGCCATCACGCGGCGCTCCTGCGCGCTGAGCTTCGGCACGCCGCCGACGTCGCCGCTGTTGATCGCCAGGTCGAGCTCGGCGGAGACGTACTGCTCGCCGCGCTGCGCGGCACGGATCGCCTCGACGATCATGTCGGCGTCCTCGCTCTTCACGAGGTAGCCGAGAGCGCCGGAGCCGAGGGCCTCGCGGACGACGTTCGGCTCCGAGTACGTGCTCATCACGACGGTCTTCACGCCGGCGGTCTTGAGCGTCGAGATCTTCAGCGAGACCGGGATCGAGTCCTTGAGGTCGAGGTCGAGCAGCACCACGTCGACCGGGAACGCCGGGCTCGTCAGGAGCTCCGGCCAGGTCGTGACGGCGGCGACGAGCGTGATGTCGTCGGCGGCGCTGCGGATCCACTCCGTGAGCGCGCCGAGCAGCATCCGGTGGTCGTCGACCAGTGCGAGTCGGATCGGTTGCTCTGGAGTCGCCATCAGGCGTCCTTTCTCGAAGGCGGTGCACGCCGATCCTAGGTGTCGGGACCGTCCGGGCTGGGGATGTCGGCCGGGTGTCCGGCAGTTCGCGCCCGTCTACATCGACGGGTGTCGGTCGACGACGCAGTGCGAGACGACGCGGAGCACGCCGTCGCGGAACGACTCGGTGTACGGGCCGATGCGCTGCAGGGCGCTCCACGCGGTCGGGCCGAGGCGTCGGCGCGGGGTCCCGCGCGACTCGAACACGATCGGGACGTCCATGCGCTCGTCGGACACCGGGTGCCCGTCGGAGCCGATCGGACCGAGCGTGACCGAGACGACGGGGGCACCCGGCTGTGCGGGGCGACCGTCGCCGACCATCTGCCACAGGGCCTGCAGCAGGCCGTCCCGCTGGGCGGGGCCGAGGTGCCCGGCGAGGGACTGCGGATCGGCCACGCTGACGGCGCGCCCGAGGTGGTCGGACTCCGTGATCGCGTGGTACAGCCACGTCTCGCGGCGTCCCTCGATGAGGTGCAGGCGCAGCTCGGTCGCCAGCGACGCGGCGACGGACGCCGAGGCGTCCGAGAGCGGCAGCGGGTCCGAGCCGTTCGCGACGGCGTCGAGGAGCTTCTCGGCGGCCAGGTCGAGCCGGGCGAGCTCGTCCGACGCGAGCATCCCGACGGCGAACTGCGGCGCCTGGACGTTGCTCTGCACGAGCACCCGGTCCAGCTCGCGCTGCACGAGCTGGCGGAAGCGGTGCACCACGAACAGTGCGATCGACGGCGGGACCACCACGAGCGCCAGCAGCGAGACGATGCCCGGCAGGGTCGCCGGGGTGATCGGCGTCGACACGGCCGCCATCACGGCGAACCCGAGACCGAGCACCGCGATGGCGGCGGCGACCTCGCGCGCGGGCCGGAGCGTCGCCACCGGGAGCAGGGCGAAGCCGGCGGCGACCGAGGCGCTGGCGGTGTGCGCGATGTCGTGCTCGGGGAGGATCCCGACGAAGTCGAGTGTCACGACGCACGCCAGGACGGCGCAGATCAGCGCGAACGCGGTGCCGGTGAGCCGCTCGCCGTAGGTCATCAGGCTGAGGCCGACGCCGATCGCCGCGACCAGGTACAGCGCCCAGGCGCCGGCGGGCAGCCACGGGTTCGCGTAGTCCGGCAGCCGGACCAGGAAGAAGACGATGCCGGCGACGGCCTCGATCGCGGTGAGGACCGCGGCGCCGAGGCCGAGGTAGCCGGCTCCGAGCGACGCACCGGGCTTGGCGGCCTGCCGGAGCGAACGGGCACCGGTCGAGGTCGAGGGGAGCCCGCGGGCCTGCCGTCGCTCGCTGCCCCGGTAGCGCTCGCGCGCTTCGCGTCGGGTGCGCGGTGCCGGCTGCACGGTCTCGCCCGGGAGCCCGCGGTTGATGGTGTCCTCGGGGACGCGGGTCATCGGGGAGCCTCCAGGACGACGGTGGTGCCCGATCCCGGGGCGGAGAAGAGCTTGGCGTCGCCACCGACCTCGCGGAGGCGGTTGACGACGCTCTCCTTGTAGCCGAGGCGCTCCGCGCTCACCGCGTCGAGGTCGAAGCCGACACCGGCGTCGGTCACCATCGCGCGGACGGTCTCCTGGTCGTGGACGATCGTGACGTGCGCCTCGCCGACGCCGGCGTGGCGCCGGACGTTCTCGAGGCACTCGCCGAGGGCCAGCAGGAACGCGTCGAGCACGTTCGACGGCAGCAGGACCTGACCGGTGCCGTGCCAGCTGACCTCGAGGCCCATCCGGCCGAAGCGCTGCTTGACGGACTCGAGGGTCTGGCCGAGCGGCGACTCCTCGACGCGGGTGAGCGAGTAGTCGCCGGACTGCTGGGGCTGCGGGGTCGCGCCGAGTCGCAGGTGCCGGAGGAGCCTGGCGTCCTCGGCGGCCTGCTCGCGCATCGCCTGCTCGGACACGCCGACCCCGGAGTGGGCCAGGAGCGTGAGGGTGGCGAGCACGGTGTCGTGCAGCAGTCGGGCGCCCTGGCGTCGCTGCGCCTCGGTCTCGCTCGCCTGCCGTTCCGCGCGGTGCGCCGTGCCGATGCTCTGGATGCGCCGGGCGACGCGGGGGATGCTGCGCGCGATCCACACCGAGACCACGGCGACGAGCACCCAGCCGAGCACCACACCGGCGGTCGGGCCGGAGAGCGGACCGCCCGATGCCCAGACGACGGCGCCCACGGCCGCGACTCCGGCGACGATCGTCATCGCGAGCCCGACCGGCGCGCCGCGCTGCGCCATCAGCGGGGCGGACAACGACCCGGCCGCCAGCGGCACGACGGCGCTGGCGACGACGGACCGCACGTCGGGGTCGGCACCGAGCAGCAGGAGCGCGAGGGCCCCGAGGCCCGAGGCGAGTGCGAGGGCGGTCCACCACACCGACCCGTTGGTGCCGAAGACGAGCAGCGCCGCGATGAGCACCGCGATGCAGGCGAGTGCGCCGAGCAGGGGGACCAGGGGGACCGCGAGCGAGCTGACGATGCCGACGACGGAGACCAGGGCGCAGGTGATGCCGACGACACGGGTCGTCGACCGCAGCAAGCGGTCGCGTTCCTGTGCGATGAAGTCCATCGGTGTCCTGGTGGTGACGTCGGTTCGGTCGGGTCCGGTGGTTCGCCGGACCCCGCGGGCGGGGTACCCGTCGCCATCATTCCACGCGGCCCACCCGTTGTGGGGTGTTCGGCACGCGGACGTGGACAGATCGGTCCGCGGGTGCGCCGGGCGCGCCGCGCCCGTACCGCGCCCGTACCGGGCCGTTCAGTCGAGCAGCCGTCGCAGGTGCGCCCCGACCGCCTCGTGCTCGATGAGGAAGCCGTCGTGTCCGAACTCGCTGTCGAGCACCGCGGCCCGGTCCCCGTCCAGCGTGTCGGGGATCCCCGCCGCGATCCGGTGCTGGTCCTCGAGCGGGAACAGGCGGTCGCTCGACACCCCGACGACCAGCGTCCTGGCGGTCACCGCCGCGAGCGCCGCCGTCACCCCGCCGCGCCCGGCCCCGACGTCGTGCGAGTCCATCGCGTGCGTGAGCGCGACGTACGACGAGGCGTCGAACCGCCGGGTGAACCGGTTGCCGTGGAAGTCGAGGTAGCTCTCGACCGAGAACCGACCGTCGTCGCCGAGCGGGGAGACGTCGCTCTGCCACGACCGCGCGAACCGCCCGTTGAGCTCGTCCGGCGCGCGGTAGGTCATCAGCGCCATCCGCCGCGCGAGCGACAGCCCGCGGTGCGGTCCCTCGCCGACCGCCGCCTCGAAGTAGTCACCACCGGCGTACGCGGGGTCGGTCTGGATCGCGGCACGCTGCAGCGAGTTCGCGGCGATCTGGTCCGCCGTGGTCTGGGCGGTCGACGCCAGGACCGCGAGCCGGGCGACCCGGGAGGGGTGCGCCACCGCGAACTCGAGCGCGTGCATGCCGCCCATCGAGCCGCCGACGACGGCGGCGAAGACGTCGATGCCGAGCGCGTCGGCGAGCTGCACCTGGACCGCGACCTGGTCGCGCACGGTCACGAACGGGAAGCGCGACCCCCACTCGACGCCGTCCGGCGCCACCGAGGACGGGCCGGTCGTGCCCTGGCACCCGCCCAGCATGTTCGGGGCGACGACGAACCACCGGTCGGTGTCGATCGCCAGGCCCGGTCCGACGACGTCGCCCCACCAGCCCGCCGTGCGGTGCCCGGGTCCGGCCGGACCGGTGACGTGCGAGTCGCCGGTCATGGCGTGCAGGAGCAGCACCGCGTTGCTGCGCGCGGCGTCCAGCTCGCCCCACGTCTCGTAGGCCACCCGCACCGACGGGATCCGTCCGCCGCGCACCCACTGCTCGCCGAGCGCGGCGAACCGCCGGGAGCCGGGGTGGTCGCCGGGACGCCAGGCGCCGGTCACGGGCGGCTTGCCGAGCGTCCCGAGCTCGGTCCCGGGCACGAGGGTGGACGGGACCGAGTCCTCGGGGATCGTCTGCCAGTCCATCGTGTCCAGTCTGCCGGGAGGCACGCCCCACCTCCGCCGTGTTACGTCATGCCCGGCGCGTCACCGGCGCGTGCTCCGGTCCGCGACACGCAACCTCGGCGGCTCCGCGCAGCGGTACAGCGTTGCGCGGAGCCGCCGAGGTTGCGTTCTGCGAGCGGGACGGGACGGGACGGGACGCTACGCCCGCTGGCCCTCCTGCGAGACGGCCCGCGCCGCCGCGAGCCCCGCCTCGAGGTCCGCACGGAGGTCCTCGACGTTCTCGATGCCGACCGAGAGCCGCACCAGGCCCGGGGTGACCCCGGTGGTGAGCTGCTGCTCGGGCGTGAGCTGCGAGTGCGTCGTCGACGCCGGGTGGATGACGAGGGAGCGCACGTCGCCGATGTTCGCCAGGTGCGAGAACAGCCGCAGCTCGTCGACGAACGCCTTGCCGGCCGGCACCCCGCCCTTGAGCTCGAACGACAGCACGGCACCGACACCGCGCGGCGCGTACCGGTTCGCCGCCGCGTACCAGGGCGACGTCGGCAGCCCGGCGTACGACACGGAGGCCACCTCCGGGTGCCGGTCGAGCCACTCCGCGATCTCCTGGGCGTTCGCCACGTGCCGCTCCATGCGCAGCGACAGCGTCTCGATGCCCTGGAGCAGCGCGAACGCCGTGTCCGCCGAGTTCGACGCGCCGAGGTCGCGGAGCAGCTGCACCCGGGCCTTCACGACGTAGGCGAGCTCGTTGCCGACCGCCTGCGCGAACACCGCGCCGTGGTACGAGGGGTCGGGGGAGTTGAACTCCGGGAAGCGGTCGGCGTGCTCCGACCAGGCGAACCGTCCGCCGTCGACGATCACGCCGCCGATGACGGTGCCGTGGCCGCCGAGGAACTTCGTCGCTGAGTGCACCACGATGTCGGCACCGTGCTCGAACGGCCGGATGAGGAACGGCGTCGCGATCGTGTTGTCGACGATGAGCGGCAGGCCGGACTCGTGCGCGACGCTGCTGACGCCCGCGATGTCGAGCACGTTGATCCGCGGGTTGCCGATCGTCTCGGCGAAGAAGAGCTTCGTGTTGGGGCGGACGGCGCGACGCCACTCCTCGAGGTCGTCCTGGTCCTCGACGAACGTCGTCTCGATGCCGAGCTTCGCGAGCGTGTACTTGAACAGGTTGTACGTGCCGCCGTAGATCGAGGACGACGAGACGATGTGGTCACCGGCCCCCGCGATGTTCAGCACGGCGTACGTCTCGGCCGCCTGACCGCTCGACACCAGCAGCGCGCCCGTGCCGCCCTCGAGCGCGGCGATGCGCTGCTCGACGACGTCGTTCGTCGGGTTCATGATCCGCGAGTAGATGTTGCCCGGCTGCGCCAGCGCGAACAGGTCGCGGGCGTGGTCCGAGTTCTCGAACACGTACGACGTCGTCCTGTAGATCGGCGTGGCCCGTGCGCCGGTGGTCGGGTCCGGCTGCGCGCCGGCGTGGACCTGCGTCGTCTCGAACCGCCAGGCGGCTGCGTCGTTCGTGCTCATCGGGGCTCCTGTCGGGTTCGGTCCGTCATCGCGTCGCCGCGGACGGCCGGGAGGCCCGGGGCGTCGTCGCGACGTCCGTCACGCTACGCAGGTGGCGGGGCGGGCACCAGCGGGGCCGCCTCGCGACGTAACGCGCGTGCGCGGCGCGCGTCCGCGGAGTCGACGCGACCAGCCGAGGGACGGGAGCGGCGCGGTGCGGTGCGCCGTGCCTCCCGGCCGGACGCGTCGGTCCTCGACTGGCAGGATCGGAGGGGACGAGAGGGGGCGTCGTGCGCGCTCAGGACGTGGCGGACAAGAAGTTCCAGCCGACGGTGTTCCGGAACGGGTACTCGCAGGACGACGTGGACGACCTGCTCGACCGGGTGCAGGCGACGTTCGCCGCCGCCGAGCAGGGCGGCCGTCCGGCGACGGGACGGCTGGCCGGCGCACGGACGGTGACCCCGGAGGACGTCGCGTCGTCGCGCTTCCGTCGGACCCGGATGAAGTCCGGGTACGACTGCGACGAGGTCGACGACTTCCTCGTCGAGGTCGTGGTCGCGCTCCGGGCACTCGCCCGCTGAGCGGTCAGCGCTCGACGGGCTCCCGGCGGAACAGCCAGTCGACGTTCGGCTCGAGCAGCCAGCGCATGCCGCGCCGCACGAACGGTTGCGCGAGGAACAGGCTCACCGCGCACGCCACGGCGACCATGAGCAGCACGTACGGCCACGCCGAGTGCTCCCCGGCCAGGACGCCGGACTCGCGGATCGGGTAGAGCACGAACGTGTGCAGCAGGTAGACGTACATGGTCGCGGCGCCGAACCGGGTGAGCCAGACCGTCCTGCGGGGCACGAGCAGCAGGAACGACGCCGTCAGCACGGTGGCGAGCAGCACCAGGCCGAGGCGGACACCGCCGGCCCACCAGGCGTCCTCGCCGAGCCCGGAGTACGAGTCGTCGTAGAAGAACCAGTGGTGCAGGTCGAAGCCCTTGAACTGCGGGATGAACAGCACGCACGCGGCCGCCCACACCGCGAAGACGACGACCGCGGCCGCGCGGAGACGGACCACGACCCGGCGGGGGGCCTCGTACCAGCGGTCGAACACCCCCCACTGCTTGACCTGCCACCCGAGCAGGAAGAACGGCAGCAGGCTGATCGCGCGTCCCAGGGAGAACGTCGAGTCGACGTTGTCGAGGTACCCGACGCCGACACTGAGCACCACGGCCCAGACGAGCGGCCACCGCAGGATCGCCAGGTAGGGCAGGATCAGCCGGAAGATCCCCAGCGCGAGCAGGAACCACAGCGTCCAGGTCGGCTTCGTCGGGTTGAACTCCTTGCCGCCCTCGACGATCGCCTGCACCACCGTCCAGATCGTCTGCATGACGATGTACGGCACCACGATGTCCGTGAAGGTCCGCCGCATCCGCTCTGCGGTCGGGGTCGCCGCCGACGAGAAGTACCCGCTGATGACGCCGAACGCGGGCATGTGGAACGCGTAGATGAAGGTGTAGAGCGCGAGGGCGTGCTCGCTGCCGGCCGTCTGCCGCTGGATCGCGTGACCGATCACGACGAGCGTGACGGCGACGAACCGAGCCGTGTCCCACATCGGGATGCGTCGCGGCGACCGGCCCGGCTCGAGCGGCGTCGCCGGAGCCGAGGGCGCGGGGGGAGCGGCGTCCGTCGTCATGGCCGGTCACGTTACCGGATCGTGACCTCGACGGGTCGGTACGGTGGTGCCGACACCCACTGGAGGAAGCCATGGCAGCACGTCCCGACACCGGTCGACCCGACACCACCGAGCGGCTCGCCGTCGTCACGGGGGCGAGCTCCGGCATCGGTGCCGCCACCGTCCGGCTGTTCCGCGAGCGCGGCTGGCAGGTGCTCGCCGTCGCCCGTCGTCAGGACCGGCTCGAGGCGCTCGCCGCGGAGACCGGGGCATCGTTCCTGGTCGCGGACGTCACCGACGCCGACGCCGTCGCGGCGCTCGCCGCCCGGGTGGACGAGGCCGGCGGCGCGGACGTGCTCGTGAACAACGCCGGCGGAGCACTCGGGTCGGCGAGCGTCGAGGAGTCCGACGTGGAGGACTGGCGCGCCATGTTCGAGGTGAACGTCATCGGCACGAAGCGGGTCACCGCCGCCCTGCTGCCGCAGCTCCGGCGCCGTGCGGCCACGGCCGGGGTCGCGGACATCGTGACCGTGACGAGCACCGCGGGACACGTGGCCTACGAGAACGGCGGCGGGTACAACGCCGCCAAGTTCGCCGAGCACGCCCTGGTCGGCGCCCTGCGGCTCGAGCTGAACGGCGAGCCGCTGCGCGTGGTCGAGATCGCGCCCGGGCTCGTCAAGACCGACGAGTTCGCCCTGACGCGCTTCCGGGGCGACCGCGAGAAGGCCGAGGCGGTGTACACCGATGTGCCGGGGCCGCTCGTCGCCGAGGACGTCGCCGAGGCCGTCGTGCACGCGGTCGAGCTGCCGGCGCACGTCAACCTCGACCTGGTGACGGTGCGACCGGTCGCGCAGTCGGCACAGCACAAGCTCGCCCGCGGGCCGCTGACGCCCCGGAGCTGACACCGGGCGCGCGGGCCGGTTCGATCACGCGCGCTGGCGGGCCGTGTGCCGGTCCCGGCGCGCGCGGTGTCCGGGCGCGGGTCGCGGCGGGTGGCTCCCTGCCGGTACCGTGGGCGGATGCCGATCAGCAGCGAACCCGGGCAAGCCGCGCAGGCTCCCTCGACCGTGACCGTGACGAGCGGGCCCGAGGTGCTCGGTTGGCTGGAGTTCGGTGACGCGGCGCGGCTGCTCGCCAAGGACGTCCTGTCGTCCGGCTTCGAGCCCGAGGTCGTCGTGGCGGTCGCGCGCGGCGGGCTCATCATCGCGGGCGCTGTGGCGTACGCGCTCGGCACCAAGGAGTGCGGCTCGATCAACGTCGAGTTCTACACGGACGTCGAGCAGCGTCTCGACGAGCCGGTCATCCTCTCGCCCGCCCTCGACGCGCCGAGCCTGGCGGGCAAGCGCGTCCTGGTGGTCGACGACGTCTCCGACTCCGGCCGCACCCTGCGCCTGGTGGTCGACATCATCCGGAACGCCGGCGCCGACGTGCGGAGCGCCTGCCTGTACTCGAAGCCCGGCACCGTGCTCGAGCCCGACCACGTGTGGCGTCGTGTCGACGGGTGGATCACCTTCCCGTGGAGCGCCCTCGCCCCGGTGACGGCCGAGTCGTGAGCATCCACCTCGTCGGCGGGGGTCCCCTCGTCGCGGCCGACGTCGCCGCCCCGTTCCTGGCCGAGGCCGCCGCGCGTTCCGCCGCGGTCGGCCGGAGCGTGCCCCGGATCGCCCTGCTCTCCGTGGCCGGCCCGTCCGGTGCCGCCCCGTCGTCGACCGCCGACATCGCCGAGGTCCTCGGTGGCGCCCGACAGGCCGAGGTCCTGGTGACCGAGGTCGGCGCGGGCGAGGTCTTCGCCACGACGGTCCTGAGCGACGTGGACGCGCTCGTGATCGGCGGCGGGGTCACCCCGGCGTACCTCGACGCGATCCAGCCCCTCGTCGACCAGATCCGGCTCCTCGTCTCCGACGGGCTGCCGTACCTCGGCTACTCCGCCGGCGCGATGGTCGCCGCAGACCGGGCGCTCGTGGGCGGGTGGCGCATCGGCGGCGTCGAGGTCTGCCCGCAGGGGTCGTCCGAGGGCCTCGACGAGGTCGAGCTCCGCGAGGGGCTCGGGCTGGTCGACCTGACGATCGACGTGCACGCCGTGCAGGCCGGCACGCTGGCCCGGCTCGTCGCGGCGGCCGAGGCGGAGTTCGTCACGGCCGGGCTCGCGATCGACGAGGACACCGCGCTGGTCGTCGGCGAGGGTGCGCTCGAGGTCCGCGGGACGGGCAGCGTCTGGCGTGTGGTCGCCGGCGACGAGTCCGTCTCCGTCGCGACCATGGGCGCCTGACCCCCGTGCGCCCGCACCCGCTGCGCGACCTCGTCGACCCCGGGTGGGCCGAGGCCCTCGCGTCGGTCGAGGCCGACGTGCACCGGATGGGCGACTGGCTCCGCGACGAGGTCGCCGCGGGTCGGCACTACCTGCCGGCCGGTGACGTCGTGCTGCGTGCCTTCACGCAGCCGTTCGACGACGTGAAGGTGCTCGTCGTCGGCCAGGACCCGTACCCGACACCCGGTCACCCGATCGGACTGTCCTTCGCCGTCGACCCGCACGTGCGACCGGTCCCGCGCAGCCTGGCGAACATCTACCGCGAGCTGCACGACGACCTCGGGGTGACGCCCCCGCCGCACGGCGACCTGCGGGCGTGGTCGGAGCAGGGCGTGCTCCTGCTCAACCGGGTGCTGACCGTCGAGGCCGGTGCCGCCGGCAGCCACCGCGGCAAGGGCTGGGAGGCCGTCACCGACCAGGCCGTCCGTGCGCTCGTCGCGCGGGGGAAGCCCCTCGTCGCCGTCCTGTGGGGCGCCCAGGCCGCGTCGGTCCGCCCGTTGCTCGGCGACACCCCGGTCGTGGCGTCGGCGCACCCGTCCCCGCTCAGCGCCTCCCGGGGGTTCTTCGGCAGCCGGCCGTTCTCGCAGGTCGACGCGCTCCTCCGCGAGCAGGGTGCCGACCCGGTCGACTGGACGCTCCCCGCCTGACACCCCTCGTGGTGCGATGGCCCCGGGCGCATCGCAGCCCGTAGGCTCGGACCGTGCTCGAGGAGGAATACCAGCGCCGTCGTGTCCTGCCGCGACACCTGCGTGCGCCCGTGCCCGCCGAGGCGACGTTCTCGTACACGATCCGGGCCGCCGACCCGCGGGACCTGCCGGACGTGCGCGAGATCCACACGCACTACGTCCGGAACTCGTCGGTGACCTTCGACCCGTCGGCGTTCACCTTCGCCCGCTGGAAGCAGCGCTACGACGAGGTGCGCCGGCGCGGGCTGCCGTTCCTCGTCGCCGAGAACCCCTCGGGGCAGATCCTCGGCTACGCCCTGGTCGACCCCTGGAACCCCCGCGACCGGTCGAACCACGTGGTCGAGGACTCGATCTACCTCGGTGCCGCGTCGGGCGGGAAGGGTCTCGGACGGGCCCTCATGGAGGCGCTGCTCGCGGAGTGCCGTGCCGCCGGCGTCCGCGAGGTCATCGCCGTGATCGCCGACCGGCAGGCCGAGGCCTCGATCCGGCTGCACGAGCGACTCGGCTTCGAGGAGGTCGGCCGCATGGGCAAGGTCGGCTACAAGTACGACCGCTGGCTCGGCACCGTCACGATGCGGCTGCGCCTGCGCGGCCCACGGTTGTTCGCGCGCGCCGGGCGCTGACGCGAGCGCTCCGAGGCTGCGCCCTCGTGGCGGTGTCCGACGTGCGCGAGACGCCGGCGTCGGCACGGAGCGCCCTCGACGTGCGCGAGACGCCGCCCGGAGCGCGGCGTCTCGCCACCCGGGCGGCGTCTCGAGCATCCTGCGGCGTCCTGCACGGGTGCGGGCCCTTCGGCGTCGGGCGGCGCCGGGCGGGAGGCGCGTGGCGGGGTCGCCGCGAGCCTCCCGGCTGCCCGATCCTTCCCGTGACGTGTGCGATGGCTGGTCGTTCCGGGCGTCCCTGGTGCTCTGGGAACGTCAGGTACGCCCGGTTCTGCCAGGTACGCCCGGTTCTGCCAGGTACGCCCGGTTCTGCCAGGTACGCCCGGTTCCGTCAGGTACGCCCGGTACGCCCGGTTCCGTCAGGTACGCCGGGCGTCAGGCGCTCGGCGCCTCGGCGATGAACTCGTCACGGGTCACGCGCAGCAGCGCCGTGGCCGCCTCGCCGGCAGCGGCGGCGTCCCCGGCGACCACGGCGAGCGCCACCGCCTCGTGACGGACCGCGGCGTCGCGGGTCCAGCGGGAGATGGTGTCCCGCGACTCCGACGTCCGCGTCCGCAGGAGTGCCTTGACGGTGCCGGCGAAGTGCGTGAACACGGCGTTGCCCGACCCGGTCAGGAGTGCGCGGTGGAAGCGGACGTCGGCCTCGAGGTAGGCGCGACTGTCCTCCCGGCCCCAGGCGTCGAGCATGTCCCGCGCGGCGAGCAGGAGCGCCTGACCGGGCGAGCCGGAGTCGTCGGACGCTCCGGCGTTCCCCGCGACGAGGGCCGCTGCGACGGGTTCGACCCCGAGACGGAGCTCGAGCAGCTCCCGCTGCTGCACGAAGTACGCGGGCGAGGCGCCGCGCCACCGGATGACGGTCGGCGCCAGGAGCTCCCACGACGACACGGGGAGCACCTGCGTGCCGACCCGCTGCCGGGGCTCGACCAGGCCGAGGGACTGCAGGACGCGCAGGGCCTCGCGCACGACGGAGCGGGAGACGCCGGACTCGGATGCGACGAGCTCCGGCCGGACGACGGTGCCGGCGGGCAGCACCCCGTCGACGATGCGCTGGCCGAGGGTCTCGAGCACGTGGGCATGGAGGCCGCGGGCGGTGGTCATCGTTCCTCCGGTCGTGCTCTGCGGGACGGACGGCGCGTGACGGTCCCGTCCCTGTGACGCGGACTCCATCGAAGCGGCAGACTGCGCCGGACGGCGGGTGCCGCGCGGCAGATCGTTGTACAGTCTGATTTATCAGATTATTGGGGTGCCCGATCGGACACCCGGAGGCGGCCGCGCCGAGCGGCCGTCCGGAGCGTACGACACGCACACGAAGGCGACGGAGCCGCGAGGCAGCGGCTCCAGGAAGGGGCACAGATGCCTCACGCACCCACCGGAGGAACCGCGGCGGCCGACGCGGTGCACGGCCTCACGGTCCTGGCCGCGGAGGGCGGCGGCTCGCAGACCGTCGACCCGTCCGGCCCGATCGGTCAGCTCATCGTCGCGGCGCTGCTCGGCATCGTCGTCATCATCGTGCTGATCACCTGGCTCAAGGTGCACCCGTTCGTCGCGCTGACGATCGGCGCGCTCGGGGTCGGGATCGGTGCGGGTCTGGCGCCCGACAAGACGGTCACGAGCTTCGGCACCGGCTTCGGCTCGACGATGACGAGCGTCGGCATCCTGGTCGGTCTCGGGTCGATGTTCGGTCGGATGCTCGTCGACTCCGGGGCCGCCGACCGCGTGGTCGACACCCTCGTCCGTCGCTCGTCGAAGGCCGCGCTGCCGTGGACGATGGCGCTCATCGGCGCGCTGATCGGTCTGCCGATGTTCTTCGAGGTCGGCCTGGTGCTCCTCATCCCGATCATCGTGCTGGTCGCGAAGCGCAGCGGTGTCCCGATCATGAAGATCGCGGTGCCCGCCCTGGTCGGCCTCTCCACCATGCACGCCTTCGTGCCGCCGCACCCCGGCCCGCTCGTCGCGGTCTCGACGGTCGGCGCGAACCTCGGCACGACGCTCGCGTTCGGCATCGTCCTGGCGATCCCGGTGATCGTGCTGGCCGGGCCCGTCTTCGCGCGCTTCGCGGCCCGCTGGGTCGACATCCCCGCACCGGACATGTTCGGCTCGCGCGGTTCCGGCACGTCCGGCAGCGGTGGCTCGGGGCCGTCGGACCCCGCGCACGCCGGCCGGGAGGCGCGTCGCGGCCCCGCCACGCAGGACACCGCGTCCCTGCCGAACGGCAAGAGCGACTTCACCCGCGTCATCAGCGAACCGCGCAGCCCGTCGTTCGCCGTCGCGCTCGTCGGCATCCTGCTGCCGGTCGTGCTCATGCTCGCCCAGGCGGTCCGCGAGGCGGTCGCCCCCGACGCCGCGGGTGGCTGGGTGTCGCTGCTCGACTTCCTCGGTACCCCGATGATCGCCATCGGGATCGCCACCGTCTTCGCCATGGTCTTCTTCGCGATCGGCGGCGGCATGGACCGGAGCGCCGTGGCGAAGTCCCTCGAGGACGCGCTGCCCCCGGTCGCCGGCGTGCTGCTCATCGTCGGCGCGGGCGGTGGCTTCAAGCAGGTGCTCATCGACACCGGCATCGGCGGGGTGATCGCCGACGCGGTGCAGGAGTCCGGCATCTCGGTCCTGCTCGTCGCCTGGGTGGTGTCCGCCCTCGTCCGCGTCGCCACCGGTTCCGCCACCGTCGCGACCGTCACCGCCGCCGGCATCATGGCGCCGATCGCAGCCGACCTGTCCACGCCGGAGACCTCGTTGCTCGTGCTGGCGATCGGTGCCGGGTCGGTGTTCCTGTCGCACGTCAACGACGCGGGCTTCTGGCTCGTCAAGGGCTACCTCGGCACCACGGTCGGACAGACGTTCAAGACGTGGACGGTGCTCGAGTGCCTCATCTCCGTCATCGGTCTGGTCGGCGTGCTCATCGCGGGGGTGTTCTTCTGATGGCCGCGACCGTCGACGCTCCGGTCGGCACCGACGGCACCGAGCCGCTCGTCCTCGTGGTGATGGGGGTCTCCGGCTCCGGCAAGTCGACGCTCGCCGCGACGGTCGCAGCGCGGCTCGGGTGGGAGTTCGCGGAGGGCGACGACATGCACCCGCCCGCCAACGTCGCGAAGATGGAGGAGGGCACCCCGCTCACGGACGAGGACCGCTGGCCGTGGCTCGGGACGATCGCGGAGTGGATCCGGTCGCACCTGGCCGACGACGCCCCCGGGGTCGTCACCTGCTCGGCGCTGAAGCGCTCCTACCGCGACGTGCTCCGGGCGCCCGGCGTGGTGTTCGTGCACGTCGCCGGCGACCCCGCCCTCGTCGAGCAGCGGATGTCCGCACGGGCCGGGCACTTCATGCCGACGTCGTTGCTCGCCTCGCAGCTCGCGACGCTCGAGCCGCCGCAGCCGGACGAGGCGCACCTGACGGTGTCGGCCGAGCGCTCGCCCGACGAGGAGAGCGCCGACGTCGTGGAGCGCCTGGGGCTCGCCACCGGCCGGTGACCGACGTCAGGTGAACCAGATCGCGGTCCCGACGGGCAGCTCGGCCAGCGTCTTCGTCATCGTCGCGGAGATCCGGACGCACCCGTGCGAGCTGCCGTTCGGGTCCGGGTAGTAGTGCAGGGCGGTGAGGGCCGCGTTGCCGCCGTACTGCGGGATGCGTGACGAGTGCGCCCCGGTCAGGATGATCGGGTTGCCCTGCGTGTACGTCACGCGCGCATCGACGTAGGCGGCTTCGACGTACGTCGCGGTCGCGGTGGGTGTGGGGTCGTCCGGGGTCCCCAGGCGGGCGGGCTCCGACGCCGACACCGATTCGTCCTGGTGCACGACGGACACCGTCGACGCGGCGACGTCCACGCGGACCATCCGGTCGACCGACGCGATCGAGAAGTCCGACGCACGCGCCCACGCGAAGGTGGCGCTCGGCGCGGTCGGGTCGCCGCCGTCGCCGGGCGTGCGGTTCCGGGCGGGGGTCGACACGAGGACCATGCCGCCGTCCTCCCCGTCCGACCGGCCCCAGACGGCGGTCGCTGCGGGCGTCTCGATCGTGGAGACCGTCGAGGCGAGTGTGGCGACCGGGCGCGCATCCGCCGAGGGGGCGGCGTAGAGCGCGACGAGGCGCTGCTTCGGGGTGGCGATCTGCCACTGGTTGTCCGGTCGGACGGTGCTGCCGTCGAGGAGTTCCGGGACGACCGCGTCGTGGAACGCCAGGGGGAGTGCCGCGAGCTCGGCGTCGGACGCGGCAGCCGGGATCGCGGGCAGCGTCGGCCTCGGTGTCGGCGTCGGGGTGGCCGTCCGGGTCGGCACCGACGTCGCCCGTGCGGCGGTCGTGGCCGCCGGTCCCGGCTGCTGCACGGCCGCGCCGATCCCCACCGCGGCCAGCGTCGCTGCCGCCACCGCGGCGATCGTGATGCCCCAGGTCCTGCGTCGCATGTGTCCCCTCCCGCACCCAGTTCACCAGATCGCGGCCGTGAGCGTGTCTCAGGAGACGCTCGACGGGTCCACCACGGGCCTCCCCGCCGTCCCGTCACACCTCGGTGACGCGACCCGCCTCGACCCGCCAGCGCCGGTCCAGTCGGACGGTGTCGAGCATCCGCCGGTCGTGCGTGACGAGCAGCAGGGTGCCGTCGTAGGACTCCAGGGCCTGCTCGAGCTGTTCGATCGCAGCCAGGTCGAGGTGGTTCGTCGGCTCGTCGAGCACGAGCACGTTCACACCGCGGGCCTGCAGCAGCGCGAGGCCGGCACGAGTCCGCTCACCGGGTGAGAGCGCAGCGGACGGGCGACCGACGTGCTCCGCCTTCAGCCCGAACTTGGCGAGCAGGGTCCGGACGTCGGCGGTGGTCATCTCGGGGACGAGCTCCTCGAACGCCGCGGCGAGGGGCTGCTCGCCCGCGAACGCCGCGCGGGCCTGGTCGACCTCGCCGATCGCGACGCTGGAGCCCAGCGACGCCGAACCGCTCGTCGGCGCCGTCCTGCCGAGCAGGGCGCGGAGCAGGGTCGACTTGCCGGCGCCGTTCGGGCCGGTGATGCCGATCCGGTCGCCACCGGCGACCTGCAGCGACACGGGCCCGAGGGTGAAGTCGCCCTGCTCGTAGACGGCGTCGGACAGCGTGGCGACGACGGCCGAGGACCGCGGGGCACTGCCGATGGTGAAGGCGAGCTGCCACTCCTTGCGGGGCTCCTCGACCTCGTCGAGCCGGGCGATGCGCGACTCCATCTGCCGGACCTTCTGCGCCTGCTTCTCGCTCGACTCGCTCGCCGCCCGGCGGCGGATCTTGTCGTTGTCGGGGTTCTTCTTCATCGCGTTCCGCACGCCCTGGCTCGACCACTCGCGCTGCGTCCGTGCGCGTGAGACCAGGTCGGCCTTCGTCGCGGCGTACTCGTCGTACGCGTCGCGCTTGTGCTGCCGGGCGATCTCGCGTTCCTCGAGGTACGCCTCGTAGCCGCCGCCGAACAGCCGGTGCGACGACTGCGCCAGGTCGAGCTCGAGCACGGCGGTCACCGATCGGGCGAGGAACTCGCGGTCGTGGCTGACCATGACGGCACCGCCGCGCAGCCCCCGGACGAACTGCTCGAGTCGGTCGAGCCCGTCCAGGTCGAGGTCGTTCGTCGGCTCGTCGAGCAGCACGACGTCGAAGCGGGAGAGCAGCAGGGCGGCCAGGCCGACCCGGGCGGCCTGTCCGCCGGACAGCGCGGTCATCAGCGAGTCCGGGCCGACGCCGGAGCCGTCCGGGGTCGCCTCCAGCCCGAGCTCGGCGAGCACGACGGGCAGCCGCTCCTCGAGGTCGGCGGCACCGGACGCCAGCCAGCGTTCCAGCGCGGTGGAGTACCGGTCGGCCGCTGCGTCGCCGCCGTCCAGGTCGCCCAGGGCCTCGGCAGCACGGTCCATGTCCGTCGTGGCGTCGGCGCAGCCCGTGCGCCGGGCGACGTACGCCGCGACCGACTCTCCGGTGATGCGCTCGTGCTCCTGGGGGAGCCAGCCGATGAAGGCGTCCGGCGGGTTCGTCGACACCGTCCCGGCGAGGGGCTCGTCGACGCCGGCGAGGAGGCGGAGGAGCGTGGACTTGCCCGCCCCGTTCACACCGACCAGGCCGATCACGTCACCCGGGGCGACGGTGAGGTCGAGGCCCTCGAAGAGCGTGCGGGCGGCGTACCCGCCGGCGAGGTCCTTGGCGACGAGCGTGGCGGTCATCCGGCAATCGTCCCACGGCCGGGACGGCGCTCAGGCCGGGCGCGTGAGCCCGAGGATGCACCCCTCGACCGCCGCGACCCGCACCGCGTCCGTCCCGTCGAACAGCACGCTCTGGCTGACCGCCCCGACGTGGGCCGCGACCACCGCGCGCGTGTAGAGCGCCGGGTCGACGGTGGGGATCCGGCCGGCCCGCTCCAGCGCTGCGACGAGGAGTGGCTGGAGCGTCGCGTGGAACCGGTCGGTGTGCGCGCGGAGCAGGGCGTTCACCTCGGGGTCGTGCCGGGCGCGCGTGGTGAGCACCGAGCGAATTGCGTACCAGCGGTCCTCGGGCGGCAGGCCGTGCACGACACCCTGCACGACCCCGTCGACCGTCGGGTGCCCGTCGAGTGCGGCGCCGAGCTCGTGTTCGAGCACGGCGAAGACGGCTTCGGCCTGCTGCTCGTAGACCGCGAAGAACAGCTCGTCGACCGTCCGGAAGTTCGAGTAGAACGCCCCGCGCGTGAACCCGGCGCGGGCGACGACCGCCTCGACGCTGACCGAGGTCGACCCGGTCTCCTGGAAGATCGCCTCCGCGGCCGCGATGAGCGTCGCCCGGGTGCTGCTCCGCCGGCGGACGGCGCGCGGCGCGGCTGGTTCGGTCACGGCTCCAGGCTAGGCCGAGTGCCGGTCGGCCAGGTAGTCGTGCACGGTGCGCACCGGGGCGAGGGTCAGGTCCGTCAGGATGTGCGAGGCGCGGACGACCTCGAGCACCGGCAGGTCCGCCATCGGTGCGAGGGCGTGTGCGAACAGCTGGAGTCGGGCGGGTCCGGTCCAGGCCTGCTCGACGGTCACGTCGGTGATCTCGGTGCGGACGAGGTCGGCCACCAGGTGGCGCTGGGTCCGAAGGTCCGGGACCAGCTTCACCATGAAGGTCGGCACGGTGATCTCCGCCAGGGCGGCGTCGTGGGCGAGCGGCTCCCACTCGTACGCCATGGTCGCGGTGGCCACGCGCTCGGTCCCGCGGTCGAGGGTGCCGACGAGCGCGCCCTGGTCGACGCGGAGCGCCGGCGTGCCGAGGACCTTCGGGTAGGCGCTCAGCTCACGGCCGGCGAGGGTCGCGGCCGCATTGTCGAGGTACATCGCGTGCAGGTACTCGCCGCGTTCGCCCTCGTGCTCGACCTGGATCGCCTGCCCGGACTCGACGTACGGGCCGTACCCGTCGACCTCGCCCATCTTCATGACCTCGAACCGGACGAGCGGTTCGGTGACCTCGAGCGGCTCCGGGACCACGGCGCGCAGCGCGTCGGGGTCGGTGCGGTAGACGACGTTGAAGTACTCGCGGCCGGTGAACCGGGTCGGCCGGAGTGGGTAGACCGGCGCGGCGAGCGGGGTGGTCAGGTGCTGGAGGACGTCGTCGGCGCGCATGCGCATCTCCTTCGGAACTTGGATACGATCTGTATCGAATACGAACTGTACCGAACTCGACCGAGAGCAGGAACCCGTGCCCTACCAGCCGCCCCGCGACACCGCCGACCGCCCCGTGACCGTGATCGGCGGTGGCACCCTCGGACGCCGGATCGCCCTGATGTTCGCCAGCGGCGGTGCCGAGGTCCGGATCCACGACCTGTCCGAGGAGGTCCGTGCCGCCGCCGTCGCGTACGTCGAGGAGACCCTGCCCGGGATCGTGGCCGCGCGCGACGGCGCGACCGCGGGGACGGTCCGTGGCGAGGCGGACCTCGAGGCCGCGGTGGTCGACGCCTGGCTCGTCGTCGAGGCCGTGCCCGAGCGCCTGGACCTGAAGACCCCGCTGTTCGGACGGCTCGACGCACTGGTCGCCGCGGACACGATCCTCGCGACGAACTCGTCCTCGTACGCCAGCCGCCTGGTGATCGACGAGGTCGCGCACCCCGAGCGCGTCCTCAACGTGCACTTCTACATGCCGCCGCAGCAGAACGCCGTCGACCTGATGAGCGACGGCCAGACCGACCCCGCCGTGATCGACCTGCTGCTCGAGGCGCTGCCCCGCTACGGCGTCCACCCGTTCCTGGCCCGCCGCGAGTCGACCGGCTTCATCTTCAACCGCATCTGGGCGGCCATCAAGCGCGAGGCGCTCGCGGTCGTCGCCGACGGCGTCTCCACGCCCGAGGACGTCGACGCCATGTGGCAGGTGAACAGCGGCGCACCGGCCGGGCCCTTCCGGATGATGGACCAGGTCGGCCTCGACGTGGTCCTCGACATCGAGGAGCACTACGCGGCCGAGGACCCGCACCTGCCGGAGGGTCCGCGTCGCCTGCTGCGCGAGCACGTCGACGCCGGCCGTCTCGGCGTGAAGACCGGACAGGGCTTCTACCGCTACGACGACTGACGTCGTCCCCACCCGCCGGACGGGAGGCGCGGTGCCGGCCCGCACCGCGCCTCCCGTCCGGTGGGGCGTCCGTGCACCCGCTGCTGGCAGGATCGAGCCGTGTCGACGCTCATCGTGACCGCCCACCCGGACCCCGACTCGCTGACGCTCGCCGTCGCCCACCGCCTCGAGGCGGCGCTCGACGCCGCCGGCGCGGGCCCCGTCACGGTCGCCGACCTCGCCGCCGAGGGCTTCGACCCCCGGTTCACCGCCGCCGACCGGCACACCTACCGGACGGGGACCGACCCGGCGCCCGACGTCGCGGCCGAACAGGCGCGCCTCGACGGGATCGACCACCTCGTGCTCGTGTTCCCGGTGTGGTGGTGGTCGGTGCCCGCGCTGCTCAAGGGCTGGCTCGACCGGGTGTTCGTGAACGGGTGGGCCTTCGGCGTCGGCGAGGACGGGCGCATCGACCGTCGGCTCGGCCGGCTGACGGTGCACCTGCTGCCGATCGCCGGGGACGACGCCGGGGTGTACGAGCGGCACGGGTACGAGCAGGCACTGCGGACGCAGCTCGAGCACGGCGTCGTGGACTTCTGCGGCGCGGCCCGCGGGGCGACGGCGTTCGTCCACGAGTCCGAGCACGAGGACCCCACCGTGCGCGAGCGGGCCGTCGCGGCCGCGGTCGGACGGGTCGTCGACGCGGTGCGGGGATGCCCCTCGACGTCCGTGCCGTGGTGTTCGACCTCGACGGCACCCTGTTCGACCACGCGGGAGCAGCGGCGCGAGCCGTCGACGACCTCCTCGGCGCGCTCGGTGTCGCCGCGACCGACCGCCTGCGGGCCGCGTGGGCCGAGGCGGAGGAACGGCACTTCGAGCGGTGGCGACGCGGGGAGCTCGACTTCGCCGAGCAGCGTCGAGCCCGGCTCGTCGAGGTCCTGCCCCTCGCCGGGCTCCGGCCACCGCACGACCCGCACGAGCTCGACCTCCTGTTCGGCCGCTACCTCGCCGCGTACCGGGCCGCCTGGCGTCCGTTCCCCGGGAGTGCTCCGCTCCTGCGCGCGGTCCGCGACGCCGACCGGGCCGTGGGTGTCCTGACGAACGGGATCGAGGAGCAGCAGCGCGACAAGCTCGCCGCCACGGGGCTGTCGGACCTCGTCGACGTCGTGTGCACGTCGGAGCGGATCGGGGTGGCCAAGCCGGACCGACGCGCGTTCGAGCAGGTCGCCGACGAGCTCGGCGTGCCGGCCGCCGCGTGCCTGTTCGTCGGCGACGACCCGCAGCGTGACGTCGCCGGGGCACGTGCCGCGGGGATGCGCGCGGTCCTGGTCGACCCGGCCCGCGACGGCGACGCCGCGGTCCGGTCCTCCGTGCTGTCGGCCCTGCGCGGGGCGTCGGGCACCGGACGGCGGTGACCGCCCCCTAGCGTGGCGAGGTGCGCCACCTCCTGCGACTCGACGACTGGACCACCGACGACACCGACGCGGTGTTCGCCCTCGCCCGCGCGTACGAGCAGGGCACCGGACCCGTGCTGGACGGGGCTGCGGCGGTGTTCTTCCCGCCGACGAGCCTGCGCACGAGGGCGTCCTTCGAGCGGGGTGCGGCGCTCGCCGGACTCCAGCCGATCGTGTTCCCGCCGGAGTCGCTCGACAAGGACGAGGCACACGAGGACGTCGCCCGGTACCTCGCGGACTTCGTCGACGTGCTCGTCGTCCGGCACCGGGACCTGTCCGTCCTCGAGGCGCTCGCTGCTGCCGACGCGGTGCCCGTCGTGAACGCCATGACGAGCGTCAACCACCCGTGCGAGGTGCTCGCCGACCTGTGGGCACTCACCCGCGGGCGCGCCGTCGGGTCGCTCCGGGTGCGGTTCGTCGGCGCCGACGGCAACATCGCGCGCGCCTGGGCCGAGGCGTCGCGACTGTTCGGCTTCGACCTGCTCCAGTGCTGCCCCGAAGGACTGGGAGCGCCCGACGTGGTGTGGACGGAGGACCTCGCCGGGGCGATGGCCGACGCGGACGTCGTCGTGACGGACGGACCCGGTCGCCACGCCGCCGCACTCGAGCCCTACCGGGTCACCGCGGACGTCCTGGCGCTCGCGCCCGACGGGGTGCGCTTCGCCCCGTGCCCGCCGTTCGTCCGTGGGCGCGAGGTCAGTGCGGACGCGATCGCGAGCCCGGCCTTCGTGGGGCACGGGGCGAAGCGTGCGCTCCTGCCGGTGCAGCAGGCGGTCCTGGCGCACTGCCTCGCGGGCGCCTAGCCCTCGGGGACGGCCACGACGTGGTTCTGGTACGCCCAGACCACCGCCTGCAGGCGCGAGCGCACCCCGAGCTTCGGCAGCATCCGCGCCAGGTGCGACTTCACCGTGGAGACCTCGACGACGAGTGCCTCGGCGATCTCCTCGTTCGACATCCCCTGTGCGAGGAGCAGCAGCACGTCCCGCTCCCGCGCGGTCAGCAGCTCCGAGGCCCGGTCGCCCGTCACCGGCTGCAGGCTCCGCCGCGACACGAACTCCCGCAGCACCCGCCGCGTCAGGCTCTGGTCGATCGTGCCGTTCCCGGCGGCGACCTGCCGCACCGCACCGACGATGACGTCCGGCTCCGCGTCCTTGAGCAGGAACCCGGACGCCCCCGCCTCGAGCGCACCGAACACCAGGTCGTCGAGGTCGAAGGTCGTCAGCATCAGCACCGGCACCGCCGGGTCCGCGTCAGGAGCGCAGAGCTCCCGCGCCACCTCGATGCCGTTCCGGACCGGCATCCGGATGTCGAGCACCGCCACGTCCGGCCGCGTGCTCCGTGCGAGCGTGAGGGCCTCGCCGCCGTCCGCCGCCACGCCGACCACCTCGACGTCCGGTTCGGCCGCCAGGAGCGCCGACACCCCCGCCCGGACGAGCGGCTGGTCGTCCGCCACCAGGACCCGGATCACCGGGTCACCTCGGGCGTCTCGCGTCCGAGTCGCAGCGTCACGACCCAGCCGCCGTCCGGTGTGGTCCCGGTCTGGAGGCGCGCCCCCACCAGGTCCGCCCGCTCACGCATCCCGCGCAGTCCGTTGCCGCCTGCTCCCGGACCCTCCGGGGTCGGCTCGCCCGGTCCAGCGGGAGCGTCCGCGCTCGGCGCGGACACCGCGGGTGCGGCGTTCTCGACGGTCAGCTCCAGGTGGTCGACTGCACGGTCGTCGAGCGTGACCGTGACGACGGCGCCGGGTGCGTGCAGGGCGGCGTTCGCCAGTGCCTCCTGCGCGGTGCGGTAGGCCGCGAGCTGCGCCAGGGGCCCGACGCCCTCGGCGACCTCGTGCGCACCGCGGAGGACCTCGAGCCGCACGTCCGACCGGTACCGGGCACGCTCGACCAGGTCCACGATGCCCGCGACGGTCTCGACGGCACGTTCCGCGGGGGCGTCGTCCCGCAGCAGGCCGACCAGGCGACGGAGGTCCTCGAGCACCGCGGTGCTCTGCTCCCGCACCTGACGGACGCCCTCGTGCGCCGCGGTCGGGTCGGTGTCGATCTGCCGGTCGATGACGGCCGACATGAGGGCGATCCCGGACAGGTGGTGGGCCGCGATGTCGTGCAGCTCCCGCGCCATGGCCGCGCGTTCGCGGGACACGGCTGCGTCGACCCGGGCGTCCTGCTCGCGGACCGCGGCGGAGGCCTCCGCGGTCCGGGCGGCGACCTCGGCGTCCCTCGCGGCCCGGACCTCGCGCCGGGACCGCACCACGAGCGCCACGACGAGCGGGAGCCCGACGGCCCCGATGGCCTGCGTGACACCCTGGGGCAATGCTTCTCCGAGCGCGAGGAGGAACGGTCGACTCCGGTCGAGTCCGCTCAGGACGACCCAGTGCCAGGCGGTGCCGAGCGTCACGAGGACCGCGGCGGCGACGAGCGCCGGCCACAGCCGGACGAGCGGCGCCCGCACGGCGGCGAGGACGACGGCGACGACGACGGGAAGCGCCGTCAGGCCGAACAGGTCACTGCCGCCGGGAATGAGACCGGCCACCACCACCGGGACCGCGGCGCCGGCGACGAGCACCGCGCGCGGCACCCGGCGTGCGGCCAGCAGCGCCGCGGACTGCCCGAGGAGTCCCAGCAGCAGGACGATCCACGGCAGGCTCCCGACAGCCGGGGACGTGAGCGGTCGACCCAGCGTGTCCGGATCGGCTGCATCCAGCGGCGGCAGCCCGAGCAGCAGCGCGAGCGAGACGACCGCGGTGGCGACCGCGACCAGGACGTCGGCGCGGCGCAGGCGGCGGCCGCCGTCGACCTCCCGCGCGGTGCGGGGGTCGGCGGCGACGCGAGCCGCACTCGCTTCAGCGGGTGCCATCGTTCGATCCTACGAGGCGGGCGGAGGCCGACGCGGGGAGGTGGTCCGTGCCTCCCGGCCGGCGGTCGTACCCGAGCCGGCCCCGGGTGGCGACCAGCAGGACGGCGGCGGCCACCGTCGAGACGATCGTGAGCCCGTGCATCATCGTGCCCGCGGTCATCCCCGGGTACATGTCCGCCCACAGGGTGGAGATCGTGTTGTTCACGCCGACGTGCAGCAGCAGTGCGATCGGCAGGCTCTCGCCGGTGCGGTTGAACACCCACGTCATCACGACGTTGAACGTGATCGTGAAGAGCGCGAAGACCACCGGCTCCGACCAGTGCGCGTCCGGCCACCCGCCCCAGTCCGACAGGTACAGCGGCATGTGCCACAGCGCCCACAGCGGACCGAGCACCGCGGCGGCGCCGAGCGGTCCGAAGCGGTCCTGCAGTCGGGGGAGGGCGAAGTCGCGCCAGCCGGGCTCCTCCGACAGGCCGGTGGTGAACAGCTGCACCACGAGACCCGGCACGAGGGCGAGCAGGGCGAGGGCGGTCGGCGCCTGGACGTTCCCGCCGGAGAACGGCAGACCCGTCAGGACGATGAGCGCCGGGACGCCGACCAGTGCCAGTGCGTACCAGTACCAGGAGACCCGCCACCGCCAGAGCCGACCGACCCAGCGCCGCAGGCCCGGACGGCCGTCGGCGAGGGCGGTCACCACGAACGCACCGCCGAGCGGGCCGAGGAGCGCGCCGGGCAGGATCCCGGTGAACTGGGCCGTGCCGAGGAACTCCGGGAAGTGCAGGTCCCACACGCCCAGGCCGTGCGGGCTCAGGATGTAGGGCACCCACGCGAGCCAGCTGAGGCCGAGCGCCAGGGTGGCGAAGGAGGCGAGCGGGTGCCGGGACACCACACCCCGGACCCCCGTCGCACGGGGTGCAGCGGTGCCGGCTCCGGGCCGGACTTCGGTCGTGTTCGTCATGACACCGACGCTAGGGAGGACCGTTCGTCGGGACGACCGGCGGAGGGATGCACCACCGGGAGTTCCACCGAAGGATGCAGGTGACGGACGGGGCCGGACGCCCGTGCGTAGCGTCGGGTGCATGACCAGCACCACCGTCCTCGTCGCCGGCGCCACCGGGGACCTCGGCTCCCGCATCGTCGACGCGCTCCTCGCGGCCGACCCCGACGTCCGGATCCGAGCACTGAGCCGCTCGGCCACCGGGCCCGCGGCCGACCGGCTCACCGCACGGTCCGACCGTGTCTCCGTCGTCAGCGCCGCCTACGACGACCACGACGGACTCGTGACGGCGCTCGCCGGGGTCGACGTCGTCGTCTCGGCGGTGAGCGGCACCCGCTCCGTGGTCGTCGACGCACAGACCGCGCTGCTCGCCGCGGCGGTCGACGCCGACGTCCCGCGGTTCGTCCCGTCGGACTACTCGGCCGACTACCGCGCGATCACCCCCGGGACGAACCGGAACTTCGAGCTGCGTCGCGAGTTCGCCGCGACACTGGACGCCGCACCGATCCGGGCGACCTCCGTGCTGAACGGCGCGTTCACCGACATGCTCACCGGACAGGCCCCGATGATCCTGTTCGACCGTCACACCGTCCTGTACTGGTCGTCCCCGGACCAGGTGCTCGACTTCACCACGAAGGACGACACCGCCTGGGTCACCGCGCGCGTCGCCCTCGACCCCGACGCACCGCGGGTCGTCGAGGTCGCCGGCGACCGGGTCACCGCCCGGCGCGTCGCCGACACCCTCTCGCGGCTCACCGGCACCCGGTTCCGCACGCAGTGGGCCGGGACCTCCGGGACGCTCTCCGCGATGGCACGCGTCGGACGACGGCTCTCGCGGGCCGACGACGCGGAGCCGTTCCCCGCCTGGCAGGGGATGCAGTACTTCGTCAGCATGTTCAGCGGCGAGGCCGAGCTCCACCACGTCGCGAACGACCGCTACGGGCCGCACGACTGGACGACGGTGCGGGACGTGCTCGCCGTGCACCTGCAGGCCTAGGCTCGGGGACCGTGTTCGAACTCCACCACCTCTCGGCGCAGGAACTCTGGGACTGGATCCGCCGGGGGGACGCGACCGCGCTCGAGGTGACCGAGCACTACCTCGCCCGCATCGAGCGGCTCGACCCGTCCCTCGGGGCGTTCGTGGCCGTCACCGCCGACACCGCACGCGAGCACGCGGCGCGACTGGGGACGCTCCTCCCGACCTCCCGGCCGCTCTGGGGCCTGCCCACCGCCGACAAGGACCTGTACGACCGCGCCGGTGTGCCCACCCGGCACGGCTCCGCCGCGCTGCCGGTGACACCCGCGACCGCCGACCACCCCCTGGTGGCGGCGCTCGCCGCAGCGGGGACGGTGAGCCTCGGCAAGACGACCTCACCGGAGTTCGGCATGTCGTCGTCGTCGGAGACCCGCATCGGTACCACCCGGAACCCGTACGACACCACGCGGGCGCCCGGAGGATCGTCGAGCGGCACCGCCGTGGCCGTCGCCGCCGGACTCGTGCCCGCGGCCGTGGGGACGGACGGCGGGGGATCGGTGCGCATCCCCGCCGCCGCGACCGGTCTCGTCGGACTGAAGCCGAGCCGCGGCCGGGTCCCGTCGATGCCCGGTCGGTCCGGCCTCGGCGGGCTGAGCGTCGCCGGGCCGATCACGCGGAACGTCGCCGACGCCGGGATGCTCCTCGACGCCCTGGTCGCACCGACCGGGCTGCCCGAGCCCTCGCCGTACGCGCTGGTCACGCCCGACGTCGGGGACGGGCCCTTCACCGCCGCTGCGGTGCGCGGCGAGGGGCGGTTCATGGTCGGCGTGCTCGACGGTTCGCCGTGGGACGACACCGTCGACGTCGTGGTCGACCCTGCCGCCCGGGCAGCGGTCGACACCGCCGTGCGGGTGCTCGGCGAGGTCGGGCACGGGGTCGAGGACGTCGCCATGCCCCGGCTGCCGTACGCCGACGCGTTCCGGGTGGCGTGGGAATCCGGCGCTGCGGGGCTGCCCCGCGTGCCCGGCATCGATCTGTCCGCGCTCACCCCGCTGGTGTCGTGGCTGGTGGAGCGCGGACGTGCGCTGACCGCGACGCAGGTGCTCGACGCGATGACGACGCTCGACGCGTTCTCGGCCGGGCTGATCCGGACGTTCGCGCCGTACGACGCCGTGCTCACCCCGACGCTGGCGCTGACCCCGCGGCCGATCGGCTGGTACGGGGACGACCCCGAGGAGGACTTCCGGCGGCAGTGCGCCTACTCGCCCTGGACCTCGATGGCGAACGTGTCGGGGCTGCCCGCGATCACGCTGCCGGTCGGGGTGACGGACGACGACCACCCGGACGGGGCGGGCCTACCGATGGGTGTGCAACTCATCGGACGGCCGGGCGGGGAGCGCGTGCTGCTCGCCATCGGGGCGCAGCTCGAGCGGCGGCTGCGGTGGCAGCGGCGGCACCCGGCGACGTGGTGACGCCGGGCTGACGCGGACTGGTCACCGGCGTCGGCGCGTCGCGACTGCGACGATGCGCACGTCGATCGACGCGTGCGATGTCGCGGCTCGGGAGGATGGCGCGACATCGTGGTCGTCGTACGACAGCGCATCTGTCGTCCTGACCGGAGCCCGGTCGCGGCTGTCGGGCCGAGCGACACCGTGGTCGTCGTACGACAGCGGAAGTGTCGCATCGCCCACTCCGCCCGCGCGACGCCCGCCGACCGACCCCCACCGACGCCGACCGCCGACGATGACCGCCGACGACGCCGACCGCCGACGCCGACCGCCGCGCCCCTACGGCAGCGTCGGCGCCGCGGCCACCAGTGCCCGCGTCACCGGGTGGCGCGGGTCGTCGAGCAGCGACACCGGCCCCTGCTCCACGATCCGCCCCTCGGAGAGCACCGCCACGGTGTCGCACAGCCGCTGCACCACGCCGATGTCGTGCGACACGAGCACGAGCGTCAGCCCGAGGTCGTCGGCGAGCGAGCGGAACAGGTCGATCACCCGGGCGCGGACGACCACGTCGAGGGCGCTCATCGGCTCGTCCCCGAACAGGATCCGCGGGGAGTGCACCACCGCACGGGCGATCGCGATGCGCTGCCGCTGCCCGCCGGAGAACTCGTGCGGGTACCGGTCGGCGGCGTCGGCGGGCAGGTCGACGCGCTCCAGGACCGAGGCCACGAGCGCGCGGTGGTCACCCGGTAGCTGCAGCGCACGGAGCGGCTCGGCGACGATCGCGCCGACGCGCATCCGCGGGTCGAGGGACGCGTACGGGTCCTGGAACACCACCCCGGTCTCGCGACGGAACCAGCGCATCGCGGCCGCGGAGGCCGACGCGACCACGGGACGACCGCCGGCCGTCACGGAGCCCGCGGTGGGTGCCTCCAGGCCGGCGAGCAGCCGCACCAGCGTCGACTTGCCGGAACCGGACTCACCGACGATGCCGAGCCGCGCCCCGGAGGCGACCGTCAGGTCGACCCCGTCGACGGCGGTCCGCACCGGCCCGGGTTCGAAGGGGCCACGGCGTGGCAGGCGGTACGTGCGGTGGAGGCCGCTGGCGTGCAGCGCGTCGGTCATGCGGGGCCTCCGGTGCGGCGGGCGGTGGCGCGGGCGGCGTCGACGAGGGCCGCCGTCGCCGGGTGCTGCGGGGCGTCGAGCAGCGACCGCACCGATGCCTGCTCGACCACGCGGCCGTGATCGAGGACGACGGCGGTGTCGGCGATACGGGCGAGCACCGCGAGGTCGTGCGTCACGAAGAGCATGCCGGTCCCGCGCTCGGTCGAGAGCCGTTCGAAGAGCTCGAGGATCCGGGCCTCGGTGGTGACGTCGAGCGCGGTCGTCGGCTCGTCGGCGACGAGGTAGGCGGGGGAGCCGGCCATCGCCATCGCGATGCAGATGCGCTGCCGCTGCCCACCGGACAGCTGGTGCGGGTACTGGCGGAGCAGCGCGGCGGGGTCGGGCAGTCCGACGGCGTCGGCGAGTGCGACCGCGGCGGTGGCGGCCGCACGGCGGTCCAGCCCACGGTGCAGTCGCAGCGGTTCCGCCACCTGCGCACCGACCCGGCGGAGCGGGTCCAGGGCGGTCGCGGGCTCCTGGAACACCATGCCGATGCCGGATCCGCGGTGGCGCGCCCGGTCCCGATCGCGCATCCCCACGAGCTCGGTGCCGTCGAGGCGGATGCTCCCGGTCACCTCGGCCCCCGTCGGTTCGAGGCCCATCAGGGCGAGCGAGGTCATCGACTTGCCGGATCCGGACGCGCCGATCACGCCGACGCGTCGGCCGGGAGGCACGGTGAACGTCACGTCGTCGAGCACCGTCCGCCCCGCGATGCGGACCGTCAGTCCGGTCACCTCGAGACCGTCGCGTCCGGTCCGGTGGTCGCTCACGCCGTCACCCCCGGGGTCGTCGTGGTGGCGTCCGGTGCGCGTCGGTCTGCGCCCGGGGCGTCGGTGGCCGGGTCGTCGTCGGTCGGCTCGCCGGGGGCCGGGTCGTCGTCGGTCGGGGTGCCCGTTGCAGCCGGCGTGCCGGTGGCCGCTCGGTCGCCGGTGGTCAGGCGCGGGTCGGTCGCGTCGCGCACCGCGTCGCCGAGCAGCGAGAGTGCGGCGACGACGAGGGCGATCGCGGCGCCCGGCCAGGTCGCGCTCCACGGGTGCACGCCGATGTACGTCTGCAGGTCGGCGAGCAGGTTGCCCCACGACGCGGTGTCCGACCCCGCGCCGTAGCCGAGGTAGGAGAGGCCGGCCTCGGCGAGGACCGCCGTCGCCATCGCGAGCGAGAGCTGCACGGTGAACAGCGGCGCCGCGTTCGGCACCAGGTGGCGGGTGAGCACGCCGAGGGGCCCGACGCCGGAGGCCCGTGCGGCGACGACGTAGTCGCTCCGGGCGATGCGGCGGATCTCACCACGCGCGACGCGGGCGATCGTCACGCCGAACGACAGCCCGACGCTCACCACCACGACGCCGAGCGACCCCCCGAACACCGCCGTCAGGAGCATGGCGGTCAGCAGCGTGGGGAACGCGACGAGGATGTCGAGGAGGACGGCGGTGCCCTCGCGGACCCACCTCGTGGTCAGCGAGCCGATCGCCGTCAGGACGATGCCGACCAGGCTCGCGACGACGCCGGAGCCGACCGCGACGAGCACGGTCGTCCGGGTACCGGCGAGCAGGTAGCTCGCGATGTCCCGCCCTGCGGCGTCGGTGCCGAACCAGTGCGCGGGGCTCGGTGCCGCCCACTGCCGGAAGGGGTCGGCGCGGAACGGGTCCTGGGGCGTCCACACGAGGGACACCGCGGCGAGCACGACGAGGAGCGTCAGCACGACGACGGCGAAGCACCCCGTGGGTCGGGCGAGCAGACGGCGGATCACTCGCCCACCTCCCGCTGCCGGGGGTCGAGCGCACGGTGCACGACGTCGACGGCGAAGCCGACGACCAGCACCAGGCTCGTGAGCACGAGGAGTTCCGACTGCACCTTCGTGACGTCGCGTCGTCCGACGTCGGTCACGAGCATCCGTCCGACCCCCGGGAGCGAGAAGAGCTGCTCGACGACGACGGCCCCCACCAGCAGGCCGGCGATCTGCACGCCGAGGACGGCCAGCACGGTGAGCGCCACCGACGGCAGGCCGTGCCGCAGGAGCGCCCGCGTCCGGGTCAGGCCGATCGCCGCCGCGGTCCGGACGTGGTCGGCGTCCAGGACCGTGAGCGTGGCGGAGCGGGTGAACCGCAGGATCACGGCACCCTCGACGGCGCCGATGGTGAGCGCGGGGAGCACGAGCGACGAGAACGCGCGACCGGGTTCGTCCCACCCGTCGAGCGGGAAGCCCTGCGTCGGCAGCCAGTGCAGCGTGACGGCGAACAGCGCGATGAGGAGCATGCCGGCCCAGACCACGGGGACCGCCGCGACCGCCTGTGCGACGAAGCCGATCACCGCACCGCCGGCCCGACGGCGCAGCACCGCGGCGAGCACCCCGAGCGGGACGCCGAGCACGAGGGCGGCCACGAGCGACATCCCCGCGAGCGGCAGCGTGACGGCGAGCTTCTGCGCGATCTCCGGACCGACGGCGCCGTTCGTCACGAGCGACCGGCCGAGGTCACCGCGGAGCACACCGCCGATCCAGTCGAGGTACTGCACGACGACCGGCCGGTCGAGGCCGAGCTGCTGCCGGAGCTGCTCGACCTGGGCCGGCGTCGACTGGGTGCCGGCGACGATCTGCGCGACGTCGCCGGGCAGCACGCGCAGCGTGGCGAACACGATGATGCTCGCCACGAGCAGGCCGACGACGAGCAGCAGCAGTCGCCCGACGAGGAACCGGGTCACGCGTCCGATGCTACGGGGGCGGCGGCGCGAGCCCGGAGCGCAGCGCCGGACGGGCGCCCGGCGACCGGCCGGACCGTGTCGCCGGACCTGCGCCCGGCGACCGGCAGGGCAGTGGTCACCGGACGGCCAGTCCGGCCAGGTCGAGTCGCGAGTTGCCGCCGTCGACCGGGAACCCGGTCACACCCTTGCGCACGGCCGTGATCTCCGTCGCGGTGTACAGCCACTCGCCGGCGGCGTCCTCGCTGACGATGCGCGCAGCCTTGCGGAGCGCCTGTTCCTTCTCGGTCTGCGAGGTCGCGGCGATCGACTCCGCGTAGAGCCGCTGCACCTCGCGGTTGTCGTACCCGAAGTAGTAGTCCGGGTTCGCCCAGTTGCCGAAGTCGCGGGCCTCGACGTGGTCGACCACCGAGAGCTGGAAGTCCTTCTTCGTGAAGACCTGGTCGAGCCACGTCGCGAAGTCGACCCGCTCCACCTTCAGGGTGATGCCCACGTCGGCGAGCTGCGACTTCAGCACGTCACCGATCGTCGCCGGGTAGACGTTGGCGTAGGTGAGGGTCAGGTCCAGGTCGGTCTTCCCCGCCTCGGCCAGCAGCTTCTTCGCGTTGTCGGGGTCGTACGCGTCGATGTCGGTCAGGTCCTCGTACCCGGGGTCGAGCTCGGGGATCGGTCCGCCCTGCTCGACGCCCGTGCCGCCGATGGCCTTGATGAGCGCCTTCGGGTCGATCGCCTGCCGGATCGCCCGGCGCACCCGCTCGTCGGTGAAGGGCGCCTGGGCGTCGTTGAAGGCGAGCGTGTACTTGTCGGTCGTCTTCCCGCGGTGCAGCTCGATGTCCGGGTTGCCCTGCAGCTGGCCCTGCAGGGTGCCGTCGACGGGGTTCAGCACGTCGAGGTCGCCGTTGGCCATCGCGTTGACGGCGGTCGACGGGTCGGTGATGTACCGGAACACGATCTTCGCGACCTTCGGCTCGGTGCCCCAGTAGTCGTCGTTCCGGCTGAAGGTGAGCGAGTCGCCCTGCTTCCACGCCGACACCTCGTACGGTCCGGTGCCGTTGGCGCTGTCGGAGAGGTCGTTCGTCGCGGCCTGCTCGAGCACGAGTCCGGCGCGGCCGGTCAGGTTGAAGAGCAGATCGGAGTCCGGCGCCTCGAGCTGCAGCTCGACGACCCCGTCCGACGGGGAGCTGATCGACGAGACGCCCGCCAGCTTGGCGGAGTCCACGTAGGACGCGTTGTCCTTCGCCTGCTGCAGCGACCAGACGACGTCGGCGGCCGTGACGGGCTTGCCGTCCTGGAAGGTCGTGCCGTCGCGGAGGGTGAACGTGTACGTCTTCCCGTCCGACGAGACCTCGTGCTTCGACGCCAGCACGTCGCGGATCTCCCCGTCCGCCGTCCGGCCCACCAGGCCCTGGTACACGTTGTCGATGAGCACCTGGTCGAGCGCGGCACCGGACTGCGTGCGGATGTCGAGGCTCGTGGGCTCGAGCACGAGGCCGACGCGCACGGTGGCGTCGTCGCCACCGCTGCTGCTGTCGGAGCCCGAGCAGGCGGTGAGCGTCAGGGCCGAGGCGACGGCGACCGCGGTGGCGGCCAGGGCGACGCGTGCTGCACGGCCACCGCGGCGGGGGAGGAGCGGACTCATGGGTTGTGGGTTCCTTCCGGGCGCGTGGGGCGACGGTCGTCGCGGCGCGCTCGCACGAGGTTACCGGCGTTCGGGGCCGGATGACGGTTGTTGGACCTCGTGCAACAACCGGTGCCGTGCTCCCCATGCCCGGATCGCCGACGCCAGTTCGAGGGGGGCCTGGTTCTGCACCGCGTGCCGTGCCGTCACCGTCACGACCTCGGCGTCCGGGAGCCGCTCGGTGAAGCCGGCGTGCAGCTTCGGCGAGACGTACCCGCGGTCACCCCGGACGAGCAGCACCGGCACGGCGAGGGCCTCGAGGTCGGGCCACGCGTCGGCGAACCGCCCCACCGACGCCGTCCGGCCCGAGGGCAGGTGGGGGAAGTGGTGCCGGCGGACGAGCCGGCCGTCCTCGCCGAGCCGGGTGGTGTGCCGGGCCTCGCGGAGGAGCACCGCGCGGTCGTCCCCGACGCGGGCCTCGACGGCGCGGTCGACGACCTCGTCGAGCGATGCGAACGGCGTCTCGTCCTCCAGCGCCCGGGCGATGCGGTCGACGGCGCGCTGCGCGAAGTCCGGGGACATGTCCACGAGCACCAGGCCGGTGACACGCTCGGGTGAGGTCGCGGCCAGGCGGGCGGCGAGGATGGCACCGAGCGAGTGGCCGACGACCACGCCCGGCGGGACCCCGAGGGCGTCGAGCGCGGCCAGCACCTGCGGAGCCGTCGCGCTCGCGCCGTAGTCGGCGTCGTCCCGCCAGGACGACCGGCCGTGCCCGGGCAGGTCGAGGGCGACCGCCGGTTGCCCGACCGCGATCGCGGTCTGGTCGAAGCTGTGCGCGTCGATGCCGAGCCCGTGCAGGTAGGTGATCCGTGCCTCCCGGCCGTCCGCCGTGTCCCAGCGGATCGCCGCGGTCTCGCGTCCGTCGTCGGTCCGGACCACCTGCCGGGAGGCGCGGAGCGGCTCCGTCACGCCGCTCGCAGCCGCCAGCGCGGCCAGGTCCGAGAATTCGTCGTCGGGTTCGTGCACGGGTCCGATCCTCGCACCCCGTCGGGTACCCCGTTGCACCCTGGAAGCCTTAGGTAAGGCATGCCATACTCGTACCTCGTGGCAGCCCGGTACCGAGTCTTCTCCGTCCGCGTCGCGGCCGTGTCGGCGCTCACCCCGTCGTTCGTCCGGGTGACGCTCACCGGTGACGCGCTCGCGGACTTCTCCGCGGTCGGGCTCGACCAGCGGATCAAGGTCGTCCTGCCGATCCCCGGACACGGGTTCACCGACCTGCCCGACGGTGACGACTGGTACGGCGCGTGGCGCGCACTGCCCGACGCCGAGCGGAACCCGCTGCGCACCTACACCGTTCGGTCCTTCCGTCCGGACGCCCGCGAGCTCGACATCGACTTCGTGGCGCACGGGGACACCGGACCGGCCTCGCGGTGGGTGTCGGCGTGCCGTGTCGGGGACGAGCTCCGCATCGTCGGTCCGGCCGTGCCGTCCTCGCCCGCCGAGCTGCCGAGCGGCGCCGCCGAGTTCGCGCCGGGAAGCGCGACCCGGATCCTGCTCGCCGGGGACGAGACCGCCGCTCCCGCGATCTGCGCCATCCTCGAGGCACTCGACGTGGCGACCGTCGGACACGTCTTCATCGAGGTCCCGACCGACGCCGACCGGCTGCCGGTCACCGCACCCGCCGGTGTCGAGGTGCGGTGGATCGCCCGCAACGGTGCCTCGCACGGGGTCCGGATGACGGACCAGGTGCACGCCTGGGCCGCCGAGGTCACGACCGGGGCCGCCTCGGTGGCGGAGCCGGTGCGCGGCGCCGTGGACCTGGCCGACGTGGACGTCGACGAGCAGGTGCTCTGGGACGTGCCGGCCGCGCTCGACGAGCGACCGGTGTACGCCTGGATCGCGGGCGAGGCCGGTTGCGTGAAGGAGCTCCGCCGACACCTCGTGCGCGGCGTCGGACTCGACCGTCGGCAGGTCGCGTTCATGGGGTACTGGCGGCACGGCAAGGCCGAGCACTGAACACGGCAGCGTCCGCCCCGGCGCCGTCCGGGCGAGCCGGTGGTCCCGTCCCGACGACGGCCCTGGGGGCGCGCGGGCTGACCCTGGCGTACGACGACCGGACCGTGGTGTCGTCGCTCGACGTCGACGTGCCCGACGGGGAGCTCACCGTGATCGTCGGTCCGAACGCCTGCGGCAAGTCCACCCTGTTGAAGGCGTTCGCCCGCACCCTCCGGCCGAGCGCCGGCACGGTGTTCCTCGACGGCACCCCGATCGACTCGCTCCGCCCGAAGGCCGTCGCCCGTCGGGTCGGCATGCTGCCCCAGACGCCCGTCGCACCCGAGGGCATCACCGTCCGGGACCTCGTGTCCCGCGGCCGCTTCCCGCACCAGGACCTGCTGCACCCGTCGTCCGGCTCCGACCGCACCGCCGTGCAGGCCGCGCTGGAGCAGACCGACACCGTGTCGCTCGCCGACCGGAGCGTCGGTGAGCTCTCGGGTGGGCAGCGGCAGCGCGTGTGGATCGCGATGGTGCTGGCGCAGGAGACCGACATCGTCCTGCTCGACGAGCCGACGACGTTCCTCGACATCGCGCACCAGTACGACGTGCTCGAGCTCGCCTCGGCACTGCACGCTGCGGGCCGCACCCTCGTGGCGGTGCTCCACGACCTGAACCAGGCCGCCCGGTACGCGACGCACCTCGTGGCGATGCGCGACGGGGCGATCGTGGCACAGGGCACGCCGGCCGCGGTGCTGACCTCGGAGCTGGTGGAGGACGTCTTCGGACTGCCCTGCGTGGTCGTGCCCGACCCGGAGACCGGGACACCCCTGGTGGTGCCACGCCGGCGTGTCGCCTGACCGCCGACGGCTCGGCGCGGGTGCTGCCTGCCCCGAGCGGGCAGGACATGCCGCTCGCGTTCGTCGAGCGGGTGCGATCCGTCGGTCCGGGGTGACGAGGGTGACGGATCCGGCCCGCTCGGTGGCTCGGAGCGGACCGCCTGACGGACGGGAGGCACGGGGCGGACCCGCCGTGCGCCTCCCGTCCGGTGGTGGGTCACCCGGTCAGCGGTAGCCGCCGTCCTCGAGACCGGCCTCCACCTCGAAGCGGTTGCGGGCGGCGTCGCGCCCCGCGAGGGCGTAGAGCAGCGGCATGAGCATGCCGTAGCGACGCCACTGCGTCACGTGCACCCGTTCGTGCCGCAGCACGCGCGGGCCGTCGTTGTCCCGCGTCAGGTACACCGACCCGACGCACGTGCCGCCGCGCCGGAACGCCCAGCGCGGCAGCCCCGTGCACACGATCAACCCGTCCTCGACCCGTATCCGCCCGGTCGAGAAGGGCACCCCGACGGCCAGTCCGACCGCGGTCGCGAACACCCAACCGGCGCGCGAGACGGGGGAGTCGAGGAGCGGGTTGCGCACCCCTACTCCGGTCGGCCGTAGGTCTCGAGCAAGCGGAGCCAGACCTCGTTCATCGTCGGGTACGCCGGGACCGCGTGCCAGAGCCGGTCGACGGGGACCTCGCCGACGACCGCGACCGTCGCCGCGTGGAGCATCTCGGCGACGTCCTGTCCGACGAAGGTCACGCCGACGACGACGCCGCGGGACTCGTCGACGACCATCTTCGCCCGGCCGGTGTAGCCGTCGGCCTGCAGCGCCGAGCCGGCGATCGCACCGAGGTCGTACTCGACCGCGCGGACGTCGATGCCCTGCTCGCGTGCCGCGGCCTCGGTCAGGCCGATGCTCGCCACCTCGGGGTCGGTGAAGGTGACCTGCGGGACGGCTGCGTGGTCGGCGGTCGCGACGTGGGCGCCCCAGGGCTCGGCGTGCACCGGGCGGCCCTGCGCTCGTGCGGCGATGGCCTCGCCGGCGGCGCGTGCCTGGTACTTGCCCTGGTGGGTGAGGAGTGCGCGGTGGTTGACGTCGCCGACGGCGTAGAGCCAGTCGGTGCCCTGCACGAGCATCGTGTCGTCGACCTGCAGCCAGTCGCCCGGGGTGAGCCCCACGGAGTCGAGGCCGAGGTCGGCGGTGTGCGCCTTCCGACCCGTCGCCGCGAGGACCTCGCTCGTCACGACCGTGGTGCCGTCGTCGAGCGTCGTGGTGACCAGGCCGTGCTCGTCGCGGTCGACCCGCGTCGGGCTGACACCGGTGCGGACGTCGATGCCGAGTTCCCGCATCGCGTCGGCGACGAGCTCACCGGCGAACGGCTCCATGCCGCCGAGCAGCCCGTGCCGGGCGACCAGGGTGACCTTCGACCCGAGGGAGGCCCACGCGGTCGCGAGCTCGGAGCCGGCGACGCCGCCGCCGATGACGAGCAGGCTCTCCGGGACCTGCTGGGCGCTGGTGCCCTCGCGGGTGCCCCACGGCTGCGCATCCGCGATACCGGGGACGTCCGGCAGCTGGTGCAGCGAACCGGTCACGACGGCGACGGCCGCGCGTGCGGTGTGCGTCTCGCCGCCGACCTCGATGGTCTTCTCGCCGGTGATGCGGGCGTGGCCGCGGATCAGGGCGATGTCGGCGGACTCGAGCCAGGCCACCTGGCTGTCGTCCTGGTAGTCGGAGGTGAAGGAGTTGCGGCGCGCGAGCACCTTCGCGGCGTCCACGTGCCCGGTGACCGCCTGCGCGGCACCGTCGACGCGCTTCGCAGCCGCGACCGCGTGGCCGCTGCGGAGGAGCGCCTTCGACGGCATGCACGCCCAGTAGGAGCACTCACCGCCGACCAGTTCAGCCTCGACCACGGCGACCGACAGGCCGCGCTTGTGGGCGTAGTCCGCCACGTTCTCGCCGACAGCGCCGGCGCCGATCACGATGAGGTCGTAGTCCGTCATGCTCCCGAACCTACGCGGAGCGGCGGGGCGTCGGCCGTGCACGGCGCGGCGCGGATCCGGAGGACCGGTCAGCCGCGGTCGGTGGTGCGGGACGCGGTCGTCAGGGCACCGACCGCACGCAGGATCACGCCCAGGTCGTCGACCGCTCGGTCGGGGTCCACCGGTGCGAAGCCGGTCAGCGCGGCCCCGACGAGTCGCCGTCCCCGCGTCGCGGCCTGGATGCGCTCGACCAGACCGGAGGCGTCGATCCCGAAGGGCACCGGCTCGAGCAGCCCGTCCACCTCGGCCGGGTCGAGCACGTCGAGGTCGACGTGGACGAAGACGCGCTCGGCGCCGGTGGACCCGACCGCGACCGCGATCGCGTCCGGCGTCGCCGCGTCCACGTCGAGGTGGGTGATCCCGACCCGGTCGAGGGCGGCGATCTCGGCGTCCTCGACTCCGCGGACCCCGGCGAGCACGACCCTGGCCGGGTCCAGGACCGGCAGGTCGGGGAAGAGGTCCTCCGGGCGGTCGACGAGCAGGCGCAGGACGGCGGTCTCGGCTGCGACGGGTTGTGCGCGGTTCAGCGACCGGTAGCCGCTCGATCCGGCGATGCGCACGAACGCGGTGTCCGGACGCACGAGCACGGAGGCGCCGAGCACGCTCGACCCGTCACCACCGACCACCAGGACGGGTTCGCTCGCGACGCCGGTCTCCTCGGCGACGCGGTCGGCCACGGCACGGACCGACGTGTAGCGGGCGACGGCGGTCTCGAGCCGGTCGCCCGCGCCGGCCGGCACGTCGACGACGGTCGTGGCGGCGCGGGGGAGATCGGCTGCGATGGCCTGTGCTCCGTCGCCGAGGCGCATCGCGCGCGACGACGCCGAACCCTGCCACTGACCGACGACGAGGAACTGCATCGTCTCAGTCTGGCAGCAGGGTCCGGCGCCGTCCGCAGTTCCGCGTCAGATACCCGCGGACCCGCCGTTCTTCAGCGCGGCGAGACGTGCCTCGACCTCGGCGTCGCGACCCACGTCCTCCAGGCTCTCGAACTGCGCGTCCAGGCTCGACGACTGCAGTTCCTGCTGCCCGAGGACCTTCGCCTCCTCGCGGCGGACCTTCTCCTCGAAGCGGTTGAGGTCGCTCGTCGGATCGGTGATGTCGATGTTGCCGATGGCGTCGTTGACCTTGGACTGCGCCTCGGCGGTCTTCTGCCGGGCGACGAGCGAGTCGCGCTTGGCCTTGAGCTGTTCGAGCTTCTGCTCCATGCCGGCCAGCCCGGACTTGAGCTTCTCGACCTGCTCGTTCTGCGTGGCGAGCGGGCCCTCGTTGTCCTTGACCTCCTGCTCGGCCGCGATCTGCTTGCCGATCGCGATCTTCGCGAGGTTGTCGAACTTGTCGGCGTCCGCGGTCTTGCCCTCGGCGCGGTACTTGTCGGCGGCGGCCGAGGCGTTGGCGGCCTTCTGACCCCACTCGGTCGCCGCGCGCCTGTCCTCCTCGTGGTCCTGCTCGAGCAGGCGGAGGTTGCCGATCGTCTGCGCGATCGCCGTCTTCGCGTCGGCGATGTTGTTCGTGTAGTCGCGGACGAGCTGGTCCAGCATCTTCTGCGGGTCCTCGGCGTCGTCGATGAGCTGGTTCACGTTCGCCCGGATGAGCGAGGAGATCCGGCCGAGAATCGTCTGCTTTGCCATTGTGTTCCCTTTCGTGGAAGGTCTCTCGTGGTGCTGCTGGTCCTGGTGGTCGTGTGTCCCGAGGGGGTGGTGTCGGCTGTCAGAAGCGGCCGCCGCCGGAGAAGCCCCCGCCGCCCCCGCCGCCGCCTCCGCCGAAGCCCCCGCCGCCGCTGAAGCCCCCGCCGCCGCCGAAGCCCCCGCCGCCGAAGGAGCCGCCCCCGTAGCTGCCGCCGCGTCCGCCGAGGAGGCCGCCGAGCACGATCCCGGTCACGAGGCCCCCGAGCTGTGCGCCGTTGCCGCCGCCGCCCTGCCCGGGCCATCCGCCCATGTCGTCGTTCGCCGCGTCCATCGCCGCGGCGGCGTACTGCTCGGCGGCGCGTGCAGCCCCAAGGGCACGGGCGGGGTCGCTCGTGGCGAGGTCGACCGCGTCGTCGAGCGCGCGCTCGGCCTCGGACAGGCGCGTCCGGGCCGTCGTGCCGACGGCTCCCCGGCGGAGCGAGATGAAGTCGCGCGCCTGGCTGATCCGGGCCCGGGCGTCGCGCAGGGCGTCGTCGAGGGCGCGGCGTGCGCGCTGCTGCTGTTCCTGTGCACCGCGCGCGGCGGCCAGTGCGGCGTCGATCTCGGTGTTCGCCTTCGTCAGCGCGTCGACGGCGGCGATCGGGTCGCGCGGGTCGGAGCCCTGGCGGAGGACGGTGTCGGCACGGGTCACCGCGGCCGCGAGGGCCGGGTCGCCGGACCGCATCGAACGGGCTGCGGCGACGTCTCCCTCGATGTCCGCGCGCATCGCCTGGACCCGGGCGGTCGCCTCGGCGAAGGTGCGCTCGGCGCCGGTCGCACTCGCGGTCAGCTGCTGCACCTGTGCGAGCGCGTGCTGGGCGTCGCGCACGGCGATGACCGCCTCGCCCTTGTCCCCGGACGCGATGGCCGCGGTCGCCGCCTGCGACCGCTCCGTCGCGTAGCCGAGGACCTGCTCGGCCTGGTCGACGTTGTCGGAGACCGTCGCCAGGGTCCGGCCGCCGTACGACCCGCGCACCCGGTCGAGCGCGCGGCGGGCGGCGTCGAGCTCGACCGGGGCTGCCGCGACCGCGGAGGCGAGGGCGGTCGCGGCGTCCTCGACCCCGTCCTCGAGGGACCGCAGGTGGTCGAAGGCCTCGGTCTGCTCGTCGATGGACGCGTGGGCCTGCTCGCAGATGGCGACGATCTGGTTCGCCCACTGCGCGCGCTGCTGCGGGGAGTCCGGTACCTCGTCGTCGAGCTGCTGCTGGTAGGAGAACGCCTGCCGCACGTTCCGCTTCGCGGTCGCGACGGCCTCGGCGAAGGGCTTCGCCGCGTCCTCGCCGAACTGTGCCGTGGCGAAGCCGACCTCCTGCTCGGCCGTCCGGAGCTCGTCGTCGATGGTGACCAGCGCCGCGCCCGCCTTGCGCTCGAGCCCGGCGAGGGACGCCTCCTGCGCTCGTGCGGCCTCGGCGGTGCGTCGCTTGTTGCGGGTGCGGATCACCAGGACGGCGACGACCGCACCGACGACGACCACGAGCAGCAGGACCCACAGCCAGGTGAGGTCCGGCGGGGCCTGCGAGGAGACGAGTCCGTCCGCGAGGGCGACGGCGGCGCCCGCCCAGTCGCCGTCCCGCAGCTGCGGGACGGCGTCCTGCTGGTAGGCGGACTCGACGTCGCTGCTCGACAGTGCGGTCGCGTTCGTCTGCTGGATGTCGGCGATCCGGTCGTTGACCGCCACGGAGAGCACGATCGCGTCGGAGTCGATCTGGTTGCGCTCCATCAGGGCGTCACCCCAGGCGGCGTGGTCGGTCGGGTTCGTGAAGGTCGGCACGTAGACCACGTAGAGCTGCGTCTGCGTCCGGTCGTAGAGGTCCTGGACCGCCCGTTCGACCTGGGTCCGCTGACCGCTGCTGAGGGCACCGGCCTCGTCGACCACGTAGGCACCGCCGAGGTCGACCGGGTCCGTCGCGTGGGCTGCTGCGGCGGGCGTGATCACGAGTCCGGCGGCGAGGAGCACGGCGCCGATCCGACCCACGGCGCGTGTGATCGCCGAGCGGGCGCCGCGGACGGCCGCGTGGGGGCCTTCGCGATGCCGACCGAGCGCCCGAGGGGCCGATCCATCGTCGGTGCGCGATCCGTGGTGAGCCGCTCGCATCCGTCCTCCATCCGTCGTCCGGGAGCCCACGTTGCGCCCCCGACGGCCCCCGCACGGGCGCCGTCGCCCCGATGCTATCCAGGGCACGCACACAGCGGGTGGATCCTCTGACGACCCCCGGCGACGTCCGTCATCTGGAGGACTTGTACCCCGGACCGGGGTATGGTGGAGGCCATCGTTCGACGACGAGCGGAAGGGGAAAGCGATGGAGCGTACGACGAGCACCGAGGTCGTCCCACTGGAGGACGGCTACCACCGCGTCTCGACACCGGCGAGCGGTGTCATCGGCTTCGTCCGTGAGCAGGACGGCCGCTACGAGGTCCTCCGGGGCCGGGTCCGACAGGCCACGCGCTCCGAGGGCGCCTACAGCACCATGAACGTCGCGCTCATCGCGCTCACGCACGCCTGAGCCCGCGCCGGGTCCGCGGCGACCGCTCCAGCCTCGCGCTGACGTGAAGGCGCCGAGACGCTGACGCGGAGGCGTAGTGGCCGGCCTCGACCGCGTCAGCTTCCGGGACGGGTGAGCACCTCGACGCCGTCCTCGGTGATCGCGACGGTGTGCTCGGTGTGCGCGGTCCTCGCCCCCGTCGCGCTCCGCAGCGTCCACCCGTCGGGATCGGTGACGAGCTCGTCCGTGTCCGCCATCACCCAGGGCTCGAGCGCGAGGAGCAGCCCCGGTCGCAGGGTGTAGCCGCGCCCCGGCCGACCCGTGTTCGCCACGTGCGGGTCCTGGTGCATCGTCGAGCCGATGCCGTGCCCGCCGAACTCGGTGTTCACGGGGTAGCCCGCGGCGGTGAGGACCTCGCCGATGGCGTGCGACACGTCCCCGGTCCGGACGCCGGGGCCCGCGGCGGCGATGCCGGCGGCCAGCGCCCGTTCGGTGGCGTCGATCAGGGCGGTGTCCGCCGGGTCGGCGCGCCCGACGACGAAGCTGATCGCCGCGTCGGCGGCGATCCCGTCCAGGGTCACCGCGAGGTCCAGGGTGAGCAGGTCGCCGTCGGCGAGCTCGCGGTCGTGCGGCAGGCCGTGCAGCACCGCGTCGTTCACCGCGGTGCAGACGTGGTGACCGAAGGGGCCACGACCGAACGAAGGGGCGTAGTCGACGTAGCAGGAGACCGCGCCGGCGTCCTCGATCATCGTCCGGGTCCACCCGTCCACCTCGAGCAGGTTCGTGCCGACCGTCGTCCGCTCCCGGAGGGTCTGCAGGATCGTGCCGACGAGGGCGCCGGTGCGGCGGGCCCGGTCGACCTCGGCTGGAGGGAGGATCTCGATCATGCCGATGATCGTACCGGTATTGTCTGGCCGGTACTAGTATCGGCGCCATGGTCCGACTCCCGCTGAGCCCCGCCGAGCTGGAACGCGGTCGCCGGCTCGGCGCACTGCTCCGTCGTGCTCGGGGCGAGCGCTCGATCCTCGACGTCGCCCTCGATGCGGGCGTGTCGCCCGAGACCCTGCGGAAGATCGAGACCGGTCGCATCGCGACGCCGTCCTTCGCCACGATCGCGGCGGTCGCGAGCGTCGTTCGACTGTCGCTCGACGCGCTCTGGGACGAGGTGCACCCCGAGGCGGATCGGGTGGCCCCGGGCCGGGCGACGCACCCTGTGCACGAGGAGAGCCCCCGGCGATGACGCCGGGGGCTCGATGTGCCCCCAGGAGGATTCGAACCTCCGCCCCTGCCTCCGGAGGGCAGTGCTCTATCCCCTGAGCTATGGGGGCTCGTGGGTGAGATCAACCGTAGCAGGTAACGCGAGCCGGTCCCGACAGCGCGTGTCGCGTCCGTGTCGCGACCGCCGTCGGACGGGAGGCGCGGCACGGACCCGCACCGTGCCTCCCGTCCGGCTGCGGTGCCGTCAGCTCGCCGGGCTGGCAGACGCGGACGGCAGCAGCACGGAGCGCACCGCGTCCACGACGGGCTGCGCCCCGCCGGGCTCGGTGTACAGCGTCGACTCGGTGGTGACCCAGTACGGATCCGGGAAGGCGTCCGCGCGGCCGACGCCGTCGTCCAGCGCGTAGTAGCCCTCGACGCGGTAGGTCGGGACGGACCCACCGCGCTCGTAGAGGGCGTCCTTGAGCGTCGTGAGCGACTTCTCAGGCAGGTGCGCCACGGCGAGCGTGATCGTCGTCGACGGGTCGTCGGTGGCGACGAGGTGGCAGACCCGGCCGCGCTGGCGGGCGATCGTCGCGGCCGGCGTGCCCTTCGCGGGCGTCCAGGTCGTGTCCTGCTCGAAGGTCTTGCCGTAGACGGCGAGGACGCGCGTGGGCAGCAGCTCGGCGCACGTCTGCCGCACGGCGGTGCCGATCGGGGTGGCGCTCGCGCTCGGGGCCGCGTCGTCGGACCCGCCCGTGCAGCCGGACAGGGCGACGGCGGCGGACACGGAGAGCAGGGCGACGGTGATCGCCCGGACACGGCTGCGGGAGGTCATCCAGCCATGATGCTGCACACCGTCCGGCACCGGCCCGCGAGGCACCTGGGCGTCCCGGTAGACTCGACCCTCGTGACTCCTGCCGAACTCTCCGCCGCGTACCTGTCGATCCTGACCGGGATCGTCGAGCGACGAGGCGCGTCCGACACCGTGACGATCGGGGAGTCCCACGTGGCCCTCGAGCGGCCGAAGAACCGTGCGCACGGCGACTGGGCCTCGAACGCGGCGATGCAGCTCGCGAAGCGCCTCGGTACGAACCCGCGCGAGCTCGCGACCGAGATCGCCGGCGAGCTGACCGAGCTCGACGGTGTCGCGTCCGTCGACGTCGCCGGCCCCGGCTTCATCAACATCACGCTCGAGGCCGCCGCCGCCGGTGAGATCGCCCGCACGATCGTCGACCAGGCCGACGCGTTCGGACACGGCGACCTGTACGAGGGCGTGTCCATCGACCTCGAGTTCGTGTCCGCGAACCCGACCGGTCCGATCCACATGGGCGGTGTGCGCTGGGCCGCCGTCGGTGACTCGCTCGCCCGCGTGTTCGAGGCGCAGGGCGGCCTCGTCACCCGTGAGTACTACTTCAACGACCACGGCGCACAGATCGACCGCTTCGCCCGGTCGCTCGTCGCCTCGGCGCTGGGGGAGCCCACGCCGGAGGACGGCTACGGCGGTGCCTACATCGGCGAGATCGCCGCGCGGGTCATCGCGACGCTGCCCGCCGGCACCGACGTGCGCGACCTGCCGCGCGACGAGGCGCAGGAGCTGTTCCGCCGCGAGGGCGTCGAGTTCATGTTCACCGACATCAAGTCCTCGCTGCACGACTTCGGCGTGGACTTCGACGTCTACTTCCACGAGAACTCGCTGCACGAGTCGAAGGCCGTCGAGCGGGCCATCGAGCGGCTGCAGTCCCTCGGCAAGATGTACGAGGCCGAGGGTGCGCTCTGGCTCCGCACGACCGACTTCGGCGACGACCGCGACCGCGTCGTGATCAAGTCCGACGGGCAGCCGGCGTACATCGCGGGCGACCTGGCGTACTACCTCGACAAGCGCGAGCGCGGCTTCGAGCGCAACCTCATCATGCTCGGCGCGGACCACCACGGCTACGTCGGTCGCATGATGGCGATGTGCGCGGCGTTCGGTGACGAGCCCGGCAAGAACCTCGAGATCCTCATCGGCCAGATGGTGAACCTGCTCAAGGACGGCCAGCCCTTCCGCATGTCGAAGCGCAACGGCACGATCGTGTCGATGGAGGACCTCGTCGACGCCGTGGGTGTCGACGCCGGTCGCTACGCCCTCGTGCGGTTCGCGAGCGACACCTCGATCGACATCGACCTCGACCTGCTCACCAAGCGCACCAACGACAACCCGGTGTTCTACGTGCAGTACGCCCACGCCCGCACGCAGTCGGTCGCCCGCAACGCTGCGGCCTCGGGCGTGGACCGCTCCGCGTTCGACGCGTCCCTGCTCACGCACGAGACGGAGAGCGCCCTCCTCGGAGCCCTCGCCGAGTACCCGCGCGTGGTGCGCCAGGCCGCGGAGCTCCGCGAGCCGCACCGCATCGCGCGGTACATCGAGCAGCTCGCCGGGCTGTACCACCGCTGGTACGACTCCTGCCGGGTGACGCCGCTCGGCGACGAGGCCGTGACGGACCTGCACCGCACGCGCCTGTGGCTGAACGACGCGACCGGGCAGGTCGTCCGCAACGGTCTCGGTCTGCTCGGGGTGAGTGCGCCCGAGCGCATGTAGCGCGGCGCGCGGCGTCGCGTCGCGTCGAACCACGTTCTCGACATCGAACCAGGCGATCCGCCTGGTTCGATGTCGTTTCAATGGTTCGTCGCCGGCGCGCCCTGCACGCGTCCGCACAACCGGAAGCACGTCGCGCCACGTGATCACGTGGCGCGACGTGCTTCTGCTTGTGCGCGAGCACGTCGCGCCGCGTCGGGCCGTGCGCCGCGTCGCGCCGCGCACCGCGCCCCGCCCCGCCCCGCCC
>NZ_JAQMHU010000069.1:0-543 GCF_028307415.1 Curtobacterium uvaldense | reverse complement strand
TGCTGCGACGACGCAGCCGCTTCTCGAGCTGTTCGGTGCTCATGTGCTCTGTCTCCTACCGGACCCGGCCCTCGTGCGCACGCACGATCCCGGTCAGTTCGATGTGGGTCCGACCCACGTGACGGCCCGCCAACTCGCCCACCCTGCGACCCACCGCGTCAGCGGCGGCAGCGGCCGCGGCGACGATGTCGGCTTGTTCGCGCACGGGACCCGTGACGTCGAGGACGATGGACCCCCGGTCGTCGTCGAGTCCCACGCGCAGACGCTTCGCGGGCACGCCGAGCTGTTCGGCTGCGGCTGCCCGCGCCAGCGCCGTGAGCGCTCGTGCGGTGATCTCGACGCGGCCCGGGACGGCAGTCGCGTCGACTCCTACCGGGCCGGCGCTCACCGGGAGCTCCGGCGTCCGGTCAGCACGTCGGTCAGGGCACCGCGGTCGATCTTCCCGGTCGTGATCGCGGCCACGAGGGCACCGACCAGACCGAACACGATCACCAGGACGAAGCCCCAGAACCCGAACTGCAGTGCCACGACGGCGAGGATGGC
>NZ_JAQMHU010000068.1:0-1120 GCF_028307415.1 Curtobacterium uvaldense | reverse complement strand
AACTCTCCGGATCGGTCGAAGGATCGCTCACCACAGAAGGTCGGTCCTCGATGACGACCACCCCGCTCGCCCCCGGTTACACCCGGACCCGACCTGGTCCGGGCAGCCGCAACGGTACGTCCACCTACTCCGCGCTCCTGGCGCAGGTCAAGGAGAACGGCCTTCTCCGCCGGCGCACCGGTTTCTACTGGTCCCTGTTCGGCAGCCTGGTCGCAGGTCTCGCGCTGGCCTGGGTGGCGTTCGCGTTCCTCGGTGACTCGTGGTTCCAGCTGATCGTCGCGGGAGCGCTCGGGGTCATCTTCACCCAGTTCGCGTTCCTGTCGCACGAGGCCGCGCACCGTCAGGTGTTCGCGTCGCAGAAGTGGAACGACCACGCGGGCCGGTGGCTCGGCACGTTCATGGTCGGCCTGAGCTACTCGTGGTGGATGAACAAGCACACCCGCCACCACGGCAACCCGAACACCGTCGGGAAGGACCCCGACATCGCGCCCGACGGCATCCGCTTCCTGCCCGAGGACGCCGCCGCGGCGAAGGGCCCGCTGATGCGGACCTTCCTGCGCTTCCAGGGCTGGCTGTTCTTCCCGCTGCTCACGCTCGAGGGTCTCAACCTGCACCGCTACGCCGTGACGTCGATCGTGACGGGCTCCGGGACGAAGGCCGACGCACGGCACCGGTGGCTCGAGGGCAGCATGCTCGTCGCCCGGTTCGGCATCTACCTGACGGTCGTGTTCTGGTTCCTGCCGTTCGGCATGGCGTGCGCGTTCCTCGGTGTGCAGCTCGCCGTGTTCGGCGTGATGATGGGCGCCTCGTTCGCCCCGAACCACAAGGGCATGCCGACCATCGCGCACGGCGCCAAGGTCGACTTCTTCTCCCGGCAGGTCCGGACCTCGCGGAACATCCGCGGTGGCTGGTGGGTGTCCTTCCTGATGGGCGGCCTGAACTACCAGGTCGAGCACCACCTGTTCCCGTCGATGCCGCGACCGGCGCTGAAGCAGGCCCGCCTGCTGGTCCGCGACCACTGCGAGACGCTCGACGTGCCGTACACCGAGACGACGCTGCTGCGGTCGTACGGCATCGTCGTCCGCTACCTGAACCGGGTCGGTCTCGCCGCACGCGACCC
>NZ_JAQMHU010000067.1:0-1169 GCF_028307415.1 Curtobacterium uvaldense | reverse complement strand
GCACGAGGGCCGGGTCCGGTAGGAGACAGAGCACATGAGCACCGAACAGCTCGAGAAGCGGCTGCGTCGTCGCAGCATCCACCGGTCCCGGTCCACCGCGGTCGCGATCACCCTGGTCGTCGTCGCACTGGTCGCGGCGTGGATCGGCACCGAAGCGGTCCTGAAGGCCATCGGGCAGCAGCCGCTGCTGGCGGACCCGCAGACCGTGGTCGACACCGCCCTCACGCCCGACGCCGCGTTCACCACCATCATCGAGGTCATCGCCGCCGCCCTGGTGATCCTCGGCATCGTCCTGGTCGTGCTGGCCCTCAAGCCCGGCCGGCAGCCCCGGTCCGGGATCGACCGTGACCGCGGTGCGGTCGTGATCGACACCCGCATCCTGGCCTCCACCGCCGCGAACGCCGCCGCCCACGCAGCAGGCGTCCCGGAAGCCAACACGACCGCGTCCGCTCGTGGGCACCGCACCCAGGTGCACGTGGTGCCCCTGTCCGGCATCCCCGTCGACGCCAGCGCCGTCGAGCACGCCGTCGGGGACCGGCTCGGTCGCCTCGGCGGCAAGCACGGCTCGTCGGTGCAGGTCACCGTGGAACAGAAGGGAACCCTGGCATGACCACCACCAACCGCGGCGTCAACCGGGTCCTGCTGCTCCTGATCGGCCTGGTCAGCATCATCGTCGGTGTCACCATCGGCGCCGGGGTCCTGCAACCCGTCCGCGACGCCCTCCAGCCCTACCTGACCCTGCCGCAACAGGTCACCGTGCCCGACCAGGCACTGTGGATCATCGCCGCGGTCTGCGCGGTGGTCATCGTCCTCGCCGTGATCGTGGTGTTCACTCGCGGTGGCGGCGGCACCAGCGTCGCGGTCCGGGAACGCTCCGGCGAGGACCAGGTCACCGTGAACGTCGCCCTCGTGCGAGACGTCATCGACCACGAACTCACCGGCGTCCACGACATCGTCGCCGCGAAGGTCGACACGTACCTGGTCAAGAAGACCCGCGCCGCACGCATCCGGGTCCACGTCCGCCGCGGCGGCGACGCGGTCACCGTCCTCGACGCCGTCGACCACGCCCTGACCACCCTCGACCAGACCCTCGGCCGACAGATCCCGGTCCTGGTCCACCTCACCGGCGGCACCCGCACCGCACTGGCACGCACCACCCGCGTCCAGTA
>NZ_JAQMHU010000066.1:0-1377 GCF_028307415.1 Curtobacterium uvaldense | reverse complement strand
GGCCGACAGATCCCGGTCCTGGTCCACCTCACCGGCGGCACCCGCACCGCACTGGCACGCACCACCCGCGTCCAGTAACAGCACCACCAGCACCACGCAGCACCACCCACAGGCCGGGGGACGCCCGACGTCCCCCGGCCGTTCCGTGCCCGGAACCGGCCGTCCACACAGCCGCAGCCGAACCCGGGAGGCGACCCGAGCCTCCCGTCCGCAGACCCAGGAGGAGACCCCACATGGCACGCAACCACGGAGCCGTCAGCGCATCGACCTCGGAACAGCGTCGCGAGGACGCTGCCGAGTGGAGCCCGCTGGCCCGCTACCTGTCCGAGTTCTTCGGCACCTTCCTGCTCGTGCTCGGCGGCGTCGGTACGGCACTCTTCGCCGCGAACTTCCCGAGCGACACCGACAACCAGTCCGGCGTCGGCTTCCTCGGCGTCGCACTGGCCTTCGGTCTGACGCTCGTCGCCGGCATCGCCGCCGTCGGGCACATCTCCGGCGGCCACTTCAACCCGGCCGTCACCCTCGGCCTCCTCGCCGCCGGGCGCACGGACCTGCGGCACGTGGCCGGCTACATCGTGTCGCAGGTCCTCGGCGGCCTCGCCGCGACCAGCATCATCGCGATCGTGCTCTCCGGGAAGGCCGGCGCCTTCCGGGCCGCGCACGACGCGGGCTTCGCCTCGAACGGCTTCGGCAGTGCCAGCCCGGGCGGGTACGGCCTCGGCGCCGTCTTCCTGACCGAGGCGGTCCTCACCGGGGTCTTCCTCGCGGTGATCCTCTCGATCACCGCCAAGCAGGAGTACCAGGCCCTCGCCCCGATCGGCATCGGCCTCACCCTGACCCTCATCCACCTGGTGAGCATCCCGGTGAGCAACACCTCCGTGAACCCCGCACGCTCCGTCGCTGCCGCGGTCTACGGTGGGGCCACGCCGCTCGCCCAGCTCTGGGTCTTCATCGTCGCACCGGTCCTCGGTGCGGTCGTCGCCGGCCTGATCGTCCGCGTCGGCGGTCGCCGCCGCATCACCGGCTGACCCCACGCGGTCACCCACCGAGAGAAGGAGAACAGCATGCGCAACCGCATCATCGTCATCGGGCTCATCGCCCTGGTCGGCATCTGGATCGGGTCCCGGTCGAACCGGCCCGTCGTGAAGAAGACGAGCACGGCCGAGACCATCCGCAAGGCCTGGAACGACCCGCACGCGCGGAAGCAGCGCGCGAAGCTCCGCAAGAAGATCGAGAAGGCCGCCTCGCACTGACGGGGTGACCACGGACGGGAGGCGGGGGGGCCGCGGGGCCCCCCCCGCCCCCCCCCCCGGCCCCCCCCGCCCCCCCCCCCCCCCCCCCCCCGCCCCCCCCCCCGCCCCCCCCCCCCCCACCCCC
>NZ_JAQMHU010000065.1:0-1412 GCF_028307415.1 Curtobacterium uvaldense | reverse complement strand
TAATTGGCATTGACAATGTGCACGCTGTTGAGTTCTCAAGGACCAGACGCACCCCCCACTCAGCACCACCACAGTGGTACCTCATCAGAGGGGCTGGATTCTCGACACCATCCACCGAACCTTGCAGCTCGTCAGAATGGTGGTTGGTTGCCGAGCGGGACCCCGTCCGGACTGCATCTCCAGGTACTCGCCCTGGTGACCGTCTCGGCCGTTCCGTTCTCCGCCTCAGCGGCAACGAGGTACAACCTTACGCGGAGGTGAACGCGCTGCCAAGTGGGGCCACATCCCGGGCGTGTCGGGCGATGAGCGGACGCGTTGCAGCGTTGCGACCGACTCACTCCTCGCCCGGTTCTCCGCTGCTTCCGTGGACGGTCGGGAGCTCGAGTGCAGTCGCCATCTCTTCGATGACGGCGTTCGGCAACCCGTCGGCCGCGCGCCGGCGTCCCGTCCTGCGGAAGCCGTGGCGAGCGTAGAAGCCCCGCGCCGGCGCACCGTCCGGAGCGCAGTCCACCCAGAGTCGGATCGACGGGGCACGGAGGGCTGCCCAGCTGAGGACCTCCGCGAGGAGCGCGTCCGCCACGCCGTTCGCCCGGCCCCGCGCTCGAGGACGGACGAACACCCCCGTGAGCAGCGCGGCAGGCTCCTCGTCAGCCGGCAGCTGAGCGGCCATGATCCCCAGCCACGCCCCGTCCTCCGCGACTGCCACGACAGCAGTGGTGTCCCGCCCGGTACCGCGCCGCGCCCGCAGCCGCCAGTCGTCCTCGGTCATCGCGAGGGTGGTCCGGAGGTCGGCGCCGTACGACACCGGGTTCTCCGCCGCGTTCTCGAGCCGGAGCGCTCGCACCGACCGCCAGTCCTGCTCGACCGTGCTCCGCACGACGTACCGGAGACCCGGGAGACCGGCCCGCCCCAGGAGGAGGGGCACGCCGGTCGCCGACCACCACGAGGGCGACACGTGCCCGGAGGACATCCCGCCGTGTGCGAAGCGCTCGACGAACACCCCTGCGCCGGCGTCTCCCGACATCGCACGACCGACCTCCGCCGCAAAGCCCCACCGCAGCATGCCGTCGAGCTCACCTCGCGTGCTCGGGAGCGTGACGTGCGCGAACCGCTCTCCGAGAGCTCGCCACAGCCACGGGTCACCGCGCCAGCCCCACTGGTCAGGCTCGTCCCGGAACAGATCACCGACGTGTCGTGCCACGTTCTGATGGTGACCGATCGCGTGCAATCGCGCCAGCGTGCGATCGCCGCTGCGCTCGCCCGCACGGCCCGAGCAGTCGAGGGCGGTGGCGGTGTGCGGGTCGGCCCGGAAACGCAGGAAACCCCTGACCGGTAACGGTCAGGGGTTTCCTGGTGTTGCTGAAGTTGAGTCCGGCGGCGTCCTACTCTCCCACAAGGTCCCCCTTGCAGTA
>NZ_JAQMHU010000064.1:0-3074 GCF_028307415.1 Curtobacterium uvaldense | reverse complement strand
CCGGGAGTCCCGGGGGGGCGGGGGCCGCCGGGGCGCCCGGGGCCGCACCCCCCCCCCCCCCCCCGGCCGTCACCGGGTCGCCTCGGTGACGCGGCGTCCGGACGCGGGTCGCGCCTCCCGTCCGTCACCCGGTCGCGTCGGTGACCGGTCCTACTCGGACGCGACGTCGATCAGGACCTTGCCGACCGCGTCGCCCTCGACGGCGTCGTGCGCGGCCGCGGTGTCCTCGAGCGCGAAGCGCGTCAGGGGGAGGCCGGCGTCCTCGCCGACGGGCAGGACGTCGGCGCGCAGCGCGGCGGTGACGTCCTCGGCGGCGGCAGCCAGGGCTCGGTCGCCGATCGTGTACAGCAGCAGGAACTGGTAGCGCGCGTTGACCGACATGTTCGGACGGATCGGCAGCGTCGCGTCGTCGCCACCGTTGTTCGCGTAGATCGACACGACGCCGTGGTTCGCCAGGACGTCGGCGACGAGCTGGGCGTTCTGCGGGATCGAGACCTCCACGACGATGTCGACGCCGTCCGGGGCGATCTCGTGGATGCGCGCGGCGGCGTCCTCGTCGCGGTAGTTCACGGTGTGGTGCGCGCCGGCGGCGGTCGCCAGGGCAGCCTTCTCGTCGGAGCTGATCGTGCTGATCACGGTCGCGCCGGCCCACCGGGCGAGCTGGATCGCGGCGTGCCCCACCGCCCCGGCGCCACCGGCGACCAGGACCGTGCGGCCCTCGAGCGCACCGGGGCTCAGGCGGCCCGGACCGTCCTCGTGGGTGGTGAGTGCGCGGTGGGCGGTCATCGCCGGGACACCGAGCGAGGCACCGACGTCGAAGCTCGTGCCCTCGGGCAGCACGACCGCGCGCGCTGCCGGGACGACCGTGTACTCCTGTGCGGTGCCGGTGGGACGGCTGGCGGCTGCCATGTACAGCCACACGCGGTCGCCCTCGTGCAGGGTCTCGACGCCCTCGCCGACGGCGTCGACCACGCCGGCGCCGTCCTGGTTCGGGGTGATCTCGGGGAAGGGCAGGCCGTCGCCGTAGGTACCGCCGGCGCGGGCCTTCCAGTCAGTGGGGTTCACACCGGAGACGACCACGCGGACGCGGACCTCGCCGGGGCCGGGCTGGGGGACCTCCCGCTCGACCAGGTCGAGGACGCTGCTGTCACCGGGCTTCGTGTAGACGATCGATCGCATGTGTCCAGGCAACCACCGCCGGTTCCCGGGTCTTCCTGCGGACGGTCAGCGGCGGTCGGCCGCGCGTGTCCGCGGCGCCGCGTGACGCCGCACCGGTGCCGTGCGGGTCCCGGTGCTGCGCGGTACAGCGCCACACGGCGACGCGCTCAGCGCGCGTCGTACACGTCGCGCGAGTCCTGCACGTCCGCCATGTGCGACGTTGCCCAGTCCTCGAGCGGCGCCAGCACCGCGCGCAGCGAGCGACCCCGCTCGGTGAGCTCGTACTCGACCCGCGGCGGGATCTCGGGGAAGACCGTGCGTGTCACCAGTCCGTCCCGCTCGAGCGCGCGCAGCGTCTGCGTGAGCATCTTCTGCGACACCCCCTGCACCCGGTTCGCGACGGCGGAGTAGCGCTGCGGTCCGTCGACGAGCGACCCGATCACCAGCACGCTCCACCGGTCGCCGATGCGGTCGAGCAGCTGCCGCGAGGGGCAGTCCGCCGCGTAGGGGCTGTACTCGAGTGCTGACATCCCGACCTCCGTTACGCACTGTGAGGTGCCTACTTCCCAGAAGAGAGTAACGCGAGTACCGTCGGTCGCACCAGTCACGGAAGGACTCTCATGACCAACATCGTCGTCTTCGGCGGCACCGGGTACGCCGGCTCCGCCATCGTCCGCGAGGCCCTGTCCCGCGGTCTCGCCGTCACCGCCGTCGCTCGCGACACCTCCAAGCTCGACGCCGCCGAGGGGCTCACCCTCGCGCAGGGCGATGCCTTCGACCCGTCGTTCGTGGCGGACGTCACGAAGGACGCCGACGTCGTCGTGGTCTCGCTGCACGCGGTCCAGGCGGACGGCAGTGAGCTGAAGGACAAGTTCCAGCACTTCGTCGACGCAGCGGCTGCTGCCGGCGCCCGGCTCGGCATCGTCGGTGGTGCGGGTTCGCTGCTCGTCGCCGAGGGCGGTCCGGCGCTCTACGAGACCGCCGAGTTCCCCGACGCCTTCAAGGGCGAGGCGAAGAGCCACGGTGAGATCCTCGACCGCCTGCGCTCTGGTGGGTACACCGGCGACGTCGACTGGTTCTACGTGAGCCCGGCCGCGGCCTTCGGCGGGTACAACCCCGGCGAGCGTCGGGGCACCTACCGCACCACGGACGACCTGCTCCTCACCGACGCCGAGGGCAACTCGGACATCTCCGGTGCGGACTACGCGATCGCGATCGTCGACGAGATCGAGCACCCGGCGCACCACCGCGCGCGGTTCGGCGTCGCGTACTGACGCGAGCGGCCGGCGCGACCGGCTGACGGACGGGAGGCACGGTGCGGGCTCGCACCGTGCCTCCCGTCCGTCGCGTGGTGCGGCGTGCTCCCGCACAACGGAACGCACGTCGCGCCGTGTGTTTCCGTGGCGCGACGTGCCTTCGGTTGTGCTGCGCCCCTGCGCGTGTTCCGTTGCCGGACGGGAGGCGCGGTGCGGGGTCGGCCCGTGCCTCCCGTCCGCTACGTGGTGCGGCGTGCTCCTGCACAAGGGAAAGCACGTCGTGCCACGTGTTCCCGTGGCGCGACGTGCTTTCGGTTGTGCCGCGCCCCCGCGCGTGTTCCGTCGCCGGACGGGAGGCGCGGCGCGGGGTGGCACCGTGCCTCCCGTCCGTCGCGTGGTGCGGCGTGCTTCCGCACAAGGGAAAGCACGTCGTGCCACGTGTTCCCGTGGCGCGACGTGCCTTCGGTTGTGCCGCGCCCCCGCGAGCGCTCCGTCGCCGGACGGGAGGCGCGGTGCGGGGTGGCACCGTGCCTCCCGTCCGTTGCGTGGTGCGGCGTGCTCCTGCACAACGGAACGCACGTCGCGCCACGTGTTCCCGTGGCGCGACGTGCCTTCGGTTGTGCTCCAGCGCCGCGCGCCGCGCGCCGCGCGCCGCGACCC
>NZ_JAQMHU010000063.1:0-3315 GCF_028307415.1 Curtobacterium uvaldense | reverse complement strand
ACCGAGACGACGCTGCTGCGGTCGTACGGCATCGTCGTCCGCTACCTGAACCGGGTCGGTCTCGCCGCACGCGACCCCTTCGCCTGCCCGATGGTCGCCGAGCTCCGCATCCACTGACGCGGTCCTCCGCGCCGGCGGGCTGCGGGACCTCGCAGGTCTGCGCGGGTTGCCGCACGGCCCCCACTGCGGAGCGCACCCCCGAGGTACCGTCGGGCGACCACAGTCCGCGCGCACGGTGAAGGGGGCCTCGTGACCACGGCGACCGACACGACGGCGACGACCGACAGGACGACGACGCGGCAGCCGACGGTGGACCCCGGAGCGGCGGCGCCGCCGCACGCGGGGACGGAGCCGTCCGTCCTCGACGGTCTGGCCGTCGTCGCCGACCGCGACCCGCACGCCCTCGCCCTGGTCGACGAGCACGGCGAGACCACCCACGGTGCCCTCGACCGCACCGCCCGCGCCCTCGGCCTGCTCCTGGACGCACAGCTCACCCCCGACGACCACACCGGCCGCGGGGTCGACGTCGAGCAGGGCCGTGCACCCGTCCCCGTCGGCGCGATGGTCGCGCACGGTGCCGGGTCGGTCGTCGCCCTCCTCGGACTCCTGCACGCGGGCCGTGTCGTCGTCGCGCTCGACCCGTCCCTCCCCGGGGCCCGGCTGCAGCACGTGGTGGCGCTCGCCGGCATCGTGGACGTCGTCGCGGACGCGGAGCACGCCGACCGCGCCGCGGCCCTCGTCCCCGAGCAGGGCCGGGTGCTGTCGCTCGAGGACCTGCTCGGAGACGCTCGGACCGCCGCCGCGACCGAGGGCGACCTCGCCGTCGTCCCGGGAGCCCGGGAACGCGGTGGTCGCGACCCGGCGGTCGTCGTCTTCACGTCGGGGTCGACCGGGGTGCCGAAGGGCGTCACGATGACCCACCGGCAGCTCGTCGTCGACAGCGTCGCCCAACGGGAGGCCTTCCGGCTCGTCCCGACGGACCGCGTGGCCTCGGTGCTCCCGCACGGGTTCGCCGCCGGGCTGACGCTCGTGCTGTCGGCCCTGCAGGCCGGTGCCTCCGTGCACGTCGCCGATCCGCGTCGCACCGGCGTCGACCGCCTCGTCACCTGGGTCCGCGACGCACGCCTGACGACACTGCACACCACCCCGCACCTGCTGCGGTCGATCACCGGCGCCCTCGACCCCTCCGACGACCGGTTGCGTGCGCTCCGCGTCGTCGCCACCCTCGGCGAGGCGGTGACGGGCACGGACGTCACGGCGCTGCGGCCGCTGCTCGGCCCCGGCGCGTCGTTCTGCAACCAGACCGGGTCGAGCGAGACCGCCGTGTACGCCGTGCACGAGATCCGCGCGGGGGACCCGGTGCCCGAGCGCAGCGTGCCCGCCGGCAGGATCGTCACGGGCAAGCGCATCGAGGTCCGCCGACCCGACGGCTCCGTGGCCGACGTCGGCGAGAGCGGTGCGGTCGTCTGCGTCTCCGACGCCATGACGAGCGGGTACTGGGGCGCGCCGGACGCGACCGCAGACCGGGCGGGCACCGCCGCGGACGGCACGCCGACGTGGACGGTCGGTGACCTCGGACGCTTCGACGACCAGGGCCGGCTCACCCTGCTCGGCCGCGCCGACGACGCGGCGAAGGTGCGCGGGCACCTGGTCGAGCCGAGCGAGGTCGAGGCGGCGCTCCGCACCGTCGACGCGGTGCAGGAAGCGGCGGTCGTCGCGGTGCAGGCCCCACCCGCGCCGACCCGGCTCGTCGCCTACGTCGTGAGCCGCCCGGGTCGCCGCTCGCCGTCACCGGCCGCGATCCGCAGGGCCCTCCGCGACCTGCTGCCCGACCACATGGTGCCGACCACGATCGTCCCGGTGACGACGCTGCCCCGGAACGAGCGCGGCAAGGTCGACCGGACCCGCCTGCCCGAGGCACCCGCGCTCAGCACCACGGTGGGCGGAGACGGCGCGGCGTTCGGCGAGGACACCTACGACCAGTGGCAGCTCGCGGTCGGGCAGATCTGGGCCGAGGTGCTCGGGCTGCCCGCCGTCGGGCCGCTCGAGCTGCCGGCGGTCGGGCTCGACAACGACTTCTCCGCACTCGGTGGCGACTCGCTCTCGGCGGAGGAGATGCTCGCCGCCGTCTCCGACCGGCTCGGCGTGGACGTCCCCTCGTCGGAACTCCTCCGGCACCCGACGCTGCGCAGCTTCACCGCGCGGATCCGTCTCGGCGCCGCCGCGGTCCCCGGTCACCCGGACGTCGTGACGCTGACGGCGCGTGCACCGGGCGACGCCGACCCCCTGTTCTGCGTCGCGGGTGCCGGAGCCCTGGCACTGACGTTCGTCCCGCTCGCCCGTCACCTGGGTGACCGTCCGGTGTTCGCCTTCCAGCAGCACGGTCTGGAGCGGCGCTCGGTGCCGGACTGGAGCATCCCGGCCATGGCCCGCCGCTACATCGAGCTCCTGCGGGTCGTGCAGCCCTCCGGCCCGTACACCCTCGTCGGGCACTCGTTCGGTGGCCTCGTCGCCCTGGAGATGGCCTCGGTGCTCGCCGGTGCCGGTCACGAGGTCGCCCGGGTCGTCCTGCTCGACACCCACCTGCCCGAGCAGGCCTCCGAGCGGGCCGACACCGTCGAGTTCGGGCAGCTCGACCTCGGCCGGCCGGCAGCGCGTCCGGTGCCCGGCGTGCTCCGGCGGCTCGCCGTGCGCACGAGTGCGCTCCGCAGTCGCTCCGCCACCCCGTTCGCGCGCATCGGCCGCCGGGCTCGGGGCGTCGGCGCCGGGGTGGTCCGCTGGCAGGGCCAGCGCCACTTCCGGGCCTTCTTCGACCAGGCGCTCCTCGTGTCCCGCCGGTGGGAGCCGCGCCCGTACGCGGGCCCCGTCACGCTCGTCGTCGCCGACGGCAACGACTCCGGTCCGGCCCGGTGGGCGCGGTACCTCCGGGGACCGGTGGACGCGGTGCGCGTGCACGCCGAGCACAGCTCGGTGCTGCGGGAACCACACGTCGCCGAGGTGGCGGCGCTCGTCGCCCGGCAGAGCGGGACGCCCTGAGCGAGCGCGGACGGACGGACGGGAGGCGCGGCACCGGACCGGTGTCGCGCCTCCCGTCCGTCGTCGACGTGCGTCTTCCGACCGGAGCGCACCGACACTGTCCGGTTGCGCACCACAACGAGCACTCCGGTGGCAGATCGGGGTACAGGAACGGCCCTCGAAGTCCGTTTCCTGGGGAAATGCCCGACACGGAACGGGGGACGTGACGAATCTCGGTGTCAGCCCGTCTCATCCGTGAACAGCAACCGCTGGGAACGAGTCCCGGCGGGTCCTCGAAGG
>NZ_JAQMHU010000062.1:0-3504 GCF_028307415.1 Curtobacterium uvaldense | reverse complement strand
GTGCCGAGCCCCACCGAGCGGGCACGATCTGTCACCCTTGGCCCCCCTCGCCGACACATCTCGCCCGCTCGGCGGCAACCCCGCGGCAGGTCGTGCCCGCTCGGCGGCACGCCCGCGGCGGGTCGTGCCCGCTCGCGCAGCCGGGCACCCCCGCCCGCCGCCTGGCGACCGCGCGCCTGCCGCCGGACTACGCGCCGAGGGTGCTCTCGCGGACGACGAGCGACGGGGTGACGGCCGTCGAGACCGGACTCCCTCCGGCCACGAGCTCGAGCAGCGCCCGGCCCGCGATGCGACCGAGCTCGTCGAGCCGCATGTCGACGGTGGTCAGCGGGGGCCGCGACGCGAGCGCCACCACGTCCCAGTCGTCGTACCCGGTCACGGCGACGTCCCCCGGCACCGACCGCCCGGTCTCCCGCAGTCGGTCGCACACGCCACGGGCGATCTGGTCGTTCCCGCACAGCACCGCGTCCACCGCGGACGGCTCCCGGTCGAGCAGGTCGACGGCCTGCCGCCCCCAGCGCTCGGACCACTCCCCGTGCATCGGAGCGCCCACCATCCGGTCACCGAGCACCGGGGCAGCCCCGCGCGCCCGGTCGACCGCCGACCGCGCGTCCTGCGGGCCCGTGACGACGGCGACCCGATGCCGCCCGAGTCCGACGAGGTGCGCCGCCGCAGCAGCAGCGCCGGCGGGGTCGTCGAGTGTGATCGAGACGTCCGCGGGGTCGGTGGACGGGGTCAGCGCGTAGACGACGGGCACCGGGACCGGCACCTCGATCGGCGGCCGGGCATCGGCGGAGCGGCCGGTGACGATGATGCCGTCGACGCCGCGGGCGACGAGCGACCGGAGGTAGTGGGCCTCGCGCACGTGGTCGTCGCGGGTGTCGGCGACCAGGACCATCACCTCGCCGGCGGAGAGGGCGTCCTCGGCCCCGAGCAGCACCGGCATCGTGAACCGTCCGAACGAGTCGGTCGTCACCATGCCGACCGTCCACGTCCGACCGGAGGACAGCGCACGGGCACGTGCGTCGCCGACGAACCCGAGCTTCTCCGCCGCGTCCTTGACCCGCGCCCGGGTCTCGTCGCGCAGCTGCCCGGTGTCGTTCAGCGCCTTCGACGCCGTCCCGATGGACACCCCGGCGAGCGCTGCGACGTCGCTGATGCGAGCGAGTCGGGCTCTGCGGTCCGTGGCCACGGCAACGTCCTTTCCGGCAGGGGCCCGGCCGACCGAGCCCGCGCCGATCCTAGGCGACTGCGCTCTTGTGCTGCCGCACCACCTGTCGTACGGTCGTCCCGGAAAGCGCTTTCCGCACGGACGGCCGCCAGTCAGACGCAAGGAGGCGCCATGACCACCACGACCGGAACCCCGACGGCCACCCCCGCGACGGGACGCGGGGCGCGGACCGCGACCCCGGTCCTCCCGACCGCGGGTGCACACCTGGTGTCCCGTCCGCTCCCCGCCGGCGCTGCGCGCATCACCGGGGGCTTCTGGGCACTGCGCCAGGACCGCAACGGTCGCGACGCCGTCCGCAGCGGGTACGAGCGCCTCCGCGACGCAGGGAACTTCCGGAACCTGCGCATCGCCGCGGGCGACGAGCAGGGCGAGGCGGTCGGGCCGATCTTCATGGACTCCGACGTGACGAAGTGGCTCGAGGCCGTTGCGTGGGAGTACGGCCGGGCCCCGGCCGACGACCTGCTCGAGCTGCAGCGCGAGGTGACAGCGCTCTACGCCAGGGCGCAGGCGGAGGACGGCTACCTCGACTCGGTGCAGCAGGTCCGGGGCGGGGGCGAGCGGTACGTCGACCTGAAGTGGAGCCACGAGATGTACTGCGCCGGGCACCTGTACCAGGCCGCGGTCGCGCAGCACCGCGCCACGGGTGACACCGGCCTGCTCGAGGTGGCCGTGCGGAACGCCGACCACCTCGTCCGGACGTTCGGCCCGGGTGACGACCGCACCCAGGACGTCGACGGCCACCCCGTCGTCGAGATGGGGCTCGTCGAGCTGTACCGCGAGACCGGCACCCGCGCCTACCTCGACCTGGCGCACTGGTTCGTCGACGCCCGCGGGCGCGGCATCATCGAGCGCGCCGGCGGCGAGCCGACGTACTTCTCCGACCGGGTCCCCGTCCGCGAGGCCACCACCGTCGAGGGCCACGCCGTCCGCGCCGTCTACCTGGCCGCCGGTGCCGTGGACGTCGCGATCGAGACCGGCGACACCGAGCTCCTCACGGCGAGCGAGCGCCAGTTCGCGGACATGACGGCCACGAAGGCGTTCATCACCGGCGGCCTCGGCGCCCGCTGGGACTGGGAGGCGTTCGGCGACCCGTACGAGCTCCCGACGGACCGCGGCTACGCCGAGACGTGCGCGGCCATCGGCGGCATCCAGTGGGCGTGGCGGCTGCTGCTCGCGACGGGGAAGCCCGTGTACGCCGATGCGATCGAGCGCCTGCTCTACAACGCGTTCCTGCCCGGCGTGAGCCTCGCCGGCACCGAGTACTTCTACGTCAACCCGCTGCAGCACCGCGACGGCGCGCACCAGGACGAGAACCGCTCCCCCGCCCACGGACGTCGCGGCTGGTTCGACTGCGCCTGCTGCCCGCCGAACATCATGCGCACGTTCGCGAGCCTCGACGGGTACCTGGCGACGGCGACCGACGGCGGCCTGCAGGTCCACCAGTACGCGGACGCCGACCTCGGCCCCGTCCGCGTCGCGACCGGCTACCCGCACGACGGCCGCGTGGTCGTCACGGTGACCGAGGACGGCCCCCTGGCGCTCGGACTCCGCATCCCGGCGTGGTCGGACACCACCACCGTGACCACCCCCGACGGCACCGCGACCCCGGAGCCCGGCACCCTGCACGTGGTCGAGCGCGCGTGGACGGCCGGTGACACCGTCGAGCTCGCCTTCGACACGACGCCGCACCGCTACGTGGCGGATCCCCGCATCGACGCGGCACGGGGCCAGGTGGCGATCGAGCGCGGGCCGCTCGTCTACGCCGTCGAGCAGGCGGACCAGCAGGGCTTCACGGTCGACGACCTGACGGTCGACGCGAGCGCGCCGGTAACCGAGGAGCGCCGCGACGACCTGCTCGACGGCGTCGTCACGCTGCGCGTCGCCGGGCACGCTCCGGCGCGGCACGAGCAGGCGGCGTGGCCGTACCGACGGCTGGAGCGGACGGGAGGCGCGACGCACCCCGCCGACGCCACCCCCGTGACCGAAGCGGCCGGCTCCGCGACCGCGGCCGGTCCCGCCGGGGCGACCCCCGTCACCGACGCGGCCGGCTCCGCGACCACGGCCGGTCCCGCCGACGCGACCACCGGCCTCCAGGCCGTCACCGCGACCGCCGTGCCGTACTACGCCTGGGCGAACCGCGGCCCCGCACCGATGCGCGTCTGGCTGCCGCTCGCCCACTGAGCGCGGCACCGCCCAGGGGGGGGGGGGGGGGGGGGGGGGGGGGGGGGGGGGGGGGGGGGGGGGGGGGGGGGGGGGGGGCGGGGGGGGGGGGG
>NZ_JAQMHU010000061.1:0-4128 GCF_028307415.1 Curtobacterium uvaldense | reverse complement strand
CCCCAGAGGTGAGCGGCACGTCGTGCGACCGGAGCGCGTGCGGACGACGGGACGGACGGGAGGCGCGGTGCCAGCCGGCACCGCGCCTCCCGTCCGTCCCGTGGTCGCGACTACTGCTGCGGCGGCTGCGGGGGCCGCCACGGACCCTCGCCGCCGGCGGTGCCGCCGTCCTTGCCGTCCTTGCGCTCGCGTCGGCGGAGGTACTGCTCGAACTCCTGCGCGATCGCGTCCCCCGACGCCTCGGGGGAGTCGACCGTGTCGCGGGCCTGCTCGAGCTGGCCGATGTAGCTCGCCATGTCCTCGTCGTCGGCGGCGAGGGCGTCGATGCCCTCCTCCCACTCGGTGGCCTCGTCGAGCAGGCTGCCCCGCGGGACCGTGACGTCGGCGAGCTCCTCGATCTTGTCGAGGAGGGACAGGGTGGCCTTCGGCGACGGCGAGTTGTGCACGTAGTGGGGGACCGAGGCCCACAGGGAGAGCGTGGTGAGTCCCGCGGTGTCCATCGCGTCGGAGAGCACGCCGAGGATGCCGGTCGGTCCCTCGTACGTCGACCGGTCGACGTCGAACGCCGCACGGACACCGGCGTTCTCGCTCGACACGAACACCGAGATCGGTCGGGTGTGCGGGACGTCCGCCAGCATCGCGCCGACGAACACCACCGCGTCGATCGAGTACACGTCGGCGAGGTCGATGACCTCCGCACAGAACCCCCGCCAGGTCCGGGACGGCTCCGGCCCGACCAGCACGAACACGTCGCGCTCGGTCTCGGAGCCGGCCGCGCCGATGACCGGACGCCCCTCGGCGCCGGGCCCGTGCAGGACGATGCGGGGCCAGCGGATGGCTCGGGAACCGTCCTCCGCGGTGCCGACCTCCGGCCGGTTGAACTGGTAGTCGACGTACCGCTCGCCGTCGATCTCGCGCAGCTCGTCGAGTTCCAGCGCGTCGACGATCCGGCGGGCGAGGCCGCTCGCAGCCTCGCCGGCGTCGTTCCAGCCCTCGAAGGCGACGACGAGCAGCCGGCCGTCGCTGAAGGGGGAGTGCTGTGGCACGGAGGGGCCTCCTGGTGGTGGAGCGGGGCGCGCACGGTGATCGCGCGCGGCCGGACACGGTCGATCACCCAGGATATGCCGGAGCCGCCCGCAGGCACCCCTCCGTCCGCCCCGAGCGGAACCGCGGCGCCGGTCGGTGCCCCGGTAGACTCGTCGCCCGTGACCGCCCAGCACCCCGAACGCGTCCTCCCCGCAGCCGTGCTGTGGGACATGGACGGCACGATCATCGACACCGAACCGATCTGGCAGCAGTCCCAGGTCGAGCTGACCGACCGGTACGGCGCCGAGTGGACCCACGAGGACGGCCTCTCCCTGGTCGGGAGCGGGCTCGAGCGGTCGGGTGAGATCCTCCGCGACCGGGGCGTCGACATGGACGTCGAGGAGATCGTCCTGTGGATGACCGACTACGTGACGCAGCGCCTGCAGGGCGGTGAGCTCCCCTGGCGTCCCGGCGCCCGCGAACTCGTCGAGGAGCTGCACGACCGCGGCATCCCGACTGCGCTGGTGACGATGTCCCGCCGCACGATGGCGCTCGTCACCGCCGACGCCCTCGGGGCCCGTGGCTTCCGCGTGGTCGTCGCCGGCGACGACGTCGACCGTCCGAAGCCCCACCCGGACGCCTACCTGGCCGCGGCGGCGCAGCTCGGGGTCGACCCCACCGCGTGCATCGCGATCGAGGACTCGGCCACCGGGGTCGCCTCGGCCGTGGCCTCCGGTGCCGTCACCGTCGCGGTCGAGCACATCGTGCCGCTGTCCGAGATCGCCGGTGGCGACGTGCACCTGACGACGCTGGCGGACGTGGACGTCGACCGCCTCGTCGAACTGACCAGCCCGGCCCTCGCGGCCCGTACCGAGACGGCGAGCCGATGACCGAGCAGACCCAGCAGCCCTCGCAGGACGACGTCGTCGCCCTGCCGCACACCGCCGGTGGCGCCCCGCACACCCCGCCGCGCGGTCCGTTCCGCGCCGGTGACCGCGTGCAGCTCACCGGCCCGAAGGGCAAGCTCACGACGCTCTCGCTCGAGACCGCCGGCGAGTACCACACCCACCGCGGCGTGCTCCGGCACGACGACGTGATCGGGCAGCCCGACGGCTCCGTGATCCGGGCGAGCACCGGCGACGAGTACCTCGCGCTCCGGCCGCTCCTCAACGACTACGTGATGTCGATGCCCCGGGGCGCGGCCATCGTCTACCCGAAGGACGCCGCCCAGATCGTCGCCTTCGCGGACGTCTTCCCGGGCGCCCGGGTCGTCGAGGCCGGCGTCGGCTCGGGAGCACTCTCGCTCTTCCTCCTCCGGGCGATCGGCCCGACCGGCCGGCTGCAGTCGTTCGAGCGCCGCGAGGAGTTCGCCGCCATCGCGCGCGGCAACGTCGGCACGTTCCTCGGCGCCGTGCCGGACAACTGGTCGGTGACCGTCGGCGACCTCGTCGAGGAGCTCCCCGGCGCCACCGGACCGCAGAGCATCGACCGCGTGGTCCTCGACATGCTCGCGCCGTGGGAGTGCGTCGACGCCGCGGCGGACGCGCTCGTCCCCGGCGGGCTCGTCGTCTGCTACGTGGCGACGGTCACGCAGCTGTCCCGCACGGCCGAGGCGCTGCGGGACACCGGGCGCTTCACGGACCCGCAGTCGAGCGAGACCCTCGTGCGCACCTGGCACGTGGAGGGTCTCGCCGTCCGTCCGGACCACCGGATGGTCGGCCACACCGGGTTCCTCGTGACCGCCCGACGCCTCGCCGACGGCGTCGTGCTGCCGAACCTGAAGCGTCGTGCAGGCAAGGCCGAGTTCTCGGACGAGGACGTCGAGGCCTGGACCCCCGGCGCCGTCGGCGAGCGGTCCGCCAGCGACAAGAAGCTCCGGAAGGTCGCCCGTCAGGCAGCGGCCCAGGCGCGCAGGGTCGCCGCTGCCGAGGCCTCGACGGACGCGCAGGGGATCGCGCACGGCGGCGCCGAAGGCACCCCGGATGCCTCGCACGATGCCGCTGACGGCGACCGCTAGGCTACGCATGCCCGTCCAGCACCGAACGGAAAGAGGGTCCGTGCGCACCATCCCCGCACTCCTGGTCACCATCGGCCTCGCCGCGTCCCTGACGGGGTGCGCCGCCAGCGGGGCCGGTACGGCCGCGTCCTCCTGCCCGGCTCCCGGTGCCGCGTCGGCAGCGGTGACGGCGTCCGGTGCGTTCGGCAAGGAGCCGAAGGTGTCGGTGCCGTCCGGGCTGACCACGACGGGCACGCAGGTGTCGGTCCTGCGCTCCGGCGACGGCCGCCAGATCGAGGAGGGGACGCCGGTCCTCGTCGAGTACACCCTCGTCGACGGCAGCACCGGTCAGGTCGCGCAGACCAGCGGGTACTCCGGGCAGACCGCCCCGATCACCGCGGGCGCTGCGAACTACGGCCCCCTGGGCACCGCGCTCGAGTGCGCCCACGTGGGCGACCGGCTCGCCGTCGCCCTGCCGAAGAGCGAGCTGAGCGGGAGCGCGACCGCCGGATCCGGCACGTCTCGCAAGGCCGAGGACGCCGTGATCGCGGTCATGGACGTCAAGCAGGCCTTCGACGCCCGGGCGACCGGCACGCCGCAGCTCGCCGGCGACGGCATGCCCGCCGTCGTCCTCGCGCCGTCGGGTGCGCCCGGCATCACGATCCCGTCGTGGAGCGCCCCGAAGGACGACGCGCTGCACCTGCTCCGCAAGGGGTCCGGGGCGGAGCTCACCGCGAAGGACACCGCGGTCATCAAGTACACGGCCGTCTCGTGGGCCGGCAGCAACGGCGACTCGTCCGTCGTCGGCTCGAGCTGGACCGACGGATCGGGCGCACAGGCGATCCCGCTCGCGAAGGGCCAGGTCATCGACGGCGTGCGGAACGCCGTCCTCGGCCACCGTGTCGGCGACCAGGTCCTGGCGATCGTGCACCAGCAGGACGGCACCACCGCGTACGTCATCGACGTGCTCGGGAAGATGCCCGCCTGACCCTCGACGGTCCGTCCACCGACCGCGGGGGGGGGGGGGGGGGGGGGGGGCGGGCGGCGGGGGGGGGGGGGGGGGGGGGGCGGCGCCCGGCGCCCCCCCCCCCCCCCCCCCCGGCCCG
>NZ_JAQMHU010000060.1:0-4394 GCF_028307415.1 Curtobacterium uvaldense | reverse complement strand
CCCCCCCCCCCCCCCCCCCCCCCCCCCCCCCCCCCCCCCCCCCCCCCCCCCCCCCCCCCCCCCCCCCCCTCCCGTCCGTCAGGAGACCGCCATCAGTCCGCAGCGGCCGCCTGCACCTGCCGCTGCACCCGACCGAGCATGCCGACCATGCCCCGGATCCGCAGCGGGCTGACCGCCTCGGTGAGTCCGAGCGTCAGCGGGTAGTCCACCGGGACCGCCAGGACCTCGGGTACGGACAACCCGGACAGCCCCTGCGCCAGGATCGACGCGAAGCCACGGGTGGTCGGTGCCTCGCGCGGCGCCGTCGCGTGCATCCGGACCACGTCCGGCGCATCGCCCTCCGCACCCACCGTGACGGTGATGAAGACGGGGGACTGGCACTCCTCGACGCGCTCGAGCTCGTCCTCGTGCCCCTGCAGCCGCTCGGGCAGCGCAGGCAGCTCGTCGGAGAACTCGAGGAGCAGCTGGAGGCGGTCCTGCTGCGAGAGTTCGAGGAAGTCGTCGCGGATCTCGGCGAGGGGACGGGGGAGTTCGGTGCTCATCGGGTGGGAACGGTACCCGGCTCGGTGCCCGTGGCGATCGGGACGCGCACGGCGCTGCCCCACTCGGTCCACGAACCGTCGTAGTTGCGGACGTTGTCGTAGCCGAGCAGGTGCTGCAGCACGAACCAGGTGTGGCTCGAGCGCTCGCCGATGCGACAGTAGGCGATGACCTCGTCGGCATCCCCGATGCCGGCACCGTCGCGGTAGACGGCGTCCAGTTCCTGCCGGCTCTTGAACGTGCCGTCGGGAGCGGCCGCGGTGGCCCAGGGGATGTTGACGGCGGTCGGGACGTGTCCGGCGCGCAGGGCGCCCTCCTCCGGGTAGTCCGGGGCCGTGGTGCGCTCGCCGGAGTACTCGGGTGCGCTGCGCACGTCGATGAGCGGCTTGCCGAGGTGCTCGAGCACGTCCTCCTTGAAGGCGCGGACCTGCTCGTCGCGGCGCTCCACGACGGGGTACTCGACCGGGGTGACCTCGGTGCGGTCGGTCGTGACCGCGCGGTCCTCGGCGATCCACTTCGCCCGGCCACCGTCGAGCAGCCGGACGTCCTCGTGGCCGAACAGCGTGAACACCCAGAGGGCGTACGCGGCCCACCAGTTGTTCTTGTCGCCGTAGATGACGACGGTGGTGTCGCGGCCGATGCCCTTGCCGCCGACGAGCCGGGCGAAGGCCTCGCCGTCGATGTAGTCGCGCTGGACGGGGTCGTTGAGGTCGGTGTGCCAGTCGATCTTCACCGCGCCGGGGACGTGGCCCGTCTCGTAGAGCAGGACGTCCTCGTCGGACTCGACGACCACGAGGTCGGGGGACCCGGTACCGGCGTCGAGCTGCTCCTGGAGCCACTCGGTCGACACCAGGCGCTCGGGGTGGGCGTAGGCGGCGAACTTCTCGGACGGGTCGACCGGTGCGGTCATCGGGGGTACCTCCAGGCTGCGGGACGAGCGGGGCGGGCGAGGCATAGGATCGGTCCTCGGTGCCCGCGGGCAACGGTACGCGGACGTACCGACCGCCACCTGCAACGTGACACCGCACGACATGCTTCCCGGAGGGGCCACACTTGCCTGCACACCTCGTCGACCGTGATCCGCAGGTGACGCCGCAGCAGATGGCCGCCGCGCTCGTCCCGCCGCCGCAGTTCGCCGACGCGTCGTTCGCCAGCTACCGGCCGGACCCCGAGTACCCGTCGCAGGCGGCGGTGCGCGACGCGGTCGAGGCCTTCGTCGCGACGCGGCCGGAGCCAGCGCGGCGCGGGCTGTTCGGCCGCCGCCGCGAACCGGTCCAGCCGGCGCGCTCCGGCGTGTACCTCGACGGCGGGTTCGGTGTCGGCAAGACGCACCTGCTCGCCGCGGCCTACCACGCGGAGCCGTCGCGGAAGACGTTCGGCACGTTCATCGAGTACACCGCGCTCGTCGGCGCGCTCGGGTTCCAGGGCACGGTCGACCTGCTCCGTGGGACGTCCCTGGTGTGCATCGACGAGTTCGAGCTCGACGACCCGGGCGACACGATGGTGATGACCCGGCTCATCAAGGAGCTGTCCGAGTCGGGCACGCGTTTCGCGGCGACGTCGAACACCCCGCCCGGTGCGCTGGGCGAGGGCCGGTTCGCCGCGCAGGACTTCCTGCGCGAGATCCAGGCGATGTCCGACCGGTTCGAGACGATGCGGATCGACGGGCTCGACTACCGCCGTCGGGCCGTGGACGAGTCGGCGCGGGTGGTCGGGGACGTCGTCGGTGCGCTGCCCGGTGGGGCGACGACGCTCGACGACTTCCGAGCGGTCGTGGACCACCTGGCGACCGTGCACCCGTCGAAGTACGTCGCGCTGGTGGACGGGCTCGACGCCGTCGGGCTGACCGACGTGCAGGCGTTCACCGACCAGACCGACGCACTGCGCTGGGTGGCGCTCGTCGACCGCCTCTACGACGCGCAGGTGCGGATCGTCGCGTCCGGTACGCCGCTCGACCAGGTGTACCCGCAGGCGATGCTCGACGGCGGCTACCGCAAGAAGTACCTGCGGGCCGCGTCGCGCGTGGTCGCGCTGTCCCGCGCGGCCGACTGAGCCACCGTCTGACGGGAGGCCCGTGGCGACACCGCCACGGGCCTCCCGTCGGACGCGCGCGACCGTCCGGCCCTCGCTGCGTCCCGTCAGCGGTGTCGGACCCGTCATCCGGTGTCCGGAAACACACCGTTCACACGGGAGCCCCACGCGTTACACCCGCGAAACACATCGTGCTCCCTCGCGAAACGTCGTGTCGCCAGACTCGTCAGCACCCGAGGGCGGTCCCGAGAGCCGCACTGCAATCGCGAGAGGTGAACAGATGCTTGATCAGGGCAACACGGCATTCGTGTTGATCATGGCGGCGCTGGTGTTGTTCATGACACCCGGCCTGGCCTTCTTCTACGGCGGCCTGGTGAAGGCCAAGTCCGTCATCAGCATGATGATGATGTCCTTCGGAGCGATCGCCCTGGTCGGCGTCCTCTGGGTGCTCTACGGCTACGCGATCGCCTTCGCGAACCACGGCGAGGGCACGAACGTCGCGGGCATCGTCGGGTTCTTCAGCATCGACTGGAACCAGATCGGCCTCGGCCAGGCGTTCGAGGAGGCCAAGGCCTCGACGATCAACGCCGCGTACCCGTCGATGGCGTTCGTCGGCTTCCAGGCCACCTTCGCGATCATCACCGTCGCCCTGATCTCCGGCGCGATCGCCGACCGCGCGAAGTTCGGCGCGTGGATGATCTTCGCCGGCGTCTGGGTCACCGTCGTCTACTTCCCGGTCGCCTCCTGGGTCTTCAACCTCACCTCGGGCATGTTCGCCACGTGGGGCGTCATCGACTTCGCCGGTGGCACCGCGGTGCACATCAACGCCGGCGCCGCGGGTCTCGCCCTGGCGCTCGTGCTCGGCAAGCGCGTCGGCTTCGCCAAGGGCGCGCACAAGCCGCACAACCCGCCCTTCGTGCTCCTCGGTGCGGCCATCCTCTGGTTCGGCTGGTTCGGCTTCAACGCCGGCTCGGAGGGCGCCGCTGACGGCATCGCCGCCCTCGCCTGGGTGAACACGCTCGCCGCTCCGGCCGCCGCGATCCTCGGATGGCTCCTCATCGAGAAGCTCAAGGACGGCAAGGCCACCTCGGTCGGTGCCGCCTCGGGTGCCGTCGCCGGTCTCGTCGCGATCACCCCGGCCTGCGCCGCGCTCACCCCGGGCTGGGGCATCCTGCTCGGCTTCCTCGCCGGTGTGGTCTGCTGCTTCGCGATCGACCTCAAGTACAAGCTCGGCTTCGACGACTCGCTCGACGTCGTGGGCGTCCACCTCGTCGGCGGCATCTTCGGCACGCTCTACCTCGGCTTCTTCGCCGACGACACCGGTCTCATCTACTCGGGCTCCTTCGAGCAGCTCGGCAAGCAGGCCGTCGCCGCCGCAGCCGTCCTGGTCTACTCGTTCGTCCTGGCCTTCGTGATCGGCTTCGCCATCGAGAAGACGATCGGCTTCCGCGTGAAGACCGAGGACGAGGTCGCCGGCATCGACACCGCGGTCCACGGTGAAGAGGGCTACGTCCTCTACGAGGAGCGCGACGAGACCCCGGTCTCGGTCCGCTAGACACCGCACCACCCGCACGGATGACGGGCCCCGCGCACACAGCAGGCGCGGGGCCCGTCGTCGTGTGCGGTGCCGGTCACAGTGGTCGCGACCACGGCGCGTGGCGCCTGCCACGGACGGGGGGGGGGGGGGGGGGGGGGGGGGGGCCCCCCCCCCCCCCCCCCCGCCCCCCCCCCCCCCCCCCCCCCCCCCCCCCCCAAAAAAAAAAAAAAAAAAAAACAAAACCCAAACAACACCACCACACCAAAACCCCCCCGCCCCCGCGGGG